>NZ_JBFUMV010000016.1:0-97914 GCF_054049175.1 Microbacterium sp. P5_E9 | reverse complement strand
GCGGCGTGTAGCCGGCCGGGGGCTGCGGGGCACCCTGGTACCCGGCGGGCGGTGCCTCGTAACCCGCGGGCGGGGGCTGGTACCCCACGGGCGGGGCGTCGTAGCCGGCGGGCGGCGGGTAGGCCGCGGCGGGCGGCGCGGCCGCGTAGCCCGCGACCGGCAGCTGGCTCGGGACGCCCGGCCAGTCGGTGCGGTCGGCCAGGAAGCTGTTGCCGGCCCACGGCGCGGCCGGCACGGCCGGGTTCCAGCGGGAGCGATCGAAGGCGTTGATGCCGAGCCAGACGAGGGACAGGAAGAAGTAGAGCACGACCCAGACGGGCCCCTTCTGCAGCTTCAGCCCGACCCGCCACGCTGCCAGCAGGCTGATGGCGGCAGCTGCCAGGTTGAGAATCGTGCTGAGGAAGCCACCGACCCCGGGGATCCAGCCCAGGACGATCGAGCCGCCGATCGCGTAGAGGATCAGCCATGGACTCAGATCGCCCAGCTTGGAGAAGACCATCAGGTTGTACACCGGCACCCAGGCTCGCCAGCCGCCCTGCACCCCGGCCTTCTGGAACACCTTCATGAGGAACCAGGAACCCAGGACGTAGAACACGATCAGGAGCGGCAGGAGGATGACGAAGAAGACGGCCAGCAGCCCGAGGATGGCGGCCAGGCCGCTGCCGTCGTTGTAGTCGGACATATGCGTCCCTTTCCGGAACAGACGGATGTAGCAGACGTCGACGGTGCGGGTGCCCGCCGAGTCACATGCTAGCGATGGACTCCGGCTCGGGACAGGAATTGAGCCGCACACGTCGCCGCGCGTCGCCCGCGGCGGGTGAGCACGGCTCAGGCGAACAGTTCGAGTTCGCCGCCCGCTCCGTCGCGCACCCGCAGTCCGGCGGCATCCATCCACCGCACGAGCGCCCCGCGCGAACCGATCCGGGGCCGCTCCAGCGCGAGACCACGCACCAGCGCGCCCTTGGCATGCTTGTTGAAGTGGTTCAGCGCGCGGACCGCGCCGTCGGCACCGTCCGCGACCACCCGCACGTAGGCCGAGGGCAGCGATGCCGGAAGCGGGCCGAGCGCGACGTACGCCTCGGATCGCAGATCGAGCACGAACGACTCGGATGCCGCGCCTAGCGCCGCCGTGACGGCATCCGCCCACACCCGCGTGAGGGGCGGCAGGCCGGGCAGGGAGACCCCGGCACCCAGCCGGTAGGCCGGGATGGGGTCGAGCGCGCCGACCGGGCCGAACGGGGCGGAGTGGATGAGCACATTGCGTCCCACCCACGCCCGGGCCGACGGAGGGAGGGATGCCGCGTCCAGCGCGTCGTAGAGCACCCCGGTGTAGCGGTCGATGGCCGCCATCGTCGGGGCGGCGCGCAGCGCGGCGTTGATCGCGACCTCGCCGCGCTGCGTCGCGCCGAGCTTCAGCACGCGCGACGCCGACGGCTCGTCCGCCGACAGCGCGACGAGCGCGTCGACGACAGTCTCGCGCTGCGGCGCGAGCGACGGCAGGGCAAGCGTCCCCAGCTCGACGGGCCGTCGTCGTCCGCCGGGACGCTTGGTCTCGGACGGCGGCAAGAGGATCAGCATGATGTTTTCTGCATCCGGTTGTTGAGTAGCCCGCGAAGCGGGCGTATCGAAACACACACGGCGAAAGGGCAGGTCCACGCTGCGCGTGAACCTGCCCTTTCGCGAAATCGGCTCAGGAGATCAGGGCTGCGTTCCCGGCCACGATCGACACCTCGTCGTCGGACATCGAGACGAAGCCGTCCTGGGCGTTGGCGATGATCTTGGTGCCGTCGGCCTGGGTGATGCGCACCTGCCCCTCGGCGAGGATCGCAAGCACCGGCTCGTGACCGGCCATGAAGCCGATCTCGCCGATGATCGTCTTTGCGACGACGAGCGTCGCCTCGCCCGACCAGATCTCCGACTCCGCGGAGACCAGGTTGACCTTCAGCGGCATGTCACTCGTCTTCCTTCTGGATCTGAGCCCAGCGCTCTTCGACATCGCCGATGCCGCCGACGTTGAAGAAGGCCTGCTCGGCGACGTGGTCGAAGTCGCCCTTGACGATCGCGTCGAAGGACTCGATCGTCTCCTTGATCGGGACCGTGGAGCCCTCGACGCCGGTGAACTTCTTCGCCATGTAGGTGTTCTGCGAGAGGAACTGCTGGATGCGGCGTGCACGCGACACGACGACCTTGTCCTCTTCGGAGAGCTCGTCGACACCGAGGATGGCGATGATCTCCTGCAGTTCCTTGTTCTTCTGGAGGATCTGCTTGACGGCGGTGGCGACACGGTAGTGGTCGGCGCCGATGTAGCGGGGGTCGAGGATCCGGCTCGTCGACGACAGCGGGTCGACGGCGGGGTACAGGCCCTTCGAGGCGATCTCACGCGACAGCTCGGTGGTCGCGTCGAGGTGCGCGAACGTCGTGGCCGGTGCCGGGTCGGTGTAGTCGTCGGCGGGGACGTAGATCGCCTGCAGCGAGGTGATCGAGTGACCACGGGTCGAGGTGATGCGCTCCTGGAGCACACCCATCTCGTCGGCGAGGTTCGGCTGGTAGCCCACCGCGGAAGGCATGCGGCCGAGCAGGGTCGAGACCTCGGAGCCGGCCTGCGTGAAGCGGAAGATGTTGTCGATGAACAGCAGCACGTCCTGCTTCTGCACATCGCGGAAGTACTCCGCCATCGTCAGCGCCGACAGCGCGACGCGAAGACGCGTCCCAGGCGGCTCGTCCATCTGGCCGAAGACCAAGGCCGTCTTGTCGAAGACGCCCGCCTCCTCCATCTCCTTGATGAGGTCGTTGCCCTCACGGGTGCGCTCGCCGACACCGGCGAACACCGACACGCCACCGTGGTCCTGCGCGACGCGCTGGATCATCTCCTGGATGAGGACGGTCTTGCCGACTCCGGCACCGCCGAACAGGCCGATCTTGCCGCCCTGGACATACGGGGTCAGCAGGTCGATGACCTTGATGCCGGTCTCGAACATCTGGGTCTTCGACTCCAGCTGGTCGAAGTTCGGCGCCTTGCGGTGGATGCCCCAGCGCTCGGTGATCTCGATCTTCTCGCCCGGCTCGGCGTTGAGGATCTCGCCGATGACGTTGAAGACCTTGCCCTTGGTGACGTCGCCGACGGGCACCGTGATCGGGCCGCCGGTGTTGCGCACCTCCTGGCCGCGCACGACGCCGTCGGTCGGCTTCAGCGCGATCGCGCGGACGAGGTCATCGCCCAGGTGCTGGGCGACCTCGAGCGTGAACTCGGAGGTGACGCCGTCGATCGTGACGGTCGTCTTGAGGGCGTTGTAGATGTCGGGGATCGCGTCGTGGGGGAACTCGATGTCGACGACGGGCCCGGTGACGCGCGCGACACGGCCGACGGGCAGCGTCTCCGTCTTCGCCGCGCTTTCGACGGTGGTGGCGGTGGGAGTCATTGTCTTCGTCTTCTCTTTCGTGTGGTCTTACTTGCTCGACGCGAGCGCGTCGGCGCCGCCGACGATCTCGGCGATCTGCTGCGTGATCTCGGCCTGACGCGCGTTGTTGCGCAGACGCGTGTAGTCCGTGATGAGGTTGTCCGCGTTGTCGCTGGCCGACTTCATCGCCTTCTGGGTCGCGGCGTGCTTGGCCGCCGACGACTGCAGAAGCGCGTTGAAGACGCGGCTCTGGATGTACACGGGCAGGAGTGCGTCCAGGACGACGCTCGCCTCCGGCTCGAATTCGTAGAGCGGGTAGATCTGCGCCGGAGCGGATGCATCGGCTTCGACGACCTCGAGGGGCAGCAGTCGCACGGTCTCGGGCGTCTGCGTCATCATGCTGACGAAGCGGTTGTAGACGAGGTTGATCTCATCCACCCCGCCGGCGTCGCCGCCGCGGTCGTAGGCGTCCAGCAGGACACCGGCGATCTCCTCGGCCGTGTGGAAGTGCGGCGTGTCGGTGTCACCCACCCACTCCCCCGCGTTCGGCAGGCGCCGGAACTGGAAGTACCCGACGGCCTTGCGACCGACCAGGTAGAACACCGGCTCTTTGCCCTGCGTGCGCAGGAGTTCGGCGAGCTGCAGCGACTCTCGCAGGATCTGCGAGTTGAACGCCCCGGCGAGCCCGCGGTCGGATGCGAAGATCACCACCGCCGATCGGCGGATGACAGCGCGCTCCTGGGTCAGCGGGTGGTCGACATTGCCGTGCGTCGCCACAGCTGCGACGGCGCGCGTGACGGCGCGCGCGAACGGAGCCGAGGCGCGCACGCGCGCCATCGCCTTCTGGATGCGCGAAGCCGCGATGAGCTCCATCGCCTTCGTGATCTTCTTGGTCGTCTGAGCAGATGCGATCTTCTGCTTGTAGACCCGCAGTTGTGCGCCCATGGTCTTTGTCCCGGTGCGCCGTTAGCGGCGGCCCTTGACGATCTTCTCCTGGTTGACGTCCGTCGCGGTCGCCGCCTCGAACTCCTCGTGGCCGGGCTTGTCGATCGCCTGCCCGCCCTTGCCGGACTGGAACTCGAGGATGAACGCGTCGGTCACCTTCTCCAGCTCGGCGGCGGTGTCGTCGTCGAGCACGTTGGTGTCGCGCAGGGTGTCGAGGATCTTCGTGCTGCGACGCAGGTAGTCCAGCAGTTCGCGCTCGAAGCGCAGGACGTCCTCGATCGGCATCGTGTCGAGCTTGCCCTTGGTGCCGGCCCAGATCGAGACGACCTGCTCCTCGACGGGGTAGGGCGAGTACTGCGGCTGCTTGAGCAGCTCGGTCAGGCGGGCGCCACGCGCGAGCTGACGACGGGATGCGGCATCCAGGTCGCTCGCGAACATCGCGAACGCCTCGAGTGAGCGGTACTGGGCGAGCTCAAGCTTGAGCGTGCCGGAGACCTTCTTGATCGACTTCACCTGCGCGTCGCCGCCGACGCGGGATACCGAGATGCCGACGTCGACTGCGGGGCGCTGGTTGGCGTTGAACAGATCGGACTGCAGGAAGATCTGGCCGTCGGTGATCGAGATCACGTTGGTCGGGATGTAGGCCGAGACGTCGTTCGCCTTCGTCTCGATGATCGGGAGACCCGTCATCGAACCGGCACCGAGCTCATCCGAGAGCTTCGCGCAGCGCTCCAGCAGACGGGAGTGCAGGTAGAACACGTCACCGGGGTACGCCTCGCGGCCCGGCGGGCGGCGCAGCAGGAGCGAGACGGCGCGGTAGGCCTCGGCCTGCTTCGACAGGTCGTCGAAGATGATCAGGACGTGCTTGCCCTCGTACATCCAGTGCTGGCCGATCGCGGAACCCGTGTAGGGCGCGAGGTACTTGAAGCCGGCGGGGTCGGATGCCGGAGCCGCGACGATGGTCGTGTACTCCATGGCTCCGGCGTCCTCGAGCGCGCCGCGCACCGAGGCGATCGTCGAGCCCTTCTGGCCGATGGCGACGTAGATGCAGCGCACCTGCTTGGTGGTGTCGCCGGACTCCCAGTTCGCCTTCTGGTTGATGATCGTGTCGATCGCGATCGCGGTCTTGCCCGTCTGGCGGTCGCCGATGATGAGCTGGCGCTGCCCGCGGCCGATCGGGATCATGGCGTCGATCGCCTTGATGCCGGTCTGCATCGGCTCGTGCACGCTCTTGCGCTGCATGACGCCGGGCGCCTGGAGCTCGAGCGCACGGCGTCCGTCGGTCGCGATCTGGCCGAGACCGTCGATCGGGTTGCCGAGCGGGTCGACGACACGACCCAGGTAGCCGTCGCCGACCGGAACCGAGAGCACCTCGCCGGTGCGGGTGACCTGCTGGCCGGCCTGCACGCCGGAGAACTCGCCCAGGATGACGACGCCGATCTGGTGCTCGTCGAGGTTGAGCGCGAGGCCGGACGTGCCGTCGCTGAACGTCACGAGCTCGTTCGCCATGACACCCGGAAGGCCCTCGACGTGCGCGATGCCGTCGGCAGCGTCCACGACGGTGCCGACCTCGTTCGCCGCGGAGCCGCTGGGCTCGTAGGCGGCGACGAAGTCCTTCAGCGCGTCACGGATGACGTCGGGGCTGATAGTGAGTTCTGCCATTGTCTTCCTTCGTTCGGTGGGGACGAGGCCCCAATCCTCCGCCCGGTGAGGGGCGGGAAATCTGTGTTATCCGGCCAGCCGCTTGCGCAGGTCGGAGATGCGGGACGAGACGCTCGCGTCGATCACGTCGTCGGCGATCTGCACGCGCACTCCGCCGATCACCGCGGGATCGACGACGGCGTTCAGCGACACGTCTGCGCCATAGCGCTGCGACAGCGCCGCGGTGAGACGTTCCGTCTGTGCGTCGCTCAGCGGAACCGCCGAGACGACAGTGGCGACGGCGCGCCCGCGCTGGTCGGCGACGAGCGACATCGCGCGATCCAGCAGCTGGCGGATGCGACGCTCCCGCGGCTGCCGGGCGAGCGACGAGACGATCACGATGGTGGGCTCGCTGGCGCGGCCCTTCAGCAGCGTCTCGATGAGCACGGCCTTGGCCGAATCGTCGCCGAGCCGGGCGCCGAGCGCGAGCTCGAGCTCCGGATTCGCCGCGACTGTGCGCGAGAAGCGGAACAGCTCCCCCTCGACATCCGCCGTGGCGTCCGAGCGAGCCGCGGCACGCACCGCGAGCTCTTCGATCCCGTCGACCAGGTCGGAGGACGATGACCACCGCTGCGCGACAGCCGTCGTCAGCAGCGCGACCGACACGGGCCGGAAGGCGGTGCCGAAGACGTCGGCGATCACCTTGGCCCGCGCGTCCGCAGAAGCTGAGGAGTCGGCCAGCGCACCGCCCAGCTGGGGCGAATCCGCCACGGCGCGCGCCGCGGCGAACAGCTCGCGGGACACGTCGAGGTCGATGCCCGAGGCTGCGTCGAGCGCCGCCTTCGTCGCGGCTTCGGCCTGAGTGGTGGCACTGCCCATTACTTCGATGCCTTCCCGGCTGTCTCGGACTCTTCGAGTTCGGCGAGGAAGCGGTCGACAACGCCCTGAGCCCGCGTGTCGTCCGACAGCGACTCCCCGATGACGCCACCGGCGAGGTCGATCGCAAGAGTGCCCACCTCGCTGCGCAGCGAGACGAGCGCGGCCTGGCGCTCGGCCTCGATCTGCGCGTGCGCGGATGCGGTCAGTCGCGCGGCCTCGGCGGTCGCGGTCTCCTTCGCCTCGGCGACGATCTGCTTGCCGTCGTCGCGGGCGGCATCGCGGATCTCTCCGGCCTCCTTGCGAGCGTCGGAAAGCTGCGCGGTGTACTCCGCGAGAGCAGCCTCCGCCCGGCGCTGAGCGTCATCCGCCTTGGCGATGTTGCCTTCGATGGCGGCGCTGCGCTCGTCGAGCATCTTCTTCAGCCGCGGGAGGGCGACCCTCCAGAAGATGAAGAGGATGATGATGAAGCACACCGACGACCACACGATGTCGTACCACGCCGGGAGAAGCGGGTTGGGCGCTTCCTCCGTTTCGGCGGCGAGCGTGACAAGAGCGTTCAGCATCCTGTCTCCTTACGTCGAAGTGGTGGGATCAGTAGCCGAAGATGAAGGCGGTGGCGATGCCGATGAAGGCGAGCGCCTCGGTGAAGGCGATACCGATCCACATCAGCACCTGCAGGCGGCCGGCGAGCTCGGGCTGGCGAGCCACACCCTCGATCGTCTTGCCCACGACGATGCCCACGCCGATGGCCGGGCCGATCGCTGCGAGGCCGTAGCCGACAGTCGCGATGCTGCCGGAGACCTCGGCGAGAACCGTAGTTGCGTCCACGAGTTGGTTTTCCTTTCGGTTACGGGTGGCTGTGCCGACCCGGGATCAGTGCTCTTCCGCCACCGCGAGCTGGATGTAGACCGCGGTGAGGAGGGCGAAGACATATGCCTGGAGGACGGCCACCAGGATTTCGAACAGTGTGAAGGCGAAGCCGAACGCGAGGCTGCCGGCCGCGAGGATCGACCACCAGCCGCCCATCGTCAGCAGGAAGAACGACGTCGCGGAGAAGAACAGCACGAGCAGCAGGTGGCCGACCATCATGTTCATGAGGAGTCGCAGCGTCAGCGTGACCGGCCGGATGATGAACGTCGAGATGAACTCGATCGGCGTCACGATGATGTAGATCGGCCAGGGCACGCCGGTCGGGAAGAGCGCGTTCTTGAAGAAGTTCTTCGGGCTCTTCTTGACACCGGCGTAGATGAACGTGACGTAGCTGACGACTGCCAGCGTGAGCGGCACCGCGACGATGGCCGTTCCCGCGATGTTCAGGAACGGGATGATTCCCGTCAGATTCATGAACAGGATCATGAAGAACATCGTGGTGAGGATCGGCAGGAAGCGGTCGCCGTCCTTCTTGCCGAGCAGGTCATGCGCGATGTTGGTCCGGACGAAGCCGAGGCCCATCTCGATCAGGCTCTGGAAGCGGCCCGGGATCACCGTCATGCGGCGGGTGCCGAGCCAGAAGACGATCACGAGGACGATGGTCGCCAGCATCTGGATCAGGCTGATGCGGGTGACCGGAACGCCGAGGAACTCGGTCAGAATCGGCGGGAAGAACTCGTCGATCGAGGGACCGTGGAATTCACCCCCGTCTTCGGCGGTGTGGGCGATCAGTGTCGCAGCTAGGGTAAACAGCGCTGGCTCCAGCTTCGGGGCAACGGAAGAATCCGTCGCGACGATGGTAGGTGAACGCCACACCACAAGCKCTCAATAGGGCTAGCGGGCGGGCCTGCACAACACTACCAAACTCAGGGGGTTCCCAAGTCCTCCCCAGGCTTCTCGGAGCCTCGGTCATCGATTCGATCACCCTCATCGGGGTCTGTCGGCAGCGTGATGTCACCCACATGCGGCACCCGCATGCGGGTGAGGACGACGACGTCGACGACCAGAGATGCCAGCACGCTGACCACCACGGCGACGAAGAACACCGTCGGATCGAGCCAGGGCTGACCGCGCAGCAGCAGCAGGGCGACGATGAAGACGATGAATTTCAGGATCCAGCCGCCGAGCACGATCCCGAAGAAGATCGGCACGTAGAGGTCGTCGCCGTACCAGCGGTTGGCGATCAGGATGCTGAGCGCGGTGATCGCGAGGAAGACCGCCGCGATCAGCACCCCGAGCAGTGCGCTCCATAGGCCGGTGGTGCCGGCGACCAGGAACCCGATGACGGCCGCTGCGACCGCGAGCACCGCGGTCACCCCGGCTGACCAGACCAGCGTCGTCCGCAGGATCGGCGTGCTCGAGACGGGGTTCGGGCTCATATGACGGGCTCCAACTCGGTGCGGGTCCTCGCGCGACGCGCGGGCGGAAGGGTCACGACCAGGCAGGCGGCCAGGCCGATCAGCAGGTAGACGATCCCGGGCAGGTACAGCCCGGGCCATCCCGCCGTCGTGCCGATGTACATCAGCAGCACGCCGAGCCCGACGATGGCGGTCCACGCGTAGAAGACCAGCACGGCGTCGCGGTCGGTGTGCCCCATGTCCAGCATGCGGTGGTGCAGGTGCTTGCGGTCGGGGGCGAACGGCGACTTCCCGGCCTGCATGCGGCGGATGACCGCCATGCCGAAGTCCAGCAGCGGCAGCAGCACCACCACGACCGGCAGCAGGATCGGGATGAACGCACCCAGCAGCTGCGATCGCCCGAAGTCGTTCGGGTCGAGCACGGCGGGATCGAGCTGGCCGGTGATCGCGATGGCGGAGCAGGCCATGAGCAGCCCGACCATGAGAGCCCCGGCATCCCCCATGAACAGCTTCGCCGGACTCCAGTTCAGCGGCAGGAATCCGGCACACGATCCGATCAGCACCGCGGCGATGAAGGTCGCCAGCGAGAAGTTGTTCGTCGTGAAATCGCGCAGCAGCAGGTACGAGTAGGCGAAGAACACGGCGTTGGCGATGAGGCACACCCCGGCGACCAGCCCATCGAGACCGTCGATGAAGTTCACCGCGTTCATCACGATCACGATGGCGAAGACCGTCAGGACGAAGCTCACCCAGCTCGAGCCGACCATCAGGCCGCCGATCGGGAGCGACAGGATCTGCAGCTTGCCGACCCACGCGATGATGCCCGCGGCGAGGAACTGCGCGCCGAGCTTGACGGTCCAGTCGAGGTCCCAGAGATCATCGGCGACACCCACCAGGACGATGATCAGCGTCGCGAGCAGGATCGCGAGGATCGGCTGCGGGTCGACCCAGAAGATCGCGAAGAAGTCGTTCTGCGACGACACCAGTACGGCCGCGACCACGCCGAGGAACATCGCGATCCCGCCGAGGCGCGGGGTGGGCGTCTTGTGGACGTCTCGTTCGCGGATGCCGGGATAGAGCTTGTACTTCGTGCTCAGCCGCCAGACCACCCAGGCGAGGACGAACGTGACGGTCGCCGTGAAGAGGATCGTGAAGACGTACTGCTTCACTGCGGGCCGCCGGACGGCGGGTCGGAGTCCGGCGACTCGGGCTGGTCGTCGGATTCGAGGAGATCGCCGAGCACCTCCCGAAGCCGTTCGCGACTGACGGCGCCGTCGCGCAGGATGCGGATGCGGGGGCTCGTCCCGCCGACCAGCGTCGTCGCGTCGATGATGGTCGAGGCCACTCCGGTCGCCGATGTGCCGGCGTCGAGGTACACCGCGACGCTGTCTCCGAGCATGTCGCGCGCCTCCTGGGCGCGCACGGCCGCGGACTGACCGGTCAGGTTGGCGCTGGACACCGCGAGCGGGCCGGTCTCTTCGAGCAGTTCGAGGGCGATCCGGTCCCCGGGCATCCGCACGGCGACCGTGCCGTGGGTGTCGCCCAGGTCCCAGGCCAGCGACGGCTGGGCGGGCAGCACGATGGTGAGGCCCCCCGGCCAGAATGCCTCGACGAGCCGCTCCACCGGCTCGGGCACCTCCGCGACCAGCGCGCGCAGGGTCGCGAGGCCTGCGACGAGCACGGGCGGCGGCGACTGGCGCCCACGGCCCTTCGCATCGAGCAGCGCCTGCACGGCGCGGGCGTTGAAGGCGTCGGCGGCGATGCCGTAGACGGTGTCGGTGGGGAGGACCACGAGCTCGCCCCGGCCGATCGCCTGGCGGGCCTGGCGCATGCCGGGGAGGAGCTGAGTCTCGTCGCGGCAGTCGAAGACGGAGGACATGTCGTGCCCAGTGTACGTGCGCGGGCTCTGCGGACCCGAACCGCTCACGGACGCAGTGCGGTCGTGGCGCGGTCGCGCATGGTCAGGTCGGGATGCGTGGCGGGCGCGCGCCAGCCATCGGCCGCGAGGATGCCGCGAATGGCCTCACCCTGCCACTCACCGTGCTCGATCACGATCGATCCGCCCGGGTGGGCCAGTCGCAGCCCGACCCGGCTGAGCACGCGCACGACGTCCAGGCCGTCCTCGCCGCCGTACAGCGCCGCCGGCGGATCGAACAGGCGAACCTCCGGGTCGCGCGGGATCGCGGCATCCGGAACATACGGAGGGTTGGACACGACGACCGAGACCGACCCGTCGAGGTCGCCGAACGCGTGCTCGAGGTCGACGAAGGCCAGGCGGGCGTTGTCGACGCCGACGAGCTCGAAGTTCTCCTTCGCCCAAACGAACGCCTCGACCGAGTTCTCGGCCGCGAACACGCGGGAGTGCGGCACCTCGGAGGCGAGCGCGAGGGCGAGGGCGCCGCTGCCGGTGCCGAGATCGACCGCGATCGGGGAGGCGGATGCCACGGCCCGCAGCGCGTCGATGGCCAGCTGCGCGACCATCTCGGTCTCGGGCCGCGGCACGAACACCCCGGGGCCGACGCGCAGCTCGAGGTGGCGGAACGGGGCGGTGCCGGTGATGTGCTGCAGGGGCTCGCGGGTCACGCGGCGGGCGACGAGCCGCTCGATGCGCTCAGCCTGCGCCGCCGGGATCGCATCGCCGCGGATCACCGCGGCCTGCACCGCACCGCGAGGCAGCCCGAGGACGTGGCCGGCGAGCAGCTCGGCGTCCACGACCGGATCCAGGACTCCCGCCTGGGCGAGGCGGGACGACGAATCGCGCAGGACGTCGGAGAGGGCGCGCGGCGGAGCAGAGAGTTCAGGCATGACCGATCAAGCCTAAGCGTCGCGGCTCGCCGCATCGCCTCGCGAATGTGACGGCACCCGTCACATTCGGTCCCGCTCTGAGGCCCCTCCCCTAGGCTTGAGCGGTCTACCCGATCTGCGCGAAAGGCCCCGCAAAATGCCCGGTATCCACTCCGATATCACCTCTGCCTTCGGCAACACCCCTCTGGTGCGCCTCAACCGCGTGGCGGAGGGAGTGGAAGGCAACATCCTGGCGAAGCTCGAGTTCTACAACCCCGCCTCCAGCGTCAAGGACCGCCTCGGCATCGCCATCGTCGACGCCGCAGAGGCGTCAGGCGAACTGCAGCCCGGCGGCACCATCGTCGAGGCGACGAGCGGCAACACCGGCATCGCGCTCGCGATGGTCGGCGCGGCCCGCGGCTACCGGGTCATCCTCGCGATGCCGTCGTCGATGTCCGTCGAGCGCCGGCTGCTGCTGAAGGCCTACGGTGCAGAACTCGTCCTCACCGACCCGGCCGGGGGCATGAAGGGCGCGGTCGCGAAGGCCGAGGAGATCGCCGCCGAGACTCCGGGCGCCGTGCTCGCCAAGCAGTTCGCGAACGAGGCGAACCCGCGCATCCACCGCGAGACCACCGCCGAGGAGATCATCCGCGACACCGACGGGCAGGTCGACTACTTCGTCGCCGGCATCGGCACGGGCGGCACGATCACCGGCGTCGGCCAGGTCCTGAAGGAGCGCGTCCCCGGCGCGAAGGTCATCGCGGTCGAGCCCGCCGACTCCCCCCTGCTGACCAAGGGCACCCCCGGACCGCACAAGATCCAGGGCATCGGGCCGAACTTCATCCCGGAGATCCTCGATCAGACGGTCATCGACGAGGTCATCGACGTCGAATTCCCCGACGCGATCGCCACCGCGCGCGCCGTCGGCGTGCAGGACGGCATCCTGGTCGGCATCTCCTCCGGTGCCGCGATCTGGGCTGCCCTTCAGGTCGCAGCGCGTCCAGAGGCCGCCGGCAAGAACATCGTCGTGATCATCCCGTCGTTCGGCGAGCGCTACCTCTCGACCGCGCTGTACGAGGACCTCCGCGACTGATCCGCTTCTCTTCGAAAGGGTGATCCGTGCCTAGGATCCATGCGGATATCACCTCTGCATTCGGCAATACGCCTCTCGTCCGGCTCAACGCGGTCACCGCGGGGCTGGGTGGGGAGGTGCTCGCCAAGCTCGAGTTCTTCAACCCGGGTTCGAGCGTCAAGGACCGTCTCGGGGTCGCCCTCGTGGACGCGGCCGAGGCGTCCGGCGAACTCCAGCCCGGCGGCACGATCGTGGAGTCCACGAGCGGCAACACCGGCATCGCACTGGCGCTCGTCGGCGCCGCGCGCGGGTACCGGGTGATCCTCACGATGCCCGCCTCGATGTCGAAGGAGCGGCGGACGCTGCTGAAGGCGTACGGCGCGGAGCTGGTGCTCACCAACCCGTACAAGGGCATGACCGAGGCTGTCGGGACCGCGGAGCGGATCGCGGCGGAGACCCCGGGCGCGGTGCTCGCGCATCAGTTCGAGAGCGCCGCCAACGCCGAGATCCACCGGCGCACGACGGCCGAGGAGATCTGGCGCGACACCGACGGCCAGGTGGACTGGTTCGTTGCCGGTTCGGGCACCGGCGGGACGATCACCGGCGTCGGAAGCGTGCTCAAAGAGCGCAACCCGGACGTGAAGATCGTGCTGGTGGAGCCGAAGGACTCGCCGCTGCTCACCGAAGGGCACGCCGGCGGGCACCGGATCCAGGGCATCGGCCCGAACTTCATCCCCCCGGTGCTCGACCTGTCGCTCGTCGACGAGATCTTCGACGTCGAGTTCGATGACGCCATCCGGGTCGCGCGCGACCTCGCCACGCGCGAGGGCGTCCTCGCCGGCATGTCCGCGGGCGCGGCAGTCTGGGCGGCGCTCGAGATCGCGGCCCGACCGGAAGCGGCCGGCAAGCGGATCGTCGTGATCATCCCCGATGCCGGCGAGCGCTATCTGTCGACGGCGCTCTACGAGCACCTGCGCGACCCCGAGCCGGACGCCTCATGAGCGCGCCGACCGACCCTTCGGAGGGCGAGCACCTCGGCGTCTTCGCGCGGATCAGCGAGGACCTCGCCGCCGCGAAGCTCCGCGACCCCGCGGCACGGAGCGGGCTCGAGATCGCGCTGCTGTACCCGGGCCTGCACGCCATCTGGGCACACCGCGTGTGGCATGCGCTGTGGGCACGCGGCTTCCGCTTCATCGCCCGCGCGGGCTCCCAGGTGACCCGCTGGCTCACCGGGATCGAGATCCACCCCGGTGCGACCATAGGCCGGCGCTTCTTCATCGACCACGGCATGGGCGTCGTGGTCGGCGAGACCGCCGAGGTCGGCGACGACGTCATGCTCTATCACGGCGTCACGCTGGGCGGCCGCACCCGCAACGGCGGCAAGCGCCACCCCACGCTCGGCGACGGCGTCGCCGTGGGTGCCGGCGCGAAGGTGCTCGGCCCGATCACGATCGGTGCAGGGTCGGTGATCGGCGCGAACGCCGTGGTCACCAAGGACGCACCGGCCGACAGCATCCTGGTCGGCATCCCGGCCAAGCCGCGCGTTCGGCACTCCGGCGAAGACACCCGGGCGCTGCTGACGGCGCCCGAGTACCACATCTAGCGCCGAGCGCGTCTTGGCGGCGCGGTGGCGTCCTCGCCGCGCGGGGGCGATTCGCTCGCGCTGTTGATACCGCCACGCGCTGCTGCGATCTTCGGGCGCGTCAGGCGGTTTGGACCGCGCGAGCACGACGGCGTCGTGAAACGGCGTCGAGTTCGAGGCGGGCGAGCCCCGTCGCCATGGCGATCTGCGCAGCGAGCCGCGACTTGCCCGAGCCCGAGATGCCGACGACCCGGATGCGGCGCGCGGTTGCGGCATCCGCCACTACGACCGGCGCTCCGCGACCTGCTTCTTGATGAACAGCGGCGGAAGCAGCCACGTCGCAATGGCCGTGACGAGCCAGACGACGAGCGTGCCGATGATCCACGCGACGGGACCGTCGATGCCGATTCCGGCCGCCGGGATGACGACCGCGATGAGCAGTGCGACGAAGGTCGACAGGAGGCCGATTCCGCCGAGGAACGCATTGGCGTGCCGTCGTGTGATGTTGAACAGCCAGGGCGCAAGGACGCTCTGCAGCACCGCGAAGATCACCACGGCGAGCAGGACGCCCCACCAATCGTTCCAGTGCAGGGAGAAGCCGGGCAGGATGAGGTCCGCTGCGATGAGCCCCAGGAAGGCCGAGACGAGGAAGATCGCTGCGCAGATCAGAAACGTGATCACGCGATCAGGCTATCGCCAGAGCGCGGTCAGCCCTCGGAGCCGAGCGCCGCGAGGCGCTCCTCTTCGTCGGCCGCGATGCACGAGGCGATGATCGGCTCCAGTGCGCCGTCCATGACCTGGTCGAGGTTGTACGACTTGTACCCCGTGCGGTGGTCCGCGATGCGGTTCTCCGGGAAGTTGTACGTGCGGATCCGCTCGGAGCGGTCCATGCCGCGAATCTGCGACTTGCGCGCGTCGGAGGCGATGGCGTCGAGCTCTTCCTGCTGCCTGGCGAGCAGCCGAGCGCGGAGGACCCGCATGCCGGCCTCGCGGTTCTGCAGCTGCGACTTCTCGTTCTGCATCGACACGACGATCCCGGTGGGCACGTGCGTGATGCGCACCGCCGAGTCCGTGGTGTTGACGGATTGACCGCCAGGACCCGATGAACGGAACACATCGATCTTGAGGTCGTTCGGGTTGATCTCGACCTCGTCGGGCTCGTCGACCTCGGGGAAGACGAGCACGCCGGTCGTCGAGGTGTGGATGCGCCCCTGCGACTCGGTCGCAGGGACGCGCTGCACGCGGTGCACGCCGCCCTCGTATTTGAGGTGCGCCCACACGCCCTGAGCGGGGTCGGCGGAGGATCCCTTGATCGCGACCTGGACGTCCTTGTAGCCGCCGAGGTCGGACTCGGTCCGCTCGAGCAGCTCGGTCTTCCAGCCCTTCGACGCGGCGTACTGCACGTACATGCGCAGCAGGTCCGCGGCGAACAGGGCGCTCTCCGCGCCGCCCTCGCCGCCCTTGATCTCCATGATCACGTCGCGGGCGTCGTCCGGGTCGCGCGGGATGAGCAGTCGCCGCAGGCGCTCCTGCGCCTGGGCGAGATGCTCCTCGAGGCCAGGGACCTCCTCGGCGAACGCGTCATCCTCTTTCGCGAACTCGCGCGCCGCTTCGAGATCAGCGGATGCCGCGACCCACGCGTCGTTGGCCGCCACGATCCGCGACAGCACGGCGTAGCGCCGGTTGACGCGTTTCGCGCGCGCGGCATCGGCGTGCACCGCGGGGTCGGAGAGCTCCTCCTGGACCGCGCGGTGCTCGTCGAGCAGCGCTTTGACGGAATCGAACACGGGTTCCTCAGGTCAGCGGATGCTGTTCTCGTGCCCGTGGCTGTGACCGCCACCGGTGTGCGTCGGAGCCGGGATCGACTTCTGCATCTGCACGAGGAACTCGACGTTGGACTGGGTCTCCTTGAGCTTGCCGAGGACGACCTCGAGCGCCTGCTGCTGGTCGAGACCGGCGAGCGCGCGACGCAGCTTCCAGGTGATCTTCACCTCGTCGGACGACAGCAGCATCTCTTCGCGACGGGTGCTCGACGCGTTGACGTCGACCGCGGGGAAGATGCGCTTGTCGGCGAGCGAGCGGCTGAGGCGCAGCTCGCTGTTGCCGGTGCCCTTGAACTCCTCGAAGATGACCTCGTCCATCTTGGACCCGGTCTCCACGAGTGCGGTCGCGATGATCGTGAGCGATCCGCCGTTCTCGATGTTGCGCGCGGCGCCGAAGAAGCGCTTGGGCGGGTAGAGCGCCGCCGCGTCGACGCCACCGGTGAGCACGCGACCGGAGGTCGGCGCCGAGATGTTGTAGGCACGGCTCAGACGGGTGATCGAGTCGAGCAGCACGACGACGTCGCGGCCGAGTTCGACGAGGCGCTTGGCCCGCTCGATGGCGAGCTCGGCGACGGTCGTGTGGTCCTCGGCAGGCCGATCGAAGGTCGAGGCGATGACCTCGCCCTTGACCGTGCGCTGCATGTCGGTGACCTCTTCCGGGCGCTCGTCGACCAGCACGACCATGAGGTGGACCTCGGGGTTGTTGGTCGCGATCGCGTTCGCGATCTGCTGCAGCACGATCGTCTTGCCCGCCTTGGGGGGCGCGACGATGAGGCCGCGCTGACCCTTGCCGATGGGCGCGATGAGGTCGATGATCCGCTGGGTGAGCTTCTCCGGCGCGGTCTCCAGGCGCAGGCGCTCCTGCGGGTAGAGCGGCGTGAGCTTGCCGAACTCGACGCGGGTCGCGGCATCCTCGACCGAAAGGCCGTTGATCGCATCGACCTTGACGAGCGCGTTGTATTTCTGGCGGCTGGACTGCTCGCCCTCGCGCGGCTGCTTGATGGCGCCGACGACCGCATCGCCCTTGCGCAGGTTGTACTTCTTGACCTGGCCGAGCGAGACGTAGACGTCGCTCGTGCCGGGCAGGTAGCCGGTCGTGCGCACGAACGCGTAGTTGTCGAGCACGTCGAGGATGCCGGCGATCGGAATCAGGACGTCGTCCTCGCCGATCTCGGTCTCGAACTCATCGGTCGGGCCGACCGGGCCGCGGCGCTTGTTGCGCGCACGGCTGCGGGCCGAAGCGGAACCCGGCTCGTCGTCCAGGTCGATCGACGCCTGCTGGGCCTGGGCGTTCTGGCCCTGGCCGTTCTGCGGGTTCTGGTTCTGGTTGTTCTGACGGTTCTGGCCCTGGGCGTTCTGGCCCTGGGCGTTCTGGCCGTCGCGGGCCTGGTCGTTCTGGCCACCCTGCGCCTGACCGCCCTGCTGACCGTTCTGGCCGCCCTGCGGCTGGCCGTTCTGACCCTGCGGGCTCTGGCCGCGACTGCGGCTGCGGCTGCGCGAACGGCTGCGCGACCGGGGCGAACCCTCGGCGGCGTCCGACTCTTCGGCGGACGATGCGTCGCCTTCGGGGACGGATGCCTCATCGGGCGTGGTCGCGTCGGCAGTCGGCGCCTCGGACGGAGCGTCGGCGGCGTCGGTCGTGGCCTCAGCCTCGGCGACGGGCGCCTCGGCCTGCGCGTCGGCGACGGGAGCGGCCTCAGCGACCGGAGCCGCCTCGGCGACTGCTTCGGCGACGCCGGTCGGCTCGGCCGCGACGTCGGTGCTCTTCGCACGGCGCGGCGCACGCTTGCGCGGTGCACGCACGGCGGCGACCGGCTCGGCCTCGACGACCGGCTCGGCCTCGACCGGGGCAGCAGCCGCGGCCTCTTCGACCTGCGCCGGGGCCTCTTCGACCTGCGCCGGGGCTTCGGCGGCGGGCTGGGACTCAGCCTCAGCCTCAGCCTCAGCCTCGACCGGTGCGGCCTCGACGGCCTCGGTCTGCACCTCGGCCTCGGGCGCCTCGACGGCCTCGACGACCTCAGCGGCAGGCTCTGCCTCGGCCGGCGCAGCGGCGTCGACCTCGGCACCCTGCTCAGGCTGGGCCGCGTCAGCGGCTTCGTCAGTGGTTTCGGCGACGGTGTCGCCAGTGGTCACATCGACGGCGCCCTCGAGCGCATCGGTGCGCTCTTCGGATGCCGAGTCGGTGATGTGGATCTCGGAGATGGACTCCACGAGTACTCCCTTGTGAAAACGGATTGATAGACGCGATCGCACAGCCGCCGAGGCTAAGACAGTGGAACTGTCCGCGAACCTCAGGACCGCATGGCGTTCAGCGAACGAACCAGGCGGGGGATGTGCGGTGGTTTCGCAGATTGCGACGGAGGCTCAGATTCACGTACTTACGTGGAACCCTCCGTGTACTCCCTCACTGTACCACCCTTGAAGTCGACGGCAGGCATGAGGACCCCCCACGGAGTGTCCGTCGACGTGCCCGCGAGCGACGCGGCTTCGAGGCGTCGTCCCGGCCCGTCCGCGAGCACGAGCACGCTCGGACCGGCGCCCGAGACGACCGCCGCGAACCCGGATTCGCGCAGCGCCCGCACCAGTGCGTCGGTCTGCGGCATCGCCTGCGCCCGGTAGTTCTGATGCAGCTTGTCCTCGGTCGCGGCGAGCAGAAGCTCGGGGCTCTGCGTCAGCGCGGCGATCAGCAGGGCCGACCGCGAGACGTTGAAGACCGCGTCCTCGCGGGGCACGTGGAGGGGCTGCAGACTGCGCGCCAGCTTCGTGGACATCGTGAACTCGGGCACGAACACCACCGGCGAGACGCCACGGTGCACGAGGAGCTTCTTGTGCTGCGGACCGCCCTCGTCGACCCACGCGATCGTCAGGCCGCCGAACAGGGCGGGCGCGACGTTGTCGGGGTGTCCTTCGAGCTCGGTCGCCAGCCGGAGGAGGGTGTCGGGTCCGAACTCCACATCGCCTTCGAGCAGACCCTTCGCGGCGAGGATCCCGGATGCCACGGCAGCACCCGATGAGCCGAGTCCCCGGCCGTGCGGGATGACGTTGCGCGCCTCGAGACGCAGCCCGGGCATCCGTCGCCCCATCGCTTCGAAGGCGTACCTGATGGACCGGACGACCAGGTTGGAGCCATCGCGCGGCACGTCCTCGGAGCCCTGCCCCGAGACGTCGATCTCGAGCCGGTCGTCCGGCAGCGCCGTGACCCGCAGCTCGTCGTAGAGGCTCAACGCGAGGCCGAGCGTGTCGAAGCCGGGGCCGAGGTTCGCGCTCGTCGCAGGCACGCGGACCACGACGGATCGCCCGTCACCGGCGCCCAGGGGCGCCCATTCGGGCGCTGCGCTCACGCGGTCGCCTCCACGGGTGCCAGCCCGAGGACGGATGCCACATCCGACGTCGACGCGTCGACCACGGTGGGCTCGACCGTCGTGCCGTCGGCGTTGCGGAGGGCCCACTGCGGGTCCTTCAGGCCGTGGCCGGTGACGGTCAGGACGACACGGGCGCCACGGGGGATGATGCCCGCCTCGGCGCGGTCGAGGAGACCGGCGACGCTGATCGCGGAGGCCGGCTCGACGAAGATGCCGACCTCGCCGGCGAGGAGCTTCTGCGCCGCGAGGATCCGGTCGTCGTCGATGGCGCCGAAGTAGCCATCGGTGGCCTCGCGCGCCGCCAGGGCCAGATCCCACGAGGCAGGGTTGCCGATGCGGATCGCACTGGCGATCGTCTCGGGGTTCTTGACGACCTCGCCGCGCACGAAGGGCGCGGAGCCTTCGGCCTGGAAGCCGAACATCCGCGGGACGCGGGTGGCGACGCCGCGCTCGGCCTCTTCGCGGTAGCCGCGGGAGTAGGCGGTGTAGTTGCCGGCGTTGCCGACCGGGATGAAGTGGAAGTCCGGCGCGTCGCCGAGCACCTCGACGATCTCGTAGGCGGCGGTCTTCTGCCCCTCGATGCGATCGGGGTTCACGGAGTTCACGAGGTGCACCGGGTAGTGTGCGGCGAGCTCACGGGCGATCTCGAGGCAGTCGTCGAAGTTGCCGCGCACCTGGATGAGGCGGCCGTTGTGCGCGACCGCCTGGCTGAGCTTGCCCATCGCGATCTTGCCCTCGGGCACGAGCACCGCTGCGGTGATCCCGGCGTGCGCCGCGTACGCGGCCGCCGAGGCCGAGGTGTTGCCGGTGGAGGCGCAGATGACCGCCTTCGCACCGTGCTCGACCGCGCGCGACAGGGCGACGGTCATGCCGCGGTCCTTGAACGACCCGGTCGGGTTCATCCCCTCGAACTTGACCCAGACGTCGGCGCCGGTGCGGCGCGACAGCGCTGGTGCCGGCAGCAGCGGGGTGCCGCCTTCGCCGAGGGTAACGACGGTCGAGGCATCCGTGACGCCCAGACGGTCGGCGTACTCGCGCAGGACTCCGCGCCAGACGTGTGCCATGTCAGTCTCCTTCTACGCGCAGGACCGAGACGACGCGCTCCACGACGCCGCTCGCGGCGAGACGGTCGACCGTCTCGCTCAGGTCCTGCTCCCGTGCCTTGTGGGTTCCGATGACGAGGCGGGCCGTTCCGGAGCCCTCCTCACCGTCGCCGATGACGGTCTGCTCGAGGGTCGCGATCGACACGCGGCCCTCGCTGAGGGTGCCCGCGACGGTCGCCAGCACGCCCGGCCGGTCGTCGACCTCGAGCGTGATCTGGTAGCGCGTCGTGACGCGGCCGATCTCGACGATCGGCAGGTTCGCGCGGGTGGACTCCCCCACGCCGACCCCGCCGGCGATATGACGGCGGGCGGCCGAGACGACATCGCCGAGGACTGCCGAGGCGGTCTGCACGCCACCGGCGCCGGCGCCGTAGAACATGAGGTTGCCGGCTGCCTCCGCCTGCACGAAGACGGCGTTGTTCGCGCCGTGGACGCTCGCCAGCGGGTGGGCGCGGCTGATCAGCGCCGGGTAGACCCGCACCGAGATGGCTTCGCCGGTGCCACCGGCATCCGGTTCCCCGGTGAGTCGCTCGCAGACGGCGAGAAGCTTGATGACATACCCGGCGTGGCGGGCGGCATCCATCATCGACTTGTCGATGCCGGTGATGCCCTCGCGGTGCACGGCCTCGAGCGGAACCGTCGTGTGGAAGGCGAGGCTCGCGAGGATCGCGGCCTTCTGCGCGGCGTCGAACCCTTCGATGTCGGCCGTCGGGTCTGACTCGGCGTAGCCGAGGCGCTGGGCGTCGGCGAGGACGTCCTCGAGCTCGGCGCCCTCAGTGTCCATGCGGTCGAGGATGTAGTTCG
This sequence comes from Microbacterium sp. P5_E9, assembly GCF_054049175.1. Taxonomy (NCBI): domain Bacteria; kingdom Bacillati; phylum Actinomycetota; class Actinomycetes; order Micrococcales; family Microbacteriaceae; genus Microbacterium; species Microbacterium sp. P5_E9. The sequence continues at coordinate 76,233 of NZ_JBFUMV010000016.1, read as the reverse complement.
TGGTGCCGTTGACGATTCCCATGATCCGCTGCACGCGGTCGCCGGCGAGCGAGTCGCGCAGCGGCCGGATGATCGGGATCGCCCCCGCCGCGGCGGCCTCGTAGTAGACCTGCGCTCCGACCTGGTCGGCGGCGTCGAAGATCTCGGGACCGTGCGTCGCGAGGAGCGCCTTGTTGGCGGTCACCACGTCCGCGCCGGAGTTGATCGCCTGCAGCAGGTAGGTGCGCGCGGGCTCGATGCCGCCCATGAGCTCGATCACGATGTCGGAACCGACGATGAGCGGCTCGGCATCCGTGGTGAACAGCTCGCGTGGCAGGTCCACTTCGCGCTGCGCGTCGATGTCGCGCACGGCGATGCCGGCGAGTTCGAGTGTCGCGCCCGCGCGGTCGGCGAGCTCGTCACCGTGACGCAGCAGAAGCGCGGCGACCTGGGAGCCGACGGCTCCGGCGCCGAGGAGGGCTACTCGCAGGCGGCGATAGTCAGTCATGCCTTGCCTTTCCCAGAAGTCGGTGTGACACCGGCGTCGCGCGCGAGCAGATCCTCGATCGTCTCGCCGCGCACGATGATGCGGGCCTTGCCTCCGCGCACGGCTACGACAGGCGCGCGCGGAACGTAGTTGTAGCTGCTGGCCAGCGCGAAGCAGTACGCGCCGGTCGCCGGCACCGCGACGAGGTCGCCGGGTGCCACGTCGCCGGGCAGGTACTCGGAGTCCACGACGATGTCGCCGGACTCGCAGTGCCGGCCGACCACGCGCACGAGGGCGGGCTTCGCGTCGCTCGTGCGAGAGGCGAGCCGGGCGGAGTACTGCGCGCCGTACAGCGCGGGGCGCGCGTTGTCGCTCATCCCGCCGTCGACGCTCACGTAGAGACGCGTGAAGTCGTCGTCCACCTGCACCGGCTTGGTCGTGCCGACCTCGTAGAGCGTGACGCCGGCGCGGCCGACGATCGCCCGGCCCGGCTCGAAAGCCAGGTTCGGGATCGGGATGCCGCGCACTTCGCACTCCTGGGCCACCGCGTCGACGATCCCGGCGGCGAGCTCCTCGATCGGCGTCGGGTCGTCGGTCGCGGTGTACGCGATCCCGAAGCCGCCGCCGAGGTTCAGCACGGGGATCTCGCCACCGGCGAGGAGTTCGGCGTGGAGTTCGACCACGCGCGCCGCCGACTCGCGGAAGCCGGCCGTGCCGAAGATCTGCGAGCCGATGTGGCAGTGCAACCCGATGAACGAGAGGCCGTCGATCTCGCGGATGCGCGCGACCGCAGCCGCGGCATCCGTCAGCGTGAAGCCGAACTTCTGATCCTCGTGCGCGGTCGCGAGGAAATCGTGCGTCTCGGCGTGCACGCCGCTGTTCACGCGCACCAGCACCGCCTGCATGGCGTCGCGGCGCTCGACGATCGCGGCGAGGCGCTCGAGCTCGATCCAGCTGTCGATGACGATCGAGCCGATGCCCACCTGGACGGCACGTTCGAGCTCGGCGACGGACTTGTTGTTGCCGTGGAAGCCGAGGCGGGCAGCGTCGGCGCCGGCGGCGAGGGCCACCGCGAGCTCTCCCCCGGTGCACACGTCGACCGCCAGTCCCTCTTCGGTGACCCAGCGGACCATCTCGGTGGACAGGAAGGCCTTGCCGGCGTAGTAGACGCGCGCCTGCGTGCCGTGCGCCGCGGCGGCGGCGCGGAACGCGGCGAGGGTGCGGCGCGCGGTCTGGCGCACCTCGTTCTCATCCAGCACGTAAAGGGGCGTCCCGAATTTCTCGCGCAGGGTCGTCACTGCCATGCCGCCCACCTGGAGCACGCCGTGCTTGTTGCGCTGAGCGCTGTCGGGCCAGACGGAGGGCACCAGCGAATTGGCATCGTCCGGCACGGCGAGCGCTGACCGATTCTCGGATCGGGTGTGCGGAGCGGCAGACACGGGTAGGACCAATCGGTGGGAGCTTCGACGCGTCGCCGTCCGGGCCTGACCCGGTTCGGCGGGTGCCGCGGCCGGATGACTCACTTGCCGGGCAGCCCTTGAAGTCTATGGCACGGCATATGCCGCCGCAGGCGCGCGCCGACCGACCCACGCGCCATGGAAGAGCTGAGGCTCACGCGCACGTGCCGTTCTCCTGCAGGGCGGGGTCGGCGATGATGCCGCCGTCGATGTCGAGCTCGGCGACCAGGTGGTCGCCCTCGACGACCACGCTGTCCAGAATCACGCCGGCCGGAATGTACTCGGCGATGCACACGGTCCACGGCCGCAGCACGGCGTCGGCGATCCGGCCGAAGCGATCCTTGAGGTCGGCGGCGGAGATCTCGGCTCCCCCCAGCTGCAGCCCCGCCGGGGTGAGGACGATGTCCCCGGCATCGGCGCTGGGGGTCAGTGCCACGCCGACCGGGAAGCCGACACCAAGCAGCTTGAGCTCGGTGTCGATCGTGACATCCGGGGCCGCCAGTCCCAGCGACTCGGCCGGGAAGCCGTCCACCGTCGACATGAGGTCGCGCAGCTGGGCTTCGTCGAGCCGGAGGGTGGCCGTCGCGGCGTCGGCTTCGAGTGCCCCGCGGATGGGAAGGCCCTCGATGCGCACCGTGACGTCGCCGGAGGCCGCGTCGAGCGGCACATCCTCCGAGGAGATCGTCACCTCGTCCAGACTGCCGGCGATCAGCTGCGGGAGCACGGCGCCTTCGACGACCACGTCCACCGGCTGGTCGGCGGGCAGCGCCAGGTTGGTGACGACCTGATCTCGGATGGTGTTCTCGACGACGGTGCGCGCGATCCACTCAGCGACGAACCACGCCGCCACGGCGAGCGCGACGACGATGATCGCGGAGACGATCCACGGCCACGCGCTTCGGCGGCGAGGCTGAGGCGCAGGCGCCCACTCCGAAACAGGCACGGTGGGCTGGGCGTCAGCGGCGCTCATGGCTACATCCTCTCGGGTGCCGACACGCCGAGCAGATCCAGGCCGTTGCGAAGCACCTGACCGGTGGCGTCGTTGAGCCAGAGCCGGGTGCGGTGCACCGCCTCGATCGGGTCGTCGCCCTGCGGGATCACTCGGCAGTTGTCGTACCAGCGGTGGTAGAGGCCGGCGAGCTCCTCGAGGTAGCGCGCGATGCGGTGCGGCTCGCGCACCTGGGCGGCGAATCCGACAGTGCGCGGGAACTCCTGGAGGGCGCCGAGCAGTGCCGACTCCGTCTCGTGCCCGAGCAGCTCAGGGGCGAATTCGCTGCGATCGACTCCGGATGCCGCGGCATTGCGTCCGACGTTGTGCGTGCGGGCGTGCGCGTACTGCACGTAGAAGACCGGGTTGTCGTTCGTGCGCTTCTGCAGGACGTCGAGGTCGACGTCGAGGTTCGAGTCGGTCGAGCTGCGCACGAGCGCGTAGCGCGCGGCATCCACTCCCACGATCTCGACGAGATCTTCGAGCGTCACGACGGTGCCCGCGCGCTTCGACATGCGCAGCGGCTGGCCGTCCTTCACGAGGTTGACCATCTGGCCGATGAGGATCTGCAGGTTGACACCGGGCTCGTCGCCGAAGGCTGCCGTCATCGCCATGAGCCGCTGGACGTAGCCGTGATGATCGGCGCCGAGCATGATGATGCACCGGTTGAACCCGCGCTCGCGCTTGTTCAGGTAGTAGGCGAGGTCGCCCGAGATGTACGCCGGCGTGCCGTTGGAGCGGATGACGACGCGGTCACGGTCGTCGCCGAAGGTCGTCGAGCGCAGCCAGACCGCGCCGTCCTCCTCGAAGATGTGGCCCTGCTCGCGCAGTCGCTCGACCGCGCGCTCAACGGCGCCGGATTCGTGCAGGTCGTTCTCGTGGAAGTAGACGTCGAAGTCGACGCCGAAGGAGTGCAGGCTCGCCTTGATCTCAGTGAACATGAAGTTCACGCCGAGCGCGCGGAAGGCCTCCTGCTTCGCGTCGGCGTCGAGTGAATCGATGTCGCCGTCATAGGCGAGCGCGACCCGCCGCGCGATGTCTTCGATGTAGCCGCCGCCGTAGCCGTCCTCGGGCGTCGTCAGGCCTTCGTGCGCGGCGACGAGGCTCCGCGCGAACCGGTCGATCTGGGCGCCGTGGTCGTTGAAGTAGTACTCGCGCGACACCGAGGCGCCCTGCGACTTCAGGATGCGGGCGAGCGAATCGCCGACGGCCGCCCACCGGGTGCCGCCAAGGTGGATCGGACCGGTCGGGTTCGCCGAGACGAACTCAAGGTTGATGATCTCGTCGGCGCGCGAGTCGTTCGTCCCGAAGGCGGCGCCGGCGTCGACGATCGTCTTGGCGAGCGCACCGGCGGCCGCGGCATCCAATCGGATGTTGATGAAGCCGGGTCCTGCAACTTCGACGGTCGCGACACCCGGCGTCGCGCCGAGGGCGACCGCGATCTCGGCGGCGAACTCGCGCGGGTTCGCGCCGACCACCTTGGCGAGCTTCATGGCGGCGTTGGACGCCCAGTCGCCATGGTCGCGGTTCTTGGGACGCTCGAGCGGGAAGTCGGATGCCGCGAGCCCGTCGGAGGAGCCGGGTCGGCGTGCCTCCGCGAGCGGGGCGATGACGGCGACGAGGGCGGCGGAGAGGGCTTCGGGATCCATAGCCTGTCAAGTCTACGGGCGCGGCCGGGCCGCTCCCCTGGGAGGCGCCTGTCCGACGCGACCTCAGTCAGGCCAGCTGAACCAGCGTGGTGAAGTCGTCGGGATCGAGATCGGATGCCTCGGCCTCCCACAGGTGCTCGAGGCGGTCGTCGCCTTCGAGGTCGTCGAGGGACGCGTCATCCGGGATCACCCAGGCGTCCACGCGCATGCGCGAGAGTCCGACGTGCCCGCCGTGGTAGCTCAGGAACGCGCAGTCGGCGGCGTCGCGGCCGGTGGCGATGCGCACGAGCGAGCGGCGGTCGGCAAGGCGGGTGCCGTCGATGACGTACCACGACCCGTCGAGGTAGGCCTCGGCCACGGCGTGGAAGTCCATCGGCTGGAGCCCGGGCGCGTAGCAGGCCGCGTACCGGGCCGGCATGTCCATGGCGCGCAGCAGCGCGATGACGACGTGCGCGTAGTCGCGGCAGACGCCCTGGCCGGTCATGAGCGTGGTCACTGCGCTGTCGGTGCCCTGGCTGAGCCCGGGCGTGTAGGTCGTGCTCGTGGCGACGAACTCGCTCACCGCCGCGATCAGATCGTGGCCGTGCAGCCCCTTGAACTGGCGACGCGCCTGCGAGAACACTTCGTCGGACTGGCAGTAGCGGCTCGGACGCAGGTAGGTGATCGCCTCGAGGTCGCTCGTGCGACTGGTCGCGGTGTGCCCCGCGACGGTCGCCTCGTAGCGGATCTCGAGCCGTCCGGCCTCGCCGGTGAGGCGGTGCAGACGGCTGCCGGACTGGTCGACGATCTCGGTCGGCGTATAGACGCGATCGCCCTGTATGAACGTCAACTCCTCGCGGACCACCGGCACCTGCTGGGCTGCGGTGATCGAGAGAATGAGGTCGATGGACGACCCCAGATCGAGGTCGAGTTGAGCGGTCACGAGGCGTTGCACCGAAGTATCCTCGCACGCGAAATCGGGTGCTCGATCACAGGCGTCTGAGTGGATGCCGTGACCTTCGGCACGCGTCCGTTTCCACCGGTTCCTAGCCGATGCGGTACGGGCCATTTCGTGACGTACTCTCGATGCGTGAACACGGCCGCCCGCACCCCCCTGAGTCGCTCGTGGTGGCTGCTGGCGGGGGCCGTCGCGGCGGTCGCGATCGCGTTCCTCATCGCCGCCGGGCGCACGACGGCGGCGCCGGCTGTGGCTGTGGCGGAGGGCGCGGCGGCGGTCGTCGCGCCGGCCCCGCTCGTGCTTCCCGAGCACGCCTCGGTGCTCGTCTTCGGCGACTCCTGGACCTACGGATCCGCGGCGACCGATCCGACCCTCGGCTACGCGTATGTGATCGGCCAGACGCTGGGCTGGGAGACCCACGTCGACGGCGTGCGCGGCAGCGGCTACCTCAAGCCCGGAATCGACGGCGGGAGCTTCGGCGAGCGCATCGCCGCCCTGGATCCGGGCCTTGATCCCGACCTCGTGATCATCGAGGGATCGATCAACGACCGGGTGCTCTACCCCGAGGGCTACACCGCCGCGGTGACCTCGGCGTGGGACGCGCTCAGCGCGCTGTACCCGGACGCTGCGATCGTCATCCTTGGCCCCGCGCCGCAGGTGCTCCCGGTGCAGCGCGCGACCGCTCGGATCGACGACGACCTGGCCCACCTCGCCGCCGACCGCGGGTGGTGGTACGTCTCTCCCGTGCAGGACGACTGGATCACCCCCGAGAACTACGGCTGGGTGATCGACGCGAGCGAGATCGGCCGCGATCATCCGTCGACGGCCGGCCACGCGTACCTCGCCGAGCGACTCGCGGACGCGATCGCCGCGATGAGCGAGGGCACCGACATCACCGCCGACGCGGGGTGACCGCGGGCAGGAACGCCCTCGGCGCGGTGATATCCTCGATCGGTACGCCTCCGTAGCTCAGGGGATAGAGCGTTGGTTTCCGGTACCAAAGGTCGCTGGTTCGATTCCAGTCGGGGGCACCAGTCGGGACAAGGGATCGCGGGCCATTCAGGCCAGGCGGTCCCTTTCTCGTATGCGCGGTGACAAACGCTTCTTACCAACATATATTGCACTAACTGTTGGTACAGTAGTTTCATGCCCGCACGTCCCGCCCACCCGAGCATCCCGATACCCGCGGTCTCACACGAGATTTACGAGTGGAAACCACGAGCCCCCGAGATGCACTCGCGCGCCGAGGTGCTGCGGCAGACCGGACCGTATGACGCCACCCTCACGGCACCGATACGGGATTGGGATCCCCGGATTCCGGGTGATGTCTCCGCCAACGTCGAGGACGCGACCCGGAGCCTTGTTGCGTTCGACAATCACGCGCGGAGCCGGCTGGGCACCGACAACCCTGCCCTCGGGCCGATGACGGCGATCCTGCTGCGCACGGAGTCGGCGTCCAGTTCGCAGATCGAGCAGCTGACGACCTCCGCGAGGCAGCTCGCCCTCGCCGAGATCGACGAGGGCGACAAGGCGAACGCGCTCACCGTGATCGGCAACGTCCGTGCCATGGAGGCAGCTCTGCGACTGTCGGACGACATCAGCGAGGACTCGATCCTCGCTATGCACAAGGCGCTGATGCTCCACCAGCGCGGCTTCGAGAAGGAGGCGGGGCACTACCGCTCCGAGCAGGTGTGGATCGGTCGCGGTGAGGCCGGCCCTCGCCTCGCGGAGTTCGTGGCTCCCCACCATGACCGCATTCCCGGTGCCATCGCGGACCTGGTGGGCTTCGTCAAGCGCGAGGACATCTCCGTGCTCGTGCAGGTCGCCGTTGCGCACGCCCAATTCGAGACCATCCACCCGTTTCCCGATGGCAACGGCCGGACGGGGCGCGCGCTCGCCCAATCCATCCTCCGCAACAAGGGACTCGTCGGGTCGACCGCTGCGCCGATCTCGGCCGGGCTCCTCGTCGACGTCGACCGCTACTTCGCCGCGCTGACCGCGTTCCGCGCCGGAGACGCCGAGCCGATCGTCGATGAGTTCGCCTCGGCGAGTCGGATCGCAGCGACCACCGGAACCCAGCTCGTCGACGACCTCGTCGCGCAACTCGAGGACTCCCGCCAGCAGTTGAAAGGTCTGCGCTCAGACGCCGCCGCATGGAAGATTCTCCCCGCTCTCGTCGGCCAACCCGCGATGAATACGAAGTACCTCATGAGCACACTCGGCTTGGGAGAGATGGCGGCACTTCGCGCGCTGGACGCCCTCACCGATCGCGGGGTGCTCACTGAGAGCACAGGAAGAAATCGGAACCGCGTGTGGCAGCACCGCGGAATCCTCGATGTGCTCGACGGCTACGCCGAGAAGATCAGACGGATGTCGGTGCGCTGAGTTCGACGTCGGCGACGACGAAGTCAGTGGAAGTCGGGCATGTACGACAGGCCCAGCAGCAGTCCCTCAGGGCTCAGCAGCCGCGCGGTGGTCTGACCCCAGGGCTCCTGATGGGCGTCCACGAGGATCCGGTGCCCCGCGGCGCGCAGTTCAGCCGCCCCATCGGCCACGGCGTCGGCTGACGCGACCTCGAGCTCGATCCACGCCTGCGGCACCGGCAGATCGGCCGGCCAATCCGGCGAGCCGAAGGTCGCCTCAGCTGCCTGCGCCAGCGGCCACAGGCCGAAGACCTTCGCGCCCGGGAGGTTCGTGGCGTGGTGGTAGTCCGGGGCGAGCTCCTCGAACTCGACGCCCAGGGCGCCTGACCAGAAGTCGTAGGTGCGAGCGGGGTCGGGGGCGATGGGGCCGAAGCCGGCGATGAAGAGGACCTCCATGCCCTCACCCTAGGGGCCGGCAACGCCGGCGCACAGGCTCTCGCGCAGGACGGGGCATCCGTCCGTCAGCGGAGGCCTTCGACCGCGACGCCCAGCCACTCCGCCAGCTCGGCGATCTCGGCGCGCACCATCTCGTCCTCTTCGGGCTCGAACGGCAGGAACTCGTGCACCGCGTTGACGCGGAGCACTTCGCGCACTTTGTCGACTTCGGCGTCGAGCATCCCCACGAAACGATCCCCCACCAGGATCGGGTGCGCGAAGTTGCCGTAGCGCCGCTGCGCCTTGGGCTTGAAATGCTCGTGCACGTAGGTGAACTCGAAGAGCTCCTCGAGCCGTTTGCGGTCGAACAGCAGTCGGTCGTAGGGATGCAGGAAGGCGACGCGACCGCCGTCGTCGTCGTCGGCTTCGAGGGCTTCGAGCGCCTCGGGGTCGACGCGCCACTTCCAGGTGCTGCCCTCGACCGTGGCCGGTTCGCCCGTCGTCTTGCCCACGCCGTTCCAAACCCAGTGCGGCTTCGCGATTCCGGCCGCCTGCAGGCTGCGCTCTTCGAGCAGGCGAGTCGCCTCGTCTTCGTCGAACTCGGGGAGGTCGCTCGGATACACCCGTTCCGCGAGATCCCACCGGCGATGACGCCCCTCGCGACCGACGATCGCGACCACGCCCAGCCGCAGCAGGAAGTCGAGCATGATCGGCACCTGGTTCGACCCCTCCCAGCCGTCCGGCGCGCGGCTCACCTGCGCGGTGTCGGGGATCTGGCTCGCCAGCAGCGGGCCCTCGGCGCGGAGCCGAGCCAGGATCTCCCGCCGGAACACCTGGTTGGCCGCGAGCCACTCCCGGTTGCTCTCCCGCCGCGGGAAGTGGCGCATGGCGGGCATCAGGAGCGGCAGCACACCGATGGGTCGGAAGGAGCCGTCGAACTCGAAGAGGAGCCGGTCGAGCTCGACGGCCTTCGTCAGCTGGCCGGGGTCGTACGACCAGCCGATCCGCGACCAGAGCACGGTGTGCTCGCACGGCGCGATCGCGGCAGCGGGGTCGATCTTGATCTCGCCGAGCTGCTCGGCGACTTCGATCACGTCTCCGGGGCGCGCGGCGTCCAACAGCTGCGCGCGCACGATGATCCGGCGTGCCTGGTCGCGTGTGAGCTCGTGCGTCACCCCTCGAGGCTAGCCATCACCCCCGACATCCGTCATGGGTGCGAGCGGAAGACCCGCATCCGGTCGCGCCTGCCTCCGCGCGCGGATTGGTCGACGAGGGACTCGCCCGCGTTCTCGCCTTCCGAGGCGGCCAGCGGGGCCAGCGGCACGCGGCCGAGCTCTTCGTCGATGCGAATCAGCTCATTCCACTTCGCCGTGCGCTCGCCCCGCGTGATCGAGCCGACCTTCACGACATCGGCACCCCATCCGGTCGCGAGGTGCGCCACCGAGATGTCCTCGCTCTCGCCGGAGCGCGCCGAGACGATGACCGCGAGATCGTTGTCGCGCGCGGCCCTGACGGCGTTCGCCGCACCCGTGACCGTGCCGACCTGGTTGACCTTGATCAGGACGGCGTCGACGGTCCTGTCGGAGGCGGCCTGTCGGATCCGTCCGGCGTCCGTCACGAGGTAGTCGTCGCCGACGACGAGCGTGCGCGTGCCGAGTCCCGCCACGGCCCGCCGCATTCCCGCGCTGTCGTCTTCGTCGGCCGGATCCTCCAGCGTGACGACGGGGTAGGTGCGGCAGATTCGCACGAGCTGGTCGATCCAATCCTCGCTCGAGAAGGTGACGTCGCCGACGCGGTAGCCGCCCGGATCGTGGAACTGACTGGCAGCGATGTCGAGTGAGATCCCGATGTCGATGCCGGGGATGAGTCCGGTGCGCTCGATGCCCGCTGTCAGCACATCGAGCGCGTCCTCGGTATCGGTCACTTCCGGCCAGTGCCCGCCCTCGTCAGCGACACCGCGCTTCGGCCCGCGCGCGGCCAGCACCTCCCCGACGGCGCGGTAGACCTCGGCGACGTGCACCAGGCCCTCCGCGATCGAGGTCGCCGACAGCGGCATGACCATGAAGTCCTGCACCGTCGTGCGGTGCGCGGCGTGCGCCCCGCCGCCGAGGATCTGGATCTGGGGGCGCGGGATGAACCGCGGCTGCGCATCCAGCACCTGCCACAGCGGGATGCCACGGCTCGCGGCGGCCGCGTGCAGCACCGCGAGCGAGACCGCCGTGGTGGAGTTGCCGCCGATCCCCGAGCGCTGCGGATCGGGGTCGAGTCGGTCGAGCGCACGGTCGGCGCCCTCCTGGTCGGCCACGTCGAGGCCGACCAGTGCCGGCGCCACGCGGGTGCGCACGAGCTCGACCGCCTGCGTCACGTCCCGCCCGCCCAACGCCGTGCCGCCGTCGCGCAGCTCGATGGCCTCGCGCCGGCCGGTGGAGGCGCCCGCCGGGGCGATGCCGCGACCGCGGGCGCCGCTCTCGGTGGTGATCTCGACCTCGACGGTCGGCACCCCGCGTGAGTCCCAGACGCGCCGCGCGCGGACCGATCGGATCGTGTCAGTCATGCACTTCTCCTTGTTCGTCCGCGACGTCCTCCCACGCGCGCCCGGTGACGAGCGCGGCGAGCGCGACCCGGCGCACGCGCGCGCGCGTGAGGGAATCGAGGTATTCAACGGGCGAGGCGCCCTCCACACGTGCGAGCAGCAGCGCCGGGATGATCCGGTCGACGCGGGCGGCGGCATCCGTCTGCTCCTCCCAGTCCACTTCGGCGAGGTATCCCGCGCGGAACGCATCGGATGCCGATCGCAGATCGGCCGCGCGGTCCGCAAGATGGAACTGCTTGAGCGCGAGATGCGTCAGGCAGAAGGCGGCGTCGAACGCTGGGTCGGACCACGTGGCGCACTCGGCGTCGAGGAACACCGGACGGTCGCCGACGAGGATGTTCTTCGGGCTCACGTCGCCATGCACCAGGGCGATCCGCGTCGTCCGAAGGCTCGCAACGACGGCGGCGAGCGGCTCGCGCGCCTCGGGCACGGCCGCCGCCGTGCGCAGCAGGTAGGGCTCGATGCGCAGCGACTCGAAGAGGTCCTGGTGGTCGAATCGCGACGCGAGGCCGGCGGTGCGCGCAGAGGCCGCGTGGATGCGGCCGAGGTCGGCGCCCACGGCACTCGCGAACGCGGCATCCACCCGCCCCGCCAGCAGCTCCGTCTTCCAGTTGCGGTACTGCGCAGGGTCGAGGTAGTCGAGCGCGATCGCAAACGTCCCGGCGTCGTAGCCGAGCACGCGGGGACAGGCGCCTGGTACGGCCTCGGCGACGTACTCGAGCCACGCCGCCTCGGACGCACCGCGGTCGATGGGCGCCTGCCAGTCGGCGGCGACCTTCAGCCGCTCGCGCGGGCGCTTCAGGACGAGGGCGCGATCGCCGGTGCGGATCAGCCAGATGTCCGACGAGACACCGCCGGACAGCGGCTCGGCCGAGACCTCCTCGGCTGCGCCGAGCAGCCCCATGTCCGCGACGAGGCCGATCGCGGTGGCCCGGCTCTCGTCGTCGGCCTCCGCCGCGACGGCTGCGGCCTGGTGCGCGGTCATGACCGCGCGGAGGGGTGCCCGTATGCCGACTGCTCGAGACCGCGGATGTAGCCGATGGCGAACAGGCGTCCGAGGGTCTCGTAGCCCGGGCGGTTGTTGGACTCCCCCTCGAGCGTCGGCACGTGGTCGGGGCGCATCGCGCCGCCGAATCCGATCTCCTGGTACGCCTCCATGCACGCCGGCATGTCGGTTTGCCCCGCGTCGTGGAACGTCTCCTGGAAGGCGTCCGGCGTGCCGCGCACGTCGCGGAAGTGCACGAACGGGATCTTCTCGGTGCCGAACTCGCGGATGAGGTCGGGGATCGACGATGTGCCGTCCAGCACCTCCGGCATGAGGGCGAAATTGCCCTGGCAGAACGTGATGCCGTTGTACTCGGACGGATACAGCGAGAGGAGGCGGCGGAACGCCGCTGCCGAGCTCATGATGCGAGGCAGGTTGCGGTCCACCTGCTGCGGCGGGTCGTCCGGGTGCATCGCGAGGCGCACACCGGCCTCTTCTGCGATCGGCACGACCGCGTCGAGGAAGTACTGGAGCCCGGCCCACATCTGCTCGCGGGTGACCTCGCCGGGCTGGACAAGCGGGTCTTTGGACTGGGCGATGGCGCGGTCGTAGCCCGTGACGTAGGCGCCGCCACGGTCGGAGATCGCGATGTCGGTGCGCCCCCAGCTCGAGAGCGCCATCCAGTTGTAGGCGAGCGTCGGGATGCCGAGCCGCCCCATCGCACGGATCTGGGTGATCACGTGGTCGATCTGCTCGTCGCGTCCGTCGAGGCCGAGGCGGACCTTGTCGATGGGCGCGGTGTCTTCAAGCGCGACCAGCCGGAAGCCGTAGTCGTCGTAGGTCTCGATGTTCTGCTTGAGGGCCGCTTCGCTCCACGGCACCTCGTCGCGGTCGTCCGACTTCCATCCGCCGGCCCCCACGGAGGCGAACATCCGCTGGTCCTGCTCGGCGCCGTTGAGGACGCCGACCACGTTGTCGACGCCGACCTGGCGGATGAGCTTCCATGATGTCTCGGGGCGTGGGGGGAGGAATTCGCTGAGCTGGATCATTTCTGTCGTCCTATTCGGGGGTGGTCAGTCTTTGGCGGGGAGGGCTGCCGCGATGCGGGCGAGCAGGCCGCCGTCGACGCGCAGTTCGGAGCCGGTCACGAAGCTCGCGGCGTCGCTCGCGAGGAACGACACGGCTTCGCCGATCTCCTCGGGCTGCGCCACGCGCCCGAGCGCGTGCATCGTCCCCCAGTTGGCGATGGTCCGCTCGACGCCATCCGGAGTGCCGTCCGACCACTGCGCGGCGGAGGTTCGGAGCATGGGCGTGTCGACCGAGCCGGGGGCCACGGAGTTCACGCGCACGCCGTGCAGGGCCTCGTCTACCGCCATCGCGCGGGCGAGCGAATTGAGCGCGCCCTTGCTGGCGGTGTACGCGACGACGTTGTTCTGCGTCGCGGTCGCCTGCACCGACGAGATGATCGTGACCGTGCCGCGCTGGGGACGGATGTGCGGCAGCGCCGCCCGTGCGGCGAGGAAGACGCCGCGCACGTTCACGCCGAACACCTCGTCCCACGTCTCGATCGAGGTGTCGACGGCATCGCCGTAGCGCTGGATGCCGGCAGCCGTCACCAGGTGATCGAGACGCCCGAACTCGTCGATCGCACGCTGGACCGCCGCCGCGCTCGTCGCCTCGGCATCGACCGGACCGAACGTGCCGACGGCGCGGCCCCCGGCATCCCGGATCAAGGCCACCGTCTCGTCGACGAAGTCCTGAGTCAGGCCGTGCACGACGACCGCGGCCCCGCGGGCGGCCAGGGTGCGGGCGATCCCGCGTCCGATCCCCTGCGAACCGCCGGTGACCAGCGCCACCTTGCCCTGGTGAACCTGCTCGGCGGCGCTCATGGAGGCTCCTTCGATGTGTGCGGCGGCCATCACAGCACCCCGTAGCGGACGAACGCCTCGGTGGCGCTCATGCCGCCCTCGATCGCATGCCGAACGAGATTCTCGGTGGACGCCTTCTCCAGCGCCGCCTCGATGACCTCCACCTCGAGCTCCTGCGGAACGATCAGCACGCCGTCGATATCGCCGACGACGAGGTCTCCCGGCGTGACGCGCACCTGCCCGATCTCGACCGGGGTGCGGAAGTCGTTCACGATCGTGCGGACGCTGGAGTCCTGCGCGTAGCAGCCGTGACTGAAGACCGAAAAGCCCTGGCCGAGCACCTTCTCGGTGTCGCGATGGTACCCGTCGACGACCGCGCCGACCGCACCTCGGGACTGCGCTGTTGCGGTGAGGATCTCGCCCCACATCGCCGCGTCTGAGCCGGTGCGCGGGGCGAGGTAGACATCGCCCGGCTCCAGCTGATCGAGCGCCTCGGTGAGGAGCCCGAAGGGCTTGCGCTGCGGACCGTAGACGTCGGCGATGACCACGGGCATCGCCCGGCCCACGATCCGCATCTGCGGCGTGAGCGGTCGGATCTGCGGCGGCAGGAACTGATGCGTACGACCGAGTCGATCGAGGATGTCGCCGATCACGGCGGTGTACAGGCGGGTGCGGACGAGCTCGAAGAGCTGGGCCTCGGTGGCCGCCACCATGTTCGCCGGTGTCATCATCAATCTCCCTTGAACGCGATGATTGCGGCAACCATAACCGACTTGTATACTTGTATGCAAGCGCTTCGCGATGATGGGAACGGCATGGTTATGAACCACGGGGAGAGTGCGGCGCCGGCCGAAGAGAACGGCGCGCGCAACCTGGCCCGCGCGCGTTCCATGGCGACGCTGGGCGATATCTCCTCGGTCTCGGCGACCTCGACCCGCAGCCGCAGCCGCATCTCCGACGTCGTCTACGACGAGCTCAGCGAGGCGATCCGCGACCTGCGACTGCCCCCGGGCGCCGCCCTCTCCGAGCCAGGCGTCGCGGCATCGCTCGGCGTCAGCCGTGCGCCGGTGCGCGAAGCCTTCACCCGTCTCGCCGATCAGGGGCTCGTGACGATCAGGCCTCAGGTCGGGACGACGGTGGCGCCGATCGCGATGGTCGAGGTCAACGACGCCGTCTTCATCCGCAGCGCCTTGGAGAAGAGCGCGTTCCAGCGCGCCATCGGCCTCGAGGATCTCGATGTGTCCGAGCTGCAGGCCCTCGTCGACCGGAATCGGGATGCCGCGGCCCGTGGCGATGTCGAGGACTTCTTCCGGTCCGACGAGGAGCTGCACCAGCTGGTGTTCGCGATCGCGGGAGTGCCGCGCATCTGGCAGGTCGTGCGCGGCGCGAAGATCCACCTCGACCGATTACGCCGGCTCAACGTGGGGGGCGCCCTGGCGAACCCGGAGATCCCCGCCGAGCATCAGCACATCGTCGACGCGATCCGCCTGCGCGACGAGCCGGGCGGCCTGACCGTCATCCACCGGCACTCCACCCGGATCCTCGCCGACACCGAGAAGATCCGACTCGAGCACCCGGACTACTTCATCTCATGACCGCCAGCACCGACACGCCGACCACGGCGACCGAGAGGAACCCTCAGATGACCGAACACGTCAGCGTCGCAGTGTCGCGGCGCACCGAGTGCGGGGAAGGACCGGTGTGGGATGCCACCGCCGGCCTCGTGCACTGGGTGGACATCATCCCGGGCGAGATCCTCGCCACCGATCCGGCCACCGGCGTGACCACCACGCGCACGTACCCCGAGATGGTGGGCGCTGTCGCTCAGCGCACCGACGGCGGACTCGTGGCGGCCGTGGCGTCGGGCTTCGTAGGCTTCGGCCCGGACGGCGAGATCGATCACCGCGTCGACTGCCTCCCGGTCGGCGTGCGGATGAACGACGCCAAGACCGACCCGGCGGGCCGCTACTGGTCGGGCAGCTGCGCGATGGACTTCGCCGCGGGTCGCGGCGGCCTCTGGCGCCTCGACGACGACTTCGAGGCGACACTGGTCCTGCCGAACCTGACCCAGCCGAACGGCATGGACTGGAGCCCGTCGGGCGACACCTTCTACCTGGTCGAGACGCAGGCTCGGCAGATCCTGAGCTTCGGGTTCGACCTGGCGACCGGATCGATCGAGCCCAACGCCTCGGTGCTCGTGGACGCCGACGCCTTCCCCGGCTATCCGGACGGGCTCTGCGTCGACTCCCGCGGGCACCTCTGGGTCGCGGAGTTCGCCGGCTCCGCCGTGCACGAGTTCACGCCCGACGGCGAGCGGGTGCGGAGCGTGCCGATCCCCGCCTCGCAGACCACGTCCTGCGCGTTCGTCGGCCCGGACCTCGACGAACTGTGGGTGACCTCGGCGGGCGTCGGGATCGACCCCGATCTCGAGCCCGAGGCAGGTTCCACCTTCCGGGTGACCGGCCTGGGAGTCACCGGCCGCGCCTCGACGCCGTTCCGCTGCTGACATGGCGATCACCCTTCGCTCCGCATCGCTCGAAGTGCGCGTCACCCCCGAGCGCGGCGCCGACATCGCGCAGATCGTCGACCGCGTCACCGACACGCCGCTCCTCAGCGTCTCGCCGACGAGGCTCGCCCGCTCGGTCTCGACGCCTGCCGACTCCATGGCGGCCTGGATCCAGGGGTACCCGGGCGGCTGGCAGCTCCTCGCCCCCAACGCCGGGCCAGAGCGGACGCACGACGGCGTTCGTCAGGGCTTCCACGGTGAGGCATCCCTCGCGATCTGGGACGTGCTCGCCCAGGATGCCTCGTCCTGCGAACTCGAGACCCACCTGCTGACCGCGCCGCTGCACCTGCGCAGGGTGGTCACGCTCGCCGCTGACACGCTCACCGTGTCCGACACGGTGACGAACCTCTCCCCCGACCCGGTCTGGACGCGCCTCGTGCAGCATCCCGCCTTCGGAGCGCCGTTCCTCGACGAGGACAGCTACCTGGTCCCCGGCGCGGGGACGATCGTCACCGACGCCGACGCACCGGGTTCGATGGCCGGCACGGATGTCGTGGGCCCTCCGCAGGAGGTCCTGCCCGAAGGGCCCGTTGGCGGCAGCATCCGCCTCCCCGGCAGCGGATCGGGCGCATCCCTCTTCGGCGCGCTCACCGACTTCACCGATGCCGGCGTGCTCTTCGCCAGCCCCCGCCGCGGTTTCGGCATCCGGCTGCGATGGAACCGGGATGTGCTGCCGCACGCCTGGATCTGGATCGAGGCGAACGCCGGAGCGGGGTGGCCCTGGTTCCGGCGCCTGTATGCCGTCGCGGTCGAGCCGGCCAACGTGCTGCCCGGCGACGACGATGCGGCGATCGGCGGCCACCGACGCGGCGGCCCGGGGACCGAGATCCCGCCGGGCGAGTCGGTGACCATGACGGTGACCCTCACGCGGGAACCGCTGCATCCCTCCACCGCCTGACCTATCCACACGCAAACCAGCGACGAGCAAGGACGACAATGAAATTCGGACGAATCGGAGACGTCGGGGCGGAGATCCCCGTCGTCTACTTCGAAGGACGAGCCTTCGATCTCAGACCCCTCACCCACGACATCGACGGCGCCTTCCTCGCGAACGACCCGGTCGGGCAGGTGGATCGCCGTCGCGCAGAGCTGGCGGAGATTCCGGATGCCGCCTCCCGCCGCATCGGCGCGCCCGTGGCCCGACCGGGGTCGGTGTACTGCATCGGCATGAACTATGCCGCGCACGCCGCGGAAGGCGGCAGCGAGCCGCCGAAGGAGATCATCGTCTTCCTGAAGCCCGCCAATACCGTGGTCGGGCCGGACGACGAACTCGAGCTGCCCGCCGGCAGCGACGCCGTCGACTGGGAGGTGGAGCTCGCCGTCGTCATCGGCGCGCGCGCCTGGCAGCTCGCCTCGAAGGCCGAGGCGCGCGCCCACATCGTGGGGTACGCCGCGGCGAACGACCTGTCCGAGCGCACCTGGCAGCTGCAGCGGTCGGGCGGGCAGTGGTCGAAGGGCAAGGGCGCCCCTGGCTTCTGCCCGCTGGGCCCCTGGCTGGTCACCGCCGACAGCGTCGACCCCGACCACCTGCGCCTGCAGAGCTTCGTCAACGGCGAGCCGCGGCAGGATTCGAACACGTCGGACATGATCTTCGATGTCGACCAGATCGTCGCCGACCTCAGCCAGTACGTCGTGCTCGAGCCGGGCGATGTGATTCTGACGGGCACGCCGGAGGGCGTCGGGCTGTCCGGCAGGTTCCCCTACCTGGGCGACGGAGACATCGTGGAGATCGCCGTCGAGCAGCTCGGCCGCCAGCGGCAGGCCTGCGTCGCCGCGGTGGTGACGGCGTGAACGCCCCGCAGGGAGACATCGCGGCGGGCTTCGGCGGCACGGTCGCCATCGTCACCGGCGGAGCGTCGGGGATCGGCCTCGCCACCACCCGGCGGCTCCTCCGGGAGGGCGCTCGGGTCGCCGTCTTCGACCGCCAGCCCGCCGACATCGAGTCGGACGACTTCATCAGCGAGATCGTCGACGTGGGCGACTCCGCCGCGATCGAGGCCGCTGTCGCCCACGTGGTCGGGCGCTGGGGACGGCTCGACATCCTCGTCAACTCCGTCGGGGTCGGCGCCGCAGGCACGATCCTCGACAACGACGACGACGAGTGGCACCGGGTCTACGACATCAACGTGCTCGGGACCGTGCGCACGATCCGGGCGGCGCTCCCCCACCTGATCGCCTCGCGGCCGGCGAGCGTCGTCAACGTCGGGTCGGCGGTCGCGCTGACCGGCTTCCCGAATCGGGCTCTCTACACCGCGACGAAGGGCGCCGTCGTCTCGCTCACGCGGGCGCTGGCTTCCGATCATCTCCGCGACGGTGTGCGCTTCAACGCCGTCTGCCCCGGCACGACCGAGACGCCATGGATCGGGCGGCTCCTGGATGCCGCCCCCGATCCCGCGGCCGAGCGGGGCCTGCTCGAGGCCCGCCAGCCGCACGGCCGGCTCGTCTCCGCCGATGAGGTCGCAGATGCGATCGTGTACTTCGCGAATCCCTCGGCCGGCTCCACGAACGGCGTGGTGATGTCGGTGGATGCCGGCATCGAGTCGCTGTATGTGAGCCGGTGAGGGCGGTGCCCGGGGGTGGCGCGCCAGCCGATCCCGCCGATGTCGAGGCGGCGATCAGGGCGCAGGGCGGTGTTCCGGTGCTGCGTGCGGCGACCGCGGACCTGGCCCACACCGCGAGCACCCGGCTGATCGAGGCCGGCCTCTCCGTCATCGAACTGACGGCGACCACTCCGAACTGGGCACAGCTGCTGCACACCCTCGTCCGCGAGCACCCTGAAGCTGTGATCGGCATGGGCACGATCACGACGGCCGAGGACGCCGCGCTCGCGTGCGAGGCGGGGGCGCGATTCCTCGTCAGCCCCTTCCCTGTCGAGGACGCGCGACGGATCGCGCAGCAGGCGGACACGCTCTTCATCGGCGGCGGCTTCTCG
Organism: Microbacterium sp. P5_E9; assembly: GCF_054049175.1. Taxonomy (NCBI): domain Bacteria; kingdom Bacillati; phylum Actinomycetota; class Actinomycetes; order Micrococcales; family Microbacteriaceae; genus Microbacterium; species Microbacterium sp. P5_E9. The sequence continues at coordinate 56,994 of NZ_JBFUMV010000016.1, read as the reverse complement.
CCGGGCGAGGTGGCCGCCGCGTCGCGCTTCGGCGTGTGCAAGCTCTTTCCGGCGCACGTCGGCGGCATCGGGTACCTCAAGACGCTCCGCGCGATCCTGCCGGAGGCGCGCATCATGCCCACGGGCGGCATCGGCCTCTCGGCGGTCGGCGAGTGGCTGCGCGCGGGGGCGTTCGCGGTCGGGGTCGGCAGCGACCTGTCGAACGCACCGGATCTGGATGCCGCGGCATCCGAGCTCCTCCGCCAGGTGCAGCTCGGGCGGTCGGCATGACGCGCCTCATCGCGATCGGCGAGTGCATGGCCGAGCTCACCCGCCGCGGCGGCACGGCGATGACCCTGGGGTTCGCTGGGGACACGTTCAACACGGCGGTCTACTTCAAGCGCCTCGCGGGCGATGACGCCGCTGTGGGCTTCGTCACCGCGGTGGGCGACGATGCGCTCACCGCCGACCAGCTGGCGTTCATGGACGCCGAGGGCATCGACGTGCACGCCCAGCGCGTCGGCGGTGGCTCCCCCGCGCTGTACATCGTCTCCACCGACGACGTCGGCGAGCGCACCTTCACCTACTACCGCGACGCCTCGCCGGTCCGCCGGCTGCTCGACCCCGAGCACGACGAGGGCGCCAGGATGCGCGACCGCATCGGCGAGGTCCTGCGGGCAGCCGACATCATCTACCTCTCCGCGATCACGCTGCAGCAGCTCGTCCCCGCCGCCCGCAGCATCCTGCTCGACCTGGTCGCCCGCGCCCGCGACGGTGGAGCGCTCGTGGCCTTCGACAGCAACTACCGCCCGCGCGGCTGGCCGTCAGTCGATCACGCGAGCTTCGCCGTCCTCGCGGCTGCGGCGGTGACCGACATCGCACTGCCGTCCCTCGCGGACGAGCGGCAGCTGTTCGGCGGCGGCGACGCCGCGGCGGTCATCGCACGCTATCGCGAGGCCGGTGTGCAGGAGGTGGTGGTCAAGGACGGCGGCGGCGACATCGTGGTCGGAGTGGGCGACACCCTGCACCGGTTCGCCGGCGCACCCATCCGGCGCCCGATCGACACGACCGGCGCAGGCGACTCGTTCAACGCCGGCTACCTGCACGCACGGGCGAACGGCGCCTCCGTCGCGGATGCCGTCGCCCAGGCATCAGCCGTATCCCGTACGGTGATCGGCCACCCCGGCGCAATCGTCGACCGCGCGGTGTCGCTCGGCGTGGATGCCTGAATCTCGCTCAGACGAGGAACAGCCAGTCGAGCATGCCGGGATTGTGGGCGTGCACGAGCACGAGGAACACGACAGCGTCGAACAGCAGGTGCACCGTCACGACGTACGCGAGCGACCGGGTCTTCATGAAGATGAATCCCTGGAGCAGCGCGAACGGGATCGTGAGCAGCGGTCCCCAGGCGCGATAGCCGAGCTCCCACAGGAATGACACGAACACCACCGCCTGCAGCGTGTTCGCCTGCCAGAACGGGAAGTGGCGACGCAGCAATGCGAACACGGTGCAGATGAAGAAGAGCTCGTCCCAGATGCCGACCGCGCCGACGCCGACGAAGAGGCGCGCGATGAGGTCGGGCTCATCGACCGTCGGCCAGTTGAGGTAGACGCCCGACGTGATGAAGTAGAACGGCAGGATCAGCCACCCGAGCACGAGCACGCTGGCGAGCCACGACCACTGGAAGCGCGTCCATCGTCCGCCGCCGCGCCACGGGAACCTGATCGCACGGTCCCGGTAGGCGTACCGCGAGACGACGTACGGCACGACCACCGCTCCCCCCAGCGCGACGGCGAAGCGCAGGAAGGCCGGATTGTCGAGCTCCGCGGCGAGCGGGATGGCGCTCACGATGAGCAGGCCCGCCGCGATCAGCGAGAGGTCGCGCACGAGACTCGGCGGTCGGACGGATGCCTCGGCCCCACGCAGCGCGGATGCCGCGGCATCCGTCGTCCGCACGGCGCGGCGCTCGACCGACCAGGCGCCGGCGAGCGCCGCCGCCAGCAGCGCCCAGCCCACCCACGGCACGCGGAGCACGAAGAAGGCCGGCGCGGAGAGGCACGCCAGGAGCGCGGGCGCGAGCCCCCACGACCAGGCGGGATGCACGACCTCCGTTGCTGCCGGGTGGGCGGGCATTCAGCGTCCCCGCACGACGGCGGCGCCGGCCGGGCTCATCAGGCGCCGGCCGTCCGGCGATAGGCGAGGTCGCGGATCGCCCGGCCCGCGCGCTGCCCCTTGCGTTCGAACGAGGTCAGCACCCGCCCGTCGAAGCGCTCGGCCCACTCGCCCGTGAAGTCGCGGGCGAGTGCCTTCTCGTCGTCGAGCACCGCCCGCATCTGCAGCGCGTAGTCCTCCCAGTCCGTCGCGAGCCGCAGCACGCCGTCCGGTCGCAGCGCGCGGGCGGCGATGCCCGCGAATTCGCTGGTTACGAGCCGGCGCTTGGTGTGCTTGTTCTTGTGCCATGGATCCGGGAAGAACACCCACAGTTCGGCGACGGATGCCGGGGGCAGCAGGTGCTCGAGCACCTCGGGTGCGTTCGCCTCGACGAGACGGAGATTCTCGGCCCCGGCGCGCTCGGCGTCGAGCATCGTGCGGGCGATCCCGGCGCGGAACACCTCGACGGCGAGGAAGTCGTCGTCGGGACGAGAGGTCGCCGCGTGCACGATCGCGTGCCCCTGGCCCGATCCCACCTCGACGATCAGCGGCGCTGCGCGGCCCCAGATCTCGTGCGGGGCGATCGCCGTGCCGGAGCGGATGCTGGTTTCCGCGGCATCGCGCTGCACCGACAGCACGAACCGGGGCGCCAGCTCGACCCAGGCGCGCTCCTGCGCCTCGGACACCCGACCGCTGCGGCGCACGAACGAGACAGGGCGGTCGCGGAAGGTGCGGGGTTCGGCGGGGATGTCGGGCACTGCACCAGGCTACCCAGCCGGGGCGCCGGCGTTCAGCGGCCGGGGTCGACCGTGACGTAGTCGATGAGCTCCTCGACCCGCCCGAGGAACGTCGGCTCGAGGTCGCGGTAGCTGCCGACCGCGGCGAGGATCCGCTGCCAGGCGCGCGCGAGGTCGGCCTGCGTCGCCGACGGCCAGCCGAGGCCTCGGCAGATGCCCACCTTGAAGTCGATGCCGCGCGGCACTTCCGGCCAGCTCCGGATGCCGAGAGCGCGCGGCGTGACGCACTGCCACACGTCGATGTACGGGTGGCCGACGATCCGGAGGTGCGCCCCGTGCGGACCGGCGGCGATCGCCTGCGCGATGCGCGATTCCTTGGAGCCGGGCACGAGGTGATCGACGAGCACTCCGTAACGGCGAGTCGCGGATGGCGGCTCCTCGTCGAGCATCTCCGCGAGCAGGTCGACACCCTGGAGGTACTCGACGACGACGCCTTCGGCGCGCAGGTCGTCGCCCCAGACCTTCTCCACGAGTTCGGCGTCGTGGCGACCCTCCACAAGGATGCGACTCGCACGCGCCACCCGGGCACGCGCTTCCGGCGCGGCGAACGAGCCCGACGCCGTCCGCGCGGGGGCAGGTGCCGCAGCCGCGGACGGGGCGACGAGCACGACATCCGCGCCGTCGATCAGGAATCCGGGCCCGAGGGGGAACAATCGTCGGCGACCCAGGCGATCCTCGAGCTCGACGATGCCGGACGCCACTTTCACGACAGCCCCGCAGTACCCGTCTTCGGCCACCTCGACGACGAGATCGGCCGTGGCAGGCACGCGCGGCACCTCGGTCTGCCCGCGCTGGCGCCAGCCGGCTGCGAGCACATCAGTGCCATAGCGATCGTCCACGTACCCTCCTCGGAGCGGCCAGCGTACCGGCGGATCGCGCATCCACTACGCAGCGACCCGCGACCCGCGCAAGCCCTACCTCGGCATGCCCGGGCTTGCATAGACTCGGCTCCGGGGCCGCTGAGGGCCCAGCGACGGGGGGTTCGGATGCGGGCGCGATGGGTGCTGGCACTCACTGTGACGCTCACGGCGCTGCTGGCCGGCTCGGTTTCCGCGGCCTCGGCGACCGACCCCGTCACCCTCGGGTCGAGCCATGTGCTCGACGACGCCGGTGCGCTCACCCCCGCAGAGGTGGATGCGGCGGAGAACCGCCTGGCCCAGCTCTCGGATGAGACGGATGTCGATCTCTGGGTCGTGTTCGTCGACGAGTTCACGAACCCGTCGAGTGCGGCCGACTGGGCGAACGAGACGGCGACGGCGAACAACCTCGCCTCCAACCAATACCTGCTCGCGGTGGCGGTGGATTCGCGTCAGTTCTATCTGTCCGGTGATTCGTCCGGCCCCGTGACCGACGAACAGCTCACCTCCATCGAACAGCAGCAGATCCAGCCGCAGCTCGCCGCGGAAGACTGGGGCGGCGCGATCGATGCGGCCGCGGACGGACTCACCGCCGCAACGGCCGGCACGAGCGGCGGCGCGGGGAGCGAGCCCGGCGGCACCGGCAACGAGTCCAGCGGAGCAGCCGGCGGACTCTTCTCCAACGGCCTGCTCCTCTTCGTCCTCATCGCGGCGGCGCTCGGCGTCATCGTCTGGATCGTCATCCGTCGTCGCCGCAAGGGGGTCGCCGCGAATCCGTCGGCGGTGCCGCCGGCGGGAAGCGTCGACCCGCTCACCCAGCTCGACACGAAGCAGCTCGAGCGCCAGGCCGCCTCGGCGCTCGTCGAGACCGACGATGCGGTGAAGACGAGCGAGCAGGAGCTGGGGTTCGCGAAGGCCCAGTTCGGGGATGCCGCCACCGTGGAATTCGCGCAGGCTCTCGCCGCGGCGAAGGACAGCCTCGGCAAGGCCTTCCTCCTCCAGCAGCAGCTCGACGACGCGACGCCCGACACCGAGGAGCAGGTGCGGGCGTGGAACACCCAGATCATCCGGCTGCTCGAGGGCGCCAACCACGGGCTCGACGAGAAGTCCGAGGCGTTCGATGAGCTGCGCAAGCTCGAGCGCAACGCGCCGGAGGCCTTCGCCCGGGTGCAGCAGGAGCGCGCCGCCGCCGCGCCGGGGGTGGCATCGGCCGCCGGCCGCCTTCGGGCGCTCGCGCAGGGCTACGCCCCCGAGGCGCTCACGACGATCGCGGACAATCCCGCCCAGGCGGCCGATCGCCTGACCTTCGCGGACGCCCAGCTCGCCGCCGCCCAGACCGCGATCGGCGCGGGCGATGGCGGCGCCGCGGCCGTCAGCATCCGCGCCGCCGAAGACGCCGTCGCGCAGGCAGGGCTGCTCGAGCAGGCGATCGACAAGCTCGGCGCCGACCTGACGGCCGGCGAGACCCGCGCTCGCGCACTCATCGCCGAGCTCCAGCAGGATCTGGCCGCGGCCGCCGCGCTTCCCGATCCCGACGGCCGCGTGGCCGCTGCCGTCACCGCCGTCCGCCAGCAGCTCGCCGAGGCCGACGGGCTGCTGTCCGGCACCGGCAAGCGCCCGCTCGCTGCTCTGCAGGGGCTCGAGGCCGCCAACACCCAGATCGACGCGGTGATCGCCGGAGTGCGGGATGCCGCGGCCCAGGCGCAGCGCGCGCAGGAGATGCTCGGCCAGGTGATGATGCGAGCGCAGGCGCAGGTCTCCGCCGCCGAGGACTACATCACGGCCCGCCGGGGCGGGGTCGGCGCGACCGCGCGGACGCGATTGGCGGAGGCCGGGGCATCCCTCGTGCAGGCCACCCAGCTGCAGGCCACGGATCCGGCGCGCGCGCTGCAGTACGCGCAGCGCGCCGACCAGCTCTCCGCCGAGGCCATCCGTCTCGCACAGGACGATGTGGGCTCGTTCGGGGGCGGCACCGCCGGATTCGGCCCGGGCGGGGGCCAGGGTGGGTCGTCCGGCGGCGGGATGCTCGGCGCCATCCTCGGAGGCATCGTCCTGAACTCCGTCCTCGGCGGCGGCTCGTCCGGCGGCGGCTTCCCCGGCGGCGGATTCGGCGGGGGCGGTCGCTCCGGCGCGACCTTCAACCCCGGTTTCAGCCCGGGCAGCTTCGGCGGCGGCGGCACCCGGTCCCGCCGAGGGGGTGGTCGGTTCTGACCACCCCGATCGCGCATCCCCCCGCTCCACCACTTCACCATCCCGCTTCACCACGACTCCGATAGGAAGGAAGAACCGATGGCCAAACAGTCCATCCTGGGTCGCATCTCGACCCTCGTCCGCGCGAACATCAACGCGCTCCTGGATTCCGCCGAGGATCCCCAGAAGCTGCTCGACCAGCTCGTGCGCGACTACACGAACAGCATCGCCGAAGCGGAGTCGGCGATCGCCGAGACCATCGGCAACCTGCGACTGCTCGAACGCGACCACCAGGAGGACATGCAGTCCGCCTCCGACTGGGGCAGCAAGGCGATCGCGGCGAGCCGCAAGGCCGACCAGCTGCGCGGGTCCGGGAGCACTGCGGACGCCGACAAGTTCGACAACCTCGCCAAGATCGCCATTCAGCGGCAGATCGAGGCCGAGAAGCAGGCGAAGACCGCGGAGCCGACGATCGCCTCGCAGACGCAGGTCGTCGATCAGCTCAAGAGCGGCCTGAACGGCATGAAGGTCAAGCTCGACCAGCTGAAGTCGAAGCGGTCCGAGCTGCTGGCCCGTGCGAAGACGGCCGAAGCGCAGATCAAGGTCCACGACGCCGTCAAGTCGATCGACGTCCTGGATCCCACCAGCGAGCTCGGGCGCTTCGAAGACAAGATCCGCCGCCAGGAGGCGCTCGCCCAGGGCAAGCAGGAGCTGGCGGCGTCGAGCCTCGATGCGCAGTTCAACTCGCTCGACGACATGGGTGAGCTCACCGAGGTCGAAGCGCGCCTCGCCGCCCTCAAGTCGGGGGCGACGCCCGCGCAGGCGGCGATCGACGCGCCGAGCGTCCCGTACACGCCGTAGCGGGGGATGCCTTCGCTGATCGGGCGCCGCTCCCCCGGGTGCGGCGCCCGACCACTTATCCGTGGGTGCGTATGCGACCGCTCGGTCGCGGGAGGAAGATKAGGGAATGACCCGTTATCTCGTGGTTCCGCAATGGCAGGGCAGTCCCTCATCGCGGGCGATGCAGCTCATCGACGGAGCGCAGGCCATTGCCGGCGACCTGCCGCGGTCGGCTACCACGATCCTCGAGGTGCCGATGGAGGCCGGCGAGTCGCTGGGCACCGGCATCCATCGCCTCAGCGCCCTGCAGCACACCTACACGCTCGTCGAGGCGGCGCTCTCCGAGCATGACGAGGCGGTCCTCACCGTCGGTGGCGACTGCGGGATCGCGCTGGCACCGATCGCGTGGGCGGTGCGGCGCTCCCCCGAGCTCGCGGTGGTGTGGATCGACGCGCATCCCGACCTCAACACGCCGGAGTCGTCGCCGTCCGGAGCCTTCTCGGGCATGGTGCTGCGGGCCGTCCTGGGTGACGGCGACCCGGGGCTGTCACTCGAGACGGGAGCGGTGGCGCCTGGTCGGGTGATCGTCGTGGGAGCGCGCTCGTTCGACGACGCCGAAGACGAGGCGGTCCAAGCGATGGGCATCGCTACGGTGTCGGTCGAGGACCTCCGGGATCCCGATGCTCTGGCGGCGGCCGTGCGGGCGACCGGAGCGGACAGCATCTACATCCACGTCGACGTCGACGCGCTGGATCCGGCCGAGCTCGCCGGCAACGCGCACCCGGAGCCCTTCGGCTTCGCCCTCGCCGATCTCACCGCCGCCATCGCCCGACTGCGCGCCGACCTCCCCCTCGTGGGCGCCTCGCTGGCCGGCTACTCGCCGGCATCTGCAAGCGCCGCGGACGACGACCTGGGAGCCATCCTGCGGATCATCGGGGCGCTCGCATGAGTCCCATCCGGATGCCCCCGCCGGGCTGGCGGGCCGAAGCCGACCGCGCCCTCGCGCGCGGCCGACGCATCGACCGCATCATTCCGAGCTTTCTCCTGGACTCCCCTCTCAGTCACGCCGGGTACCTCTACGGCACGACCGTCGGGTGGATCTGGGGGTCCATCTGGAGCACCGGGCGGGTCGAGAAGCGCGCGGGACTGTGGATCTTCCGCGGCATGCCGGGCTGGGCGTTCCCGCGCGGCGGGACGTGCACGGGCGGGTGCTTCCTCACCGGCGACGACCCGGTCACCGACCGGCTGCTGCGCCACGAAGCGGTGCACAAGCGTCAATGGGAGCACTACGGCTTCCTCATGCCCGTGCTCTATCTGCTGGCCGGGCGCAATCCGCTGCGCAACCGCTTCGAGATCGAAGCCGGACTCGAGGACGGCAACTACATCCCGCGCGGGCTCGAGCTCTGACCGCGTGAAGGCGTGGCCGGAACGAGTTCCGACCACGCCCGAAACGTCAGTGCTTCATCCCGTAGGTGTGCGCGTTGCACCCCCACACGCCCTCCGGGGTCAATGCCGAGGACGCGCCATGCGTGCTCACCACGCCTTCGACGTCCTTGGTGTGTCCCCAGTTCTGGACGGTGCCCGGGTTGAAGGGCTCGTCCTGAAGTCCCGAGAACGCGCACGGCGAATTCGAGTTCGCTGGGCCGTGGGTGTCCTGTCCATGGCMCCCGATCTCGCCTGCGAACGCGCCGCCCGCCGATCCGAATACCAGAACGGCCCCCACAGCCGCCCCCAGCAGAATGTTCTTCCGCATTTTCTTCCCCCTTGCATAGCAGACGAGCCCCATTGCCCGTCGGCACACATCGAACTCCCACAGGGGTCCGAGCACAAGGGGCTGCGTGGAGTGGGGAAGGTCGGGCCGCTCAGCGCGCGGTCGCGAGTCCGTACTGCTCAGGGGCGTGGATCGACGAGGCCGCTACGCCGTTGCGCGTCGTGAGGTGGTCGACGATGTCGGCGGTGCCGAGGTATCCGCCCAGCAGATGGATGCGCGTCTCGTCGTCCGGGGCGCAGAGCATCTCGTCGGCCCACGCCGTCACGGCACGTGCCAGCGCCTGACCGGGGGCGCACGCGCGGCCCGTGCCCGGGTCGCCGCTGCGCACCGAGCGGTCGAGCCAGGTGACGACCATGCGCGCCGGAGCCTGGACGACCCCGTGCCACGAGGCATCCGGAATCTCGATGAACACGCGACCGGTCGAGCAGATCGGCAGGGTCGCCAGCAGCGCCTCGAGGTCGGCGAGCGACGACTCGTCTGCCGTGATCAGGTGCTGCACCCGCGTGTGCCGCGAGGCGCGGCATGCGGATGCATTGTGCTCGGTGGTGTGGGACATGTCGTCACCACTATAGCGCGAAGGTAGGGTTGCCTAACCTTTGTGAACCTGTGCGTCCTCCCTCAAACGGACGGACGATCACGCGATGAGCACGCGGCGCAATTCGACGATCTCGTCGTCCGTCACCCCGTGCGCGCGCAGGTAGTCGGCAGCCGAGCCGTAGCTCCCGATGAGGCCGGCCAGCATCCGCTCCATCACCGGCGCAGGCGACCGGCAGGCGAGATCCTCGAGGTTCCGCGCCTCCGGATGCAGGKTGCGCAGCCGGGCGAGCACGTCGCGGTTGCGCTGTTCGGGCAGCAGCGACTCGGTGCGGGCGTAGTCGGCGACGACGGCGCCCGGGTCCACTCCAGCGGCGGCGAGCGCGAGCCCCACCGTCACTCCGGTGCGGTCCTTGCCCACGGTGCAGTGCACCAGCACCGGCTGGTCGACCAGGATTCCTCGGATGACGGAGACCACCGCCGGCGCGGATTCCTCGAGGATCCGCGCGTACATCTCGTCGAGGGTCAGATCGTCCGCGAAGAATGACCCCACCGAGCCGAGGAACAGCGGCACGCGCTGCACCTGGATCGCCAGCCCGTCGATCCGGCTGGGCGCATGCGCGACTTCGTCATCGGCGCGCAGGTCGATGATCCGCCGCACACCGAGGTCTCCGAGGGCCGCGGTGCCCGAATCTTCGAGCCGGGCCAGATTCCCCGAGCGGAACAGCACACCGAAGCGCGTGCTCCGGGGTCCCGCCGGCAGGCCGCCGACGTCACGCAGGTTGACCGCGCCCGGAACGAGCGGATCGGCGATCATGCCTCGGGCGCCCGCCGAGGCGGCACCGGATACCGGCCCGCGATCGCGATCCGGTTGAAGGCGTTGATCGAGACCAGGATCCAGCTCAGGGCGACGTACTCCTGCTCGGTGAGCACCCCGCCGACGTGGTCGTAGACCTCGTCGGCCACCCCGCCGTCGTGGATGAACGTGAACGCCTCGGTCAGCTCGAGCGCCGCCCGCTCGCGCTCGGTGAACACGCCCGACTCCTGCCACGTGGGCAGCTGGGCGATGACGTCGGCGTCCAGGCCGACCTTCACCGCACGGTCGACATGAACCCGCACGCAGAAGGCGCAGCCGTTGAGCTGCGACGCGTGGATCTGCACGAGCTCCTTCAGCCTCGCGTCGATGCCGGCCTCGGCCGCGATGGCGCCCACGGACTTCGAGAAGACGTCGAGCGTCTGGTAGGCCTCCGGGGCGGAGCGGGAGAGGTGCACGCGTCGTTCTTCGCTCATCCCGCCAGCCTATCCAGGGGCCCGGCGCGGGGGGCTCGCGCGGACGAGGCAGAATAGCCGGGTGAGTGACGCCACCGACGAGTTCTCCTTCCTGCCCGCGCAGGCCGCCGACGCCGGGATCCCCGGCCCCCTCCTCCAGGGCGAGCGCCTCTTCCTCACCCTCCCCGACGGGCGGACCCTGAGCGCCCTGCGGTACGCGCCGGCGGGCGCGGAGTCCGCCGCTCCGACCGTGACGCTGCTGCACGGCGCCGGGCTCAACGCCCACACCTGGGACACGACGATCCTCGCCGCCGGGGTGCCGGCGCTGGCGATCGACCTGCCCGGGCACGGCGACTCGTCGTGGCGCGACGACCTCGCGTACACCGGCGGGACGCTCGCCCCGGACGTCATCGCCGGCATCGAGGCGTGGACCGACCGCCCGCAGCTGCTCGTCGGTCAGTCCCTGGGCGGCCTCACCGCTGCGGCGGTCGCGGCATCCCGTCCCGATCTCGTGCGAGAGCTCGTCATCGTCGACATCACCCCGGGCATCGACCCGAACGGCGGTCCCGCCGAACTCGGCGCCTTCTTCTCCGGCCCCACGGATTGGGCATCGCGCGACGAACTCGTCGATCGGGCGCTCGCGTTCGGACTCGGCGGATCGCGCACCGCCGCCGAGCGAGGGGTCTTCCACAACTCCCGTGTCCGCGAAGACGGCCGCGTCGAGTGGAAGCACCACTTCGCCCGGCTCGCGAACGCGATGGCCGCGGCGCCCGAACTGGCCGCCGCCGCCGCTGCGCAGCAGGACGCCCTCCGATCGGTGCTTTCCGAGAGCGGGTGGACCGACCTCGCCGGCGTCCAGGCGCCGACGACGCTGCTGCGCGGCACGCGCGGCTATGTGACGGTGGCGGACGCCGAGCAGTTCCAGGAGCGAGTGCCCGCGGCATCCGTCATCGACGTGCCGTCCGGTCACAACGTCCAGGAGGAGATCCCCACCGAACTGGGGAAACTGCTCGGAGACCTCGCCGGGAAGGGTTAACACTTGTGTTTCGTTCTGCGTAGCGCAGGCGTCACCCACGGTCCGCCTTCCCTAGGCTGGCTGACGCACCGGATCGCGTCCGCCGCCCGCCGGACCTCCTCCATCGTGTGCCCCTCCGAAAGGACCCCCATGCTCCGCCGTACCGCCCTCGCCGCCTCGGCCCTGCTCGCCGCCGGCGCGCTCGTGCTCACCGCCTGCAGCGGCAGCCCGAGCGCCAGCCCCAGCGCAACCGGCGAGCCCGATCCGAACGCCACCGTGACGGTAGGTCTCGTGCTCGAGCCGGAGAACCTCGATATCCGCCACACGAGCGGTGCGGCCCTCGAACAGCTCCTGATCGACAACATCTACCAGGGACTCGTCACACGGGACTCTGCGAAGGACAACGCGATCGTGTCCGCGCTCGCATCGGAGTGGAGCGTCTCCGACGACGGGCTGACCTACACCTTCACGCTCAATGAGGGCGTCACGTTCCACGACGGCACCGCGCTGACCGCGAACGACGTGGTGACGTCGTACACGCAGGTCAAGGATGACGAGACCCTGCAGGGGCACGCCGACTTCGCCGGGGTCACGTCGATCGCGAGCCCGGATGCCTCGACCATCGTCATCACGCTCACCGAGCCGAACATCAACTTCCTGTTCGCCCTCACCGGTCGCGCCGGCCTGGTCTTCAAGACGGGCGACACCACCGATCTGAAGACCGCGGAGAACGGCACCGGTCCGTTCCTGCTGAGTGAGTGGAACCAGGGCGACAGCGTCGTCCTGGAGCGCAACGACGACTACTGGGGAGACAAGGCCGCCGCCAAGGAGATCGTGCTCCAGTACATCCCCGACTTCACGGCCGGCGTGAACGCGGCGCTCGACGGCACGCTCGACGTGCTCACCGCCGTCGAGCCGAACCTGGCGTCGCAGCTCGACGAGGAGAGCGGCTTCACCCTCACCGAGGGCCGCACCACCGACAAGGGCACGCTCGCGTTCAACAACACGCGTGCGCCGCTCGACGACATCCGTGTGCGTGAGGCGCTTCGTCTCGCGATCGACCACGACGCGCTCATCGAGGCCGTCGGCGGGGCCACGACGCTCTACGGCCCGATCCCCGAGCTCGACCCCGGCTACGAGGACCTCTCGGATGTCATCAGCTACGACCCGGAGAAGGCGAAGGCGCTGCTGAAGGAGGCCGGCCAGGAGGATCTCGAACTGACGCTGACGATCCCGTCGTTCTATCCCACGACCACCGCGACGTTCCTGGTCTCGGCCTTCAACGACATCGGAGTGACGCTCAAGGTCGAACCAGTGGAGTTCTCGACCTGGCTCGATGACGTCTACACCAACCACGACTACGAGCTGAGCTTCGTGCTCCACGTCGAGGCGCGTGACTTCGACAACTTCGCGAACCCCGACTACTACTTCCAGTACGACAATCCCGAGGTGCAGACTCTGTACAAGCAGGCGATGACCAGCACCGACGAGGACAAGTCGGACAGTCTGCTCAAGGAGGCCGCTCGCATCGTGTCCGAGGACATGGCCGCCGATTGGCTCTACAACGGGGTCACCATCACCGCGGTCGGCACCGGCATCACCGGCTTCCCGAAGGACTCGGTCAACGTGCGACTCGACCTCACTGACGTGGCCTCGTCGAACGGGTGATCCGCTATGCGCTGACACGACTGGCCCTGCTGCTGGTGGGGCTGCTCGTCGCCAGCGTCCTGATCTTCCTCACGCTGCGCGTGCTGCCCGGGGATGTCGCCCAGCTGATCGCCGGCACCGAGGGCACCCCGGGGCAGGTCGCGGCCATCCGCGAGGAGATGGGCCTCAACCGCCCCCTGATCGCGCAGTACCTGGACTGGATCGGCGGTGTGCTGCGGGGTGACCTCGGCACGTCGCTCATCACCGGCTCGCCCGTGGCATCCGAGATCGCGGACAAGGCGCGGGTCACGGTGCCCCTGGGCATCCTCGCGCTGACGATCGCCGTCGTGTTCGCGGTCCCGCTCGGGGTCGTGTCGGCGATGCGGCGCCGGCACGCCGTCGGAACGGGCATCAGCGTCACGTCGCAGACCCTCGCCGCCGTGCCGGTCGTGTGGGCGGGAATGATGCTCGTCGTCGTGTTCGCCGTGTGGCTCGGCTGGCTCCCGGCCCAGGGATTTCCGCGCACCGGCTGGTCGACCCCGTGGCTCGCGCTGCGCTCTCTGCTGCTGCCCGCGATCACGATCGGAATCGTCGAAGGTGCGATGCTGATGCGGTTCGTCCGCAGCGCGACGCTCCAGGCGGTCGGTCAGGACTATGTGCGCACCGCGGCCGCGAAGGGCCTCACGCGGAATGCGGCTCTCGTCCGCCACGGCCTGCCCGGCGTCGGACTGTCGGTCATCACCGTGCTCGGGCTTCAGGTCGCGGGCATCATCGTGGGGGCCGTCGTGATCGAACAGCTGTTCTCGTTGCCCGGGATCGGGCGGATGCTCGTCGCCGACGTCGGCTCACGCGACCTTCCCAAAGTGCAGGGCGAGCTGCTCGTCCTCACCGGCTTCGTGCTCTTCGTGGGGTTCTTCGTCGACCTGCTGCACCGCGTGATCGATCCGCGGCAACGAGAGGTGGCGCAATGAGCGGACGAGCGGATGCCGCGGCCCCGCCGCCCGCGGGCGCCTCAGTTCAGCGGCGCAGGAGCTGGCTGCGCCGACTGTGGGCGATCTCGACGGGTCGCTTCGGGCTCATCGTGATCGCGGTCATCATCCTGACCGCGCTCGTCTCGCTGTTCTGGACGCCCTTCGACCCCAAGTCGGTCGACATCCGCAACCGCTGGCAGGGGCCTGGGTGGCCGCACGCGCTCGGAACCGACGGGACGGGCCGCGACATCCTGAGCCTGATCATCGCGGGTTCTCGCACGACGATCATCGTCGCCGTCGGGGCGGGGATCATCGCGACAGTCGTGGGCATCTCGCTCGCCGCGCTCGGGGCCCTCACCGCCCGCTGGGTGCGCGAGTCGGTCGCCGTGTTCGTGGACATCCTCATCGCCTTTCCGGTGCTCATCATCGCGATGATGATCTCCGCGGTGTGGGGCGGCTCCCTCCTCGTCGTCATCTGGTCGGTCGGGATCGGCTTCGGCGTCAACATCGCGCGCGTCACGCGCCCCGAGCTGCGCCGCGTGCTGCACAGCGACTTCGTGCTGGCCGGCCGCGCGTCGGGCCTGACCCCGTCCCAGAACCTCCTGCGGCACCTGCTCCCGAACGTCGCGCCGGTGTTCATCGTGCAGCTCTCCTGGGCCATGGCCGTCGCGGTCCTCGCCGAGGCGGGCCTGTCCTACCTCGGCTTCGGCGCCCCCGTCACCGAACCCTCGTGGGGACTCCTCCTGGCCGAGCTGCAGCAGTACATCGCGATCTACCCGCTCTCGGTCGTGCCTCCGGGAGTCGCGATCACCGTGACGGTGCTGGCGCTGAACCTGCTGGGCGATGCGCTCCGCGAGGCGACCGACCCGACCCTGTCGCACGGCCGGGACCCACTGCATCGCCCACGCGCGGCGATCCGGCACCTGCCGGAGGTGGTCTCGTGACCCTCGAGGTGGACAACCTCATCGTCGAGATCGATGGCCGCCGCGTCGTGGACGGCGTCTCGTTCTCGGTGCCCGACGGCGCACGGGTGGGCCTCATCGGCGAATCCGGCTCGGGCAAGTCACTGACGGCCCTCGCGGTGCTCGGCCTGCTCCCCGACGGCGCGACGGCCGACGGGTCCATCCGCTGGAACGGGCGCGAGCTGCTCGGAATGCCCGATCGCGAGCTGGCTCAGCTGCGCGGCGACGAGATCGGCATCGTCTTCCAGGAACCGCAGACCGCACTCAATCCCATCCGCACGGTCGGCCGGCAGATCGCCGAATCGGTGCGGATCCACGAGCGGGTCAGCCGCGCGCAGGCCAGGCAGCGCGCCGTCGCCGAGGCCGCGCGCGTCGCCCTCCCCGACCCCGAGCGCATCGTCGCGAGCTATCCCCACCAGCTCTCCGGCGGGCAGCGGCAGCGGGTCGCGATCGCGATGGCGCTCGCCTGCCGCCCGCGCCTCCTGATCGCCGACGAGCCCACGACGGCGCTCGACGTGACCATCCAGTCCGAGATCCTCGACCTGCTTCGCTCCCTGGTCGACGAGGACGGCATGTCGCTCGTCTTCATCACGCACGACCTCGCGGTGCTCGCGCGGATCGCGACGCACGGCGTCGTGCTGGCCGACGGCCGCGTCGTCGAGGAGGCTCCCGTCGCGACCCTGCTGACCGCTCCGGAGTCGCCGGTGACCCGGGAGCTGCTGCGCGATGCGACCGCCACCCTGTGGCGCCCGGGGGGTGTCGCATGAGTGCCACCCCGCTGCTGCGCGGTCGCGGACTCACCCGCAGCTACCCCATCCCCAAGACCACCATGTTCGAGCGCCGCCGCTCGCTCACCGCCCTCCAGGATGCCGACATCGACATCGCGGCCGGCTCGGCCGTGGGCATCATCGGCGAGTCGGGATCCGGCAAGTCGACGCTGGTGCGACTGCTCCTCGCCCTGGACACCCCGACCGCGGGCACCGTCGAATTCGACGGACGGCGGGTGGATGCCGCGGCCGCGGCCCGCGACCTGCACTGGCTGCGCCGCGACACCGGGATGGTGTTCCAGGACCCGTACGCGTCGCTCGACCCCCGCATGAGCGTCGGAAGGATCGTCGGCGAGCCGCTGTGGGCACTGGGGATCGAGGGCGACCGGCGGGCGCGGGTGCGCGAGGTGCTCGTCGAGGTGGGTCTGGAGCCCGAGATGGCGAACCGGTTCCMGCACGAGTTCTCCGGTGGCCAGCGCCAGCGCATCGCGATCGCTCGGGCGATCGCGCACCGGCCGCGGATGCTCGTGGGCGACGAGCCGCTGTCGGCGCTGGACGTCACCGTGCGGGCGCAGATCCTCGAGCTGCTCGCCGAGCTGCGCGCGCGGGATGGGCTGACGCTCCTGCTTGTCTCGCATGACATCGGCGTGGTGCAGAACCTGTGCGATCAGGTGATCGTCATGAAGGACGGACGCATCGTCGAAGAGGGTCCGACCGAGAAGGTGCTGCTCGAGCCCCAGGTCGCGTACACGAGACGACTGCTCGCGTCGATCCCGGCCATCGATGGCGGCGCCGCCGGCTGAGGCGACACGCCTCCGGCCCGATGTCGCGGTGCGGCATTAGCCTCGGACCATGATGCACGCGTTCGTCCCTCCGTACCTCCTGGCCCGGATCGCTGCCGTCCGCGAGCCGGAATTCCAGCATGCGGCCGCGGCGGCGCGGGCCACGCTCGCAGCCCCTCGCCCCTACCATCCGGGGCGCAGCAACCTGGAGCTGTCGATCGACGAGTCCGGCGCGCTTGTGGCAGAAGCGGTGCCTGCCCCCGACCGCACGATCTTCGACGCGAAGAACCGCGAGACCCTTCCGGGCGTGCGGGTACGCGGCGAAGACGACCCCGCGAGCGGCGACGCCTCGGTCGATGAGGCCTTCAACGGGCTGGGCGCGACCTTCGACTTCTACTGGGACGCCTACCAGCGCAATGGGATCGACGGCGCCGGCGGCGCGCTGCTGGCGACGGTGCACTACGGCAAGGACTACGACAACGCCTTCTGGAACGGCGAGCGGATGGTGTTCGGCGACGGCGACGACGAGGTCTTCACCGGTTTCACGAAGTCGCTCACGGTGATCGCACATGAGCTCACCCATGGAGTCACCGAGCACGAGGGCGGCCTCGTCTACCAGGGCCAGTCCGGCGCCCTCAACGAATCCCTCTCCGACGTCTTCGGCTGCCTCACCGAGCAGCATCAGCTCGGACAGACCGCCGATGAGGCCAGCTGGCTGGTCGGCGCCGGGATCTTCACGGATGCCGTGCAGGGCCGGGCCCTGCGCTCGATGATCGAGCCGGGCACGGCCTACGACGACGACGTGCTCGGCCGCGACCCGCAGCCGGCGAACATGAGCGGCTATGTCGTGACGGACGGCGACAACGGGGGTGTGCACATCAACTCCGGCATCCCGAACCGCGCCTTCGCCCTCGCCGCCGTTGAGCTGGGCGGTCGCGCCTGGGAGCGGGCCGGACTGGTCTGGTACCGCACGCTCACGTCCGGCTCACTGTCGCGCACCGCCAACTTCGCAGCCTTCGCCGCAGCCACGATCCGCGCCGCCGGGGCGGAGTTCGGCGCCACATCCGCCGAGGTGTCCGCCGTGCGCTCGGGCTGGAAGACCGTCGGGGTCACCCCGGCTGGGTGACGGACTCCCGGGGCGCCGCCCGCGCGACGCCTGTCCCCGCGCAGAACGGCTTGGTATCGTCACGATGAGCGACCGCCACCCGACCCGGCGCGAGCGAGGACTGACGATGGACAGCGACAGCATGGACGATCCCGTCCACGTCACCGTCGTCGTCACACGGACGGGCGGCATCGCGGGGCTGCGGCGCCAGTGGCAGGTCGACTCGCGCGGCGACGAGGCATCCGAATGGGTCGCGCTGATCGAGGAGTGCCCCTGGCCGCGCGCGGCATCGCGCGCATCAGGCGCCGACCGCTTCGCGTGGTCGATCGTCGCGCTGCTCGGGCCGGATCGGCACGACGCCGAACTCTCCGACGATCAGATCGACGGGCCGTGGGCGATCCTGGTCGAGGCCGTGCGCACCCGCGGCGCGCCGGTCCGCCCCGCGCCGCGACCCACACCTTCGCCCGCGCCTTCGCCCGCAGAGCCGGAAGAGCCGGAAGGGCCTGCTGAGCGGACGGAGTGACGTCAGCGCCCGAAGAAGCCGCGCTTCTTGACGGGCTTGAGGTGCTTCTGCAGGTAGATCGTGCCGAGCCAGCGACCGAACTTGAAGCCGACCTTGCCCATGCGGCCGACCTCGACGAAGCCCAGCCGTTCGTGCAGGGCGACGGATGCCTCGGCCCCCTTGTCGCTGATGACAGCGACCATCTCGCGGATGCCGGCCTCTTCGCACGTGGCGATGAGCGCCTCGAGCAGGGCGCGGCCCAGACCTTTTCCGGTCGCCGCCTGGCCGAGGTAGATCGAGTTCTCCACCGAATAGCGATACGCCGACTTCGACGACATGGGCTGCACCAGGGCGTACCCGAGGATCTGGCCGCTCGGCGACTCGGCGACGATGAACGGCATCTTGAGCTTCGCCAGGTGCTCGACCTTGTCGCGCCACTGCGCGAGCGTCCAGCGCTTCTCGTCGAACGTGACCACCGAGTTCGTCACGTAGTAGTTGTAGATCTCGCGGATGTCCGGGATGTCGCGGTCCTGCACCGGGCGGATGGTGAACGAGAACGGGCGCTCAGGCTCGGGGGCCTTGCGCAGGTGCCACGGCAGCAGCCGTTTGGTCTTCTCGTACTCCTCCTCCAGCATGCCGACAAGCCTACGCGGGGTCAGTCCGGGAGCCGCCAGTCGACGGCTTCGGCGCCCTGCGCTGCGAGCAGCTCGCCTGCCCGTGAGAACGGGCGCGAGCCGAAGAAGCCGCGGCTCGCGGACAGCGGCGACGGGTGCGCCGACTCGATGATCGGCACCGTGCCGAGCATCGGCCGCAGGTTCGCGGCATCCCTCCCCCACAGAATCGCCACGAGCGGCCCGCCGCGCGCGACGAGCGTGCGGATCGCATGCTCGGTGACCTTCTCCCACCCCCAGCCGCGATGGGATGCCGGCAGCCCGGGCGCCACGGTGAGCACTCGGTTCAGCAGCATGACGCCCTGATCGCTCCACGCCGAGAGGTCGCCGTGGGAGGCACGAGGGATGCCGAGATCTGCGTCGAGCTCCTGGTAGATGTTCGAGAGGCTCCGCGGGAGCGGACGCACGTGCCGGTCGACGGCGAACGACAGCCCGATCGGATGCCCCGGCGTCGGATACGGATCCTGCCCGACGATCAGCACCTTGACGTCGGCGAGGGGACGCTGGAAGGCGCGCAGCACGACGTCGCCGGCCGGCAGGTAGCCCCGGCCCTCGGCCACCTCGGCGCGCAGGCGATCGCCGAGGGCTGCGAGGTCCGGCGCGACCGGGGCGAGCGCGTCCGCCCAGCCGGCATCCATCATCCCCGCCTCGGCGAGCTCGGGCAGTGACATGGGCATGGCGGATTACATGCCGCGCGGGTGCAGCGGTCCGCGTGCGAGCAGGTGCTGGGCCGACTGCGCGACCGGCCGCATCGTGATGAGGTCGAGGTTGACGTGTCCGGGGGCGTTGAGGGCGTACGCGATCACATCGGCAACGTCCCCGGCGGTGAGCGGCGCTTCGACGTCCTCGTAGACCTTGTCGACCGCGTTCTGGTCACCGCCGAGCCGGTTGAGGGTGAACTCCTCGGTGAAGACCATCCCCGGGGCGACCTCGACGACCCGGATGGGCTCGCCGTTGAGCTCGAGCCGCAGGGCGTGCGCCAGCATCGCCTCGCCGGCCTTGGCCGCGTTGTACCCCGCCCCGCCCGGGTAGGCAGTCTGGGCCGCGGTCGAGGTGACGAAGAGGATGTCGGCGTGGCCGTCGGACGCCGCGGCCCGCAGCCGGGGCAGGAGGGCGGCGACCAGCCGCTGTGCGGCGAGGACGTTGACCTCGAACATCCACCGCCAGTCCTCGGGGTCGCCGTCTTCGACCCGATCCGCGCCGCGGGCGCCGCCCGCGACCTGCACGAGCGCATGGACGGGGCCGGACTCGTCGAGCCAGGCGGCGAGCGCGTCGACGTCCGCGCTGCTGGTCAGATCGGCGGCGAACGCGACGACACCCGTCTCCGCCTGGAGAGCCTCGAGCCGGTCGGCCCGCCGTGCGACCGCGACGACGTCCCAGCCGCTCGCCCGCAGCGCCCTCGCGGTCGCCTCTCCGATTCCTGAGCTCGCCCCGGTCACCACTGCGCGTCGATCAGCCATGTGCTCCACGGTACCGCCGCGGCGCCACTCGGCTCGCCCTGGTTCGGTGCGGTTCCCACGGCCGGCGCAGGGAACCCGAGGTTACGTCGCATTTCCCTCTCGTTGTCGAGCGCGCCCGACCTCCGTACCCTCGAACTGGCCGCGATCTGCGCGGCACCCCCGACTACTGCAGGAGCCTTCATGTCCGCACCCGAGAACTGGCGTTTCGAGACCAAGCAGATCCACTCGGGCGCCCAGCCCGATCCGGTGACCAAGGCGCGCGCGACGCCGATCTACCAGACGACGTCCTACGTCTTCGACAACACCGACCACGCCGCGAACCTCTTCGCGCTGGCGGAGTTCGGCAACATCTACACCCGCATCCAGAACCCGACCCAGGATGTCGTCGAGCAGCGCCTCGCCGCGCTCGAGGGCGGCACCGGCGCGCTCCTGGTCGCGTCCGGCCAGGCCGCTGAGACCTTCGCGGTGCTGAACATCGCCCAGGCCGGCGACCACATCGTCTCGTCGAGCTCCATCTACGGCGGCACCTACAACCTCTTCAAGTACACCCTCGCGAAGCTGGGCATCGAGACGACGTTCGTCGAGAACCAGGACGACCCCGACGAGTGGCGCCGCGCGGTGCGACCGAACACGAAGCTCTTCTTCGCCGAGACCATCGGCAACCCGAAGATCAACGTCCTCGACATCCGCAGCGTCGCCGACGTCGCGCACGCCGCCGGCATCCCGCTCATCGTCGACAACACGATCGCCACCCCGTACCTCATCAAGCCGTTCGAGCACGGCGCCGACATCGTCGTCCACTCGGCGACGAAGTTCCTCGGCGGTCACGGCACGGTCATCGGCGGCATCATCGTCGACGGCGGCACGTTCAAGTGGTCCGAGAACGTCGACAAGTTCCCCGGCCTCACGGTGCCCGACCCCTCGTACCACGGCGCGAGCTACACCGCCGCGGTCGGCGACGGACTGGCCTACATCATCAAGGCCCGCGTCCAGCTGCTGCGCGACTTCGGCGCCGCCATCGCGCCGCACAGCGCGTGGCTGCTCATCCAGGGCCTCGAGACCCTGTCGCTGCGCATCGAGCGCCACGTGCAGAACACCCAGGAGATCGCCGAGTGGCTCGAGAACCACGACGACATCGCCTCGGTGAACTACTCGGGCCTGCCCAGTTCGCCCTGGTACGCGGCCGCCAACAAGTACGCCCCGAAGGGCGTCGGCGCGGTCGTGTCGTTCGAGCTGAAGGGCGGAGTCGAGGCCGGACGCGAGTTCGTCAACAGCCTGACGCTGTTCAGCCACCTGGCGAACATCGGCGACGTGCGCTCGCTCGTCATCCACCCCGCGTCGACGACCCACTCGCAGCTGACCCCCGAGCAGCAGCTCACGACGGGTGTGACCCCCGGTCTCGTGCGCCTCTCGGTCGGGCTCGAGAACATCGAAGACCTMAAGGCCGACCTCGAGCAGGCGCTCGCGGCCGCCCGTCGCGTCAGCGAGGCTGCGCGCGCGTAACTCCCCTGCAAGGGAACGGATGCCCCGGCCCAGCGTCATCGAGACGCTGAGCCGGGGCATCCGTCGTTGGTCAGCCTGCGGAGTCCCACCAGCGCAGCACGCGGAGCGCACGCAGGGTGACCCAGCGACTGGGGAACCCTTCGCCCTCGGCCTCCAGCTCGAACAGCACCGGTCCCCCGTGCGCGTTCTCATAGACGAACATCCCGTTGGCATCGGCCTTCGACCGCAGCAGCTCGATCGCGTCGGCGAGTCGCTCATCGCGGCGGTCCGCTGCGCGGAAGTAGTCGAGGCCACGGAGGATGTCGTGGAACCAGCGCGTCGGATACGACAGCATCGTCATCCGCGGGTCGGCGATCTCGCCCGTCGATCGACGGCGGTAGAGCCCGCGCTCGAGCAGGTACTCCTCGGCGGTCGCGCGCGCGGCGTGCGAGGCATCCGTTCCACCGGTCGCCGCCTCCCACTCGCGGAGGCCCTCGAGCACGCAGATGGTGGAGTGGAAGGACGAGACTGTCGACTGGTCCGTCCAGCAGTTCCACCCGCCGTCGTTGAGCCGGCCGGCCAGGATGGTCCCGACGATCCGATCGACCGGCTGCCCGAAGTAGGCGCCGATCGCAAGGGCGATGCCGTTGATGCACGGCTCGGCCTCGCCGTCGAAGTACGGCGCGTCGTTGTACTCCCAGCGGACGTTGTCGCGCACGAGCCCGATCGCGCGCTGAGCCTGCGGACTGTCGGGGGGCAGGCCGTACTCCCACAGCGACTGCAGCGAGAAGTGCGTGGCCGTCCACGCGTCGAAGAAGGGCCGCTCCTCATCTGCCCAGCCTGGCCGGTAGGTGCCGCCGTCCCAGCGGCCGTCGTCGGCCTGCTCGGCGAGCATCCGGGCGCCCCACCCCTCGGTGGCGACCCGCGCCCGCTCGGCCGCGACCTCGTCGGGTGCGGCATCCGTAAGATCGCGCAGCACCTGCCAGCGGATGGCGGGGTCGCCCTGGAGGAGATAGTCGATGACGTCCATGCCACGCATGCTAGACCGGTGCTCGGACAGCGGCACCGGCTCTTAGGGTGGTGCGGTGGAACCCCTCGCAGCCGTAACAGTGGGCGACCGCTCAGTCCGACCGGCGAGAATGGGCGAATGGACTGGCAGACTTCCGAAGACACCGTGCCGTCGGCACCGGTGACGGAGGCCGACGCGCGCCTGCTCCTGGGCCGCCCGCCCGCCACCGGCGCATGGCGTGACGGCGACCCGGTCGGCGACCGCCAGTTCGCGGCCTTCGGCCCGTTCCGCACCGAAGGCGGCCGTGAGCTGCCCGCCTACCGGCTCGCGTACGAGACCTGGGGCGAGCTCAATGCCGCCCGCGACAACGCCGTGCTGGTCCTGCACGCCCTCACGGGCGACAGTCATGTGCGCGGACCGGCCGGGCCGGGGCATCCGACCGCCGGCTGGTGGGATGACATCGTCGGACCGGGCGCGCCCATCGACACCGATCAGTGGTTCGTCGTTGCTCCCAACATGCTGGGCGGATGCCAGGGCTCGACCGGTGCGGCGAGCATCGCGCCCGACGGCTACGAGTGGGCGTCGCGCTTCCCCTATCTGACGATCCGCGATCAGGTCGCCGCACAGGTGCGCCTCGCGGACGCGCTCGGCATCGACGTGTGGGCCGCGGTGCTCGGCGGCTCGATGGGCGGCATGCACGCCCTCGAGTGGGCCGTCGGACTGCCCGACCGGGTCGCGCGGGTGGGCGTGCTCTCGGCGCCGCCGGTGAACACGGCCGACCAGATCGCCCTCAACTCCGTGCAGCTCGAAGCGATCCAGATCGATCCGCGCTTCCAGGGCGGCGAGTACTACGACTCCGGCGACGGCGACGGCCCGCACCGCGGCCTCGCGCTCGCACGGCGCATGGCGCTGCTGAACTACCGCAGCCCGACCGAGCTCAATCAGCGGTTCCAGCGCTCCTGGCAGTCCGGCGTAAGCCCGCTCGGACACGGCGGCCGCTTCGCCGTCGCGTCGTACCTCGACTTCCACGGCAACCGCTTCACCCGCCGCTTCGACGCGAACACCTACCTCACCCTCGTCGAGGCGATGAACTCGCACGATGTCGGCAGGGATCGCGGCGGAGTCGAGGATGCCCTCGCCCGGGTGACGGCGACGGCGCTCGTGCTCGGCATCGACAGCGACCGCCTGTTCCCCATCGACGGGCAGCACCGCATCGCGCGCAGCATCCCTCGGGCCCTCGACGGCGACCGCGCCGTCGTGCTCGCGAGCGACTTCGGCCACGACGGGTTCCTCATCGAGACCCTCGCGGTCGGCATGCACCTCCGCAGGCTCCTCGCCGCACCCGCGGGCTGACCGCGCTCAGCTCGTGCGGGTGTAGATCCAAGGCAGTGCGCCGACCTCCAGCCGATGGCGTGCGGATGATTCGACGCCGGGAATCTCGGATGCCTCGGCCGCGGCATCCGTGTCGTATTCCGCGTCTTCCTGCCAGAGCAGCATCGGACCGGTCGGCACGCGCCGCGCCACGGTCTCGAAGCGGTGCACGCCGGCGAGACGGATCGCGCCGAGCAGCGCGGCGGCATCCGGCTGCGTGCTGAGACCGTGGAGGGTGATCCAGGTCGGCGGGTACAGCGTCAGCTCGTCGCGGGCGTGCCGCTCGAGGAGCTCGCCGGGCCGCACCCAGTCGGCGGCGACGGCTTCGTCGGCCGAAAGGGCGAGCTCCCCCACGGGCGCGGGCGCGGCGAAGAACCAGGTGCGGATCCGCAGGGGCAGTCCTGGCGGCGGGTCCCAGCAGGAGAGGGTCACCAGGCCGCCCTCGTCGAGGGTGAGGCCGGTCTCCTCCCAGGTCTCGCGGACGCCCGCGCGGCGGGCGACCTGCTCTTCGGTTTCGTCCTCATCGCCCGCATCCGCGGGATCCAGCTTGCCGCCGGGGAACACCCACGCGCCGGCGAACGAGCCGCGGTCKGGGCGCTCGATCATGAGCACCTCGGGGCCGGCCGGTCCGTCCCGCACGATCACGACGGTCGCGGCGACCGGGATGTCCGGGTCGGTGCCGTCACCGGGGAGGCGGGGTCGCGAGTCGCCGACCGCGTCGGCGAGGGCGCGCACCGCACGGTCTGCGGACGAGGGGATCTCCGGCATCGCCCCAGCCTACGCACGGGTTGAAGGCGCCCGGTCGCGCAGCAAGCCCGATCCGGCTCAGGCGAGGACGAGGGCCGGGCGCCGGTCGAACGAGAAGCTGAGCACCGCGATGCCGAGCCCGGCGAGTGCGAGGGCGACCCCGATCCAGGCGGGGGCGACGTAGCCCCACCCGATCGCGATGACCATGCCGCCGAGGAAGGCGCCGAGGCTGTTGCCCATGTTCAGCGCCGAGTGGTTGAGGGCCGCGGCGATCGACTGGTTGTCGCCCGCGACATCCATCAGCCGCGTCTGGATGCTGGGGCTCAGCACCGACGAGACCAGCCCGGTCAGGAAGACGAAGAATCCGATCGCCCAGATCCACTGCGCCGTCACGGCGAGCACGGCGAGCACGATCGCGAGCGCGATGAGCCCCCCGATCATCGTGCGGCGGAGGTCCAGGTCGGCGAGGTATCCGCCGGCCAGGTTGCCGATGGTCATGCCGATGCCCATCAGCACGAGGATGATCGGCACCACCCATGCCGCAGATCCCGACACTTCGGTGATCATCGGTGCGACATAGCTGTAGACCGCGAAGAAGCCGCCGAACCCGATCGCGCCGATGCCGAGGGTGAGCCAGACCTGCCCGACGCGGAAGACCTTGAGCTCCTCGCGAATGGTGCGCACCGGATCGCCGGCGTGGGCGGGGACGAAGATCGCGATGCACACGGTGGCGGCTGCGAAGATGCCTGCGACGATCATGAAGGCCGTGCGCCAGCCGGTCTGCTGGCCGAGGTAGGTGCCGAGCGGCACGCCCACGACGTTGGCCACGGTCAGGCCGGTGAGCACGAAGGCGACACCCTTCGCCCGTTTGCCCGGCCCCAGCACATCGGCCGCGACGAGGGCGCCGATGCCGAAGTACGCGCCGTGCGGGAGGCCCGCGAGGAAGCGGGACGCGGCGACCAGTTCGAACGTCGGCAGCACGAAGGTGAGCGCGTTGAAGAGCGTGAGCGCGACCCCGAGCCCGACCATCACGCGGTGCCGTGGGTACTTCGCCACCACGGCGGCGATCGTGGGGGCTCCGATGACCACGCCGAGCGCATACAGCGAGATGAGCCACCCGGTCTGCGCGATCGCCGACTCGGGGTCGGTCGCCCACTGGCTCGGCAGCAGATCCTGCGCGATGTCCGGCAGCAGGCCCATGACCACGAATTCGGTCATGCCGATGCCGAAGCTGCCGACGGCGAGCGAGAGGAGCGCCCCCATCGCCGCCCCCCTCGAGAGAGTCGAGGAGGTCATCCGGTCATGCTAGCCCGGGACGCGGCATCCTGTCGAATCGATTCGAGCGATCCCCCGCACCCCCTGCGCGGAGGGATGGATGCCGCTACTCGTCGTCGTCGGCCGGACCATCGCCGTCAGCACCGGCGGACGCGAGGGCCGTTTCGAGGCGGTCGATCTTCGCGTCCAGCTCGCCCGTCCAGCCTGGACGGATGTCGGCCTTGAGGACGAGCGAGACGCGCGAGCCGAACGGCGCCACGGCCTCGGTCGCCCGCTTGACGACATCCATCACCTCGTCCCACTCCCCCTCGATCTCGGTGAACATCGACGTGGTGCGCGATGGCAGGCCGCTGTCGCGGACGACGCGCACGGCGGCGGCGACCGCGTCGTGAACCGAGCCGTCCGAGCGGCCGGTGCCGCTGGGGGCGACCGAGAAGGCGACGAGCATGGAGTCCTCCTGGAGGGTCAGCGCACCGCCGCGCCGGTGCGGCGGGCGTGCACGTGCGGATGGATGCGGACGCGCGCGAGCCGGACGACGACCCACGCGAAGAGAACTGCGAGCAGTGCGTTGCGGGTGGTCAGCAGCGCCGCCGGGAACGGCTCGGCGAGCAGCAGTCCCCAGTAGGCCAGCGGATAGACCGCAAAGGTGAGGATCGCGGTCACGAGTCCGAGCGTCGCGGGCCTCCACCAGCGATGCCGATCGATGACCAGCGCGACCACGAGCGGTGCGGCCAGCCACGTCATGTACTGCGGCGAGCCGACCTTGTTGAACAGGATGAACGCGAGCACGAGCCCCAGCCCGAGCGGCGGGAACAGCGCGGCGAAGCTGGCCCCGCGCCACGCCTTGTACGCGCCCAGCCCCGCGACCGCGAGGACGGCGACGGCGAGCAGCGGCGTCATCACCGCGATGAGCGGGTTCACCTGCGGGCCCGTCACCTGGAAGGTCAGCAGCTTGTCGTCGTAGTAGATGAACGACCCAGGGATGTGGGCGACCGCTCGCCAGAGGTAGAAGGTGCTCACCGGCGCCTCCAGCTGCAGCCCGCGCCCGGTCTGATCCATGACGAAGCCGAAGACGTGGGCGCCGCCGCCCGCGACGACCACGACGAGGATGATCGCCGCCGAGACGAGCGCAGCGCTCGCGACCACGGCCAGCCGGCGGCGCACCGCGATGACGGCGGCGAGGAGGATGGCGGCGGGCCAGACCTTGATCCAGGTGGCCGCGGCGAGCAGGGCCGAGCCGATCCACGGGCGGCCGATCAGCCAGAGACTGCCGGCGAGGGTGAGCGGCACGGTGAGTCCGTCGAGCCGGTACATCCCGATCGGTCCGAGCATCGCGACGAAGGCGAGCCAGAACCACGCGCCGACCCAGCGACCCGTCGAACGCGCGCGTCCGACGAGCATCGCGAACGCCAGCGCGTCGCACAGGGTGATGAGGATCGCCCAGCCGACTTCGTAGCCGGCGATCCAGGCGAAACCGTGGGCGAGCACCATCGGCACGAGGGCGAGCTGGGGGTAGACCCAGGCCTCGGTGATCCCGACGATCCCTCGGC
This sequence comes from Microbacterium sp. P5_E9, assembly GCF_054049175.1. NCBI lineage: Bacteria > Bacillati > Actinomycetota > Actinomycetes > Micrococcales > Microbacteriaceae > Microbacterium > Microbacterium sp. P5_E9. Next base: position 29,290 of record NZ_JBFUMV010000016.1, on the reverse strand, counting down.
CGTCCAGCGCCTGCAGCGACCACGGCTCGTACACCCGGTACACGTCGCCCATCGGCTCGTTGGGCAGGACGAACCCGAGCACCGCGACGGCGATGTGCACAAGGGCGAACGCGACCCAGAGCACCGCCCGCCTCGACACCCTCCCCATCCTAGGCGGCGGTATTCGCGGAGACGGATGCCGCAGCCGCGACCGTCAGGCGATCGCGAGCGCTTCGGCCACCGCCCGCGGCAGGGCCTCGGCCACGTCGAGCGCGGTGATCGGCCCGCCGCCCTGCGCCGCACTGGCGAGCGCGCCGGCCCGGCCGTGCAGCCATACCGCGGCTGCGGCGACGCGGGCGAGCCCGTGCTCATCGATCGCCGGGTCATCCGCCGCCGCGCCGGCGACCAGCGCGCCGATGGCGCCGGCGAGCACGTCCCCGGTGCCTGCCGTCGCGAGCCACGGCGTGCCGGACTCGACGGCCGTCGCCCAGCCGTGCGGATCGGCGACGATCGTGCGCGCGCCCTTGAGCACGATCACGGCGCCGAGCGCCGCCGCCGTCTCCCGCGCCGCCTGCACGCGGTCCGCGCCGGTCGGTGCCAGGCCGAGTTCCCGGCGCAGGCGCTCGTGCTCGCGGTCATGGGGCGTCACGATGCGCCGCGCCGTCGCCCCGACGGCGAGCGCCAGCGCGCCGGCATCGACCACCACGGGAAGGTCCCCGGCGAGGAGGTCGCGCAGCGCCGCGGTCTCGGTGGCCGGCCGGGTCGCGGCATCCGTTCCCGATCCGATCAGCCACGCCTGCACGCGACCGTTGATCGTCACCGTCTCTGGGCGGCGCTGCAGCACGAGGTCGCGCGCGGCGCCGAGGTAGCGGACCATGCCCAGACCCGTCCGCCACGCCGCTTCGACCCCGAGCACCGCGGCGCCCGGATACTCCGTCGACCCGGTTCGGATCCCCAGCACACCCCGGGAATACTTGTCGTCGGCGGCTGTTGGCTTCCGGAGAGCCCGGGCGGTGTCTTCGGGTATCCACAATCCGGCCATGGCCAGACCCTAACCGCCCCACCCTCGCTGCCGCACCTCGCCGCCGCATCCGATCCGCACAGGAGCCCCTATGCCCGCGTTGTTCTCCCCCCTGACGATCCGCGGGCTGACCGCCCGCAACCGCCTCTGGGTGGCACCGATGTGCCAGTACAGCGCCGTCGACGGCGTGCCGCAGGAATGGCACCACACCCACCTCGCCCAGTTCGCAAACGGCGGCGCCGGGATCGTCATCGCGGAGGCGACCGCGGTCTCGCCCGAGGGGCGCATCTCCCCCGAGGACACCGGCATCTGGAACGACGCGCAGCGGGAGGCGTGGACTCCGATCGTGGCGGCCATCCGCTCCCGCGGCGCCATCGCCGGGATCCAGCTCGCGCACGCGGGCCGCAAGGCTTCGACCTGGTCGCCGTTCTCCGGCCACCACGGCAGCGTGCCCGCCGCCGAGGGCGGCTGGACCGCCGTCGCGCCGACGGCGATCGCGTTCGAAGGCTACGCCGAGCCGGTCGCGCTCGACCTCGCCGGCATCGACGCCGTGGTCGCCGACTTCACCGCGGCCGCCCTCCGCTCCCTGGCCGCCGGATTCGAGTTGCTCGAAATCCACGCGGCCCACGGCTACCTGCTGCACGAGTTCCTCTCGCCGCTGTCGAACCTCCGTGACGACGAGTACGGCGGCTCGCTCGAGAACCGCGCCCGGCTGCTGCTGCGCGTGGTCGATGCGGTGCGGGATGCCGCGCCAGACGTGCCGCTGCTGGTGCGGTTCTCGGGCACGGACTGGGCCGAGGGCGGCTGGGACGTCGAGCAGACCGCGACCGTGGCGCGCTGGTGCGCCGACCGCGGGGTCGATTTCTTCGACATCTCCAGCGGTGGTCTCGTCGAGCACCAGAAGCTGACGATCGGCCCGGGCTACCAGGTGGAGCTCGCGGCCCACGTGCGCCGGGAGGCCGGTGTCCTGGTGAGCGCGGTCGGGCTGATCTCCGACGGCCCGCACGCCGAGGCGATCCTGCAGGACGACCAGGCCGACGCGGTCATGGCCGCGCGCGAGTGGCTGCGCGACCCGCACTTCGCGCTCCGTGCCGCGTCCGAGCTCGGCGCCGACATCGACTACTGGCCCAAGCAGTACGTGCGCGCGCGCCGCCAGCGCCGCTGACTCCCGCGGGGTCAGCGGCCGCGGCGGCGGGTGGCGTCCTGGATCTCGCCGATCAGCTCCTCGATGATGTCCTCGAGGAACAGCACCGCGGTGGTCCGGCCGTCGTCGTCGCGCACCTGGGCGAGGTGCCGCCCGGCGCTGCGCATGAGCGCGAGGGCGTCCTCGAGGTCGGTCGACTCGAGCACGGGCACCATGTGGCGGATGCGCGACGCCTCGATCGGACGCGCGGCGCCGGTCTCGGCATCCGACTCCTCCGCGGTGCGCAGCACGTCCTTGAGGTGCACGTAGCCGAGCGGGTCGCCCCCGCCGTCGACGATGACGTAGCGCGAGTAGCCGTGCTTGGCGACCGCACGCTCGATGGCGTCGGCGGTCGTCTGCTCGGGAAGGGTGACCAGGTCGGCGAACGGCACCGCGATGTCCTTCGCCTTCTTCTCGGTGAACTCGACCGCGGCGGTCACCGTGCCGGCCAGGTCGTCGAGCACGCCCTCGATCCGCGACTGGTTGACGATGGTCGCGACCTCTTCCAGGGTGAACGTCGAGGTGGCCTCGTCTTTGGGCTCCACCCGGAACAGCCGCAGGATGCTGTTCGAGATCCAGTTCAGCGACACGATGATCGGGTGGAAGACCTTCGAGACGCCCACGAGGGGCGTGGCGAGCAGGAGCACAGCCCGATCGGGCAGCGTGAACGCGAGGTTCTTCGGCACCATCTCGCCGAAGACGACGTGCAGGTACGAGACCAGGACGAGCGCCACGATGAAGGCGATGACGTCGACCATCGCCTCGGTCAGGCCGAGGGCCTCGAGCGGCACCGCGATCAGGTGGTGGATCGCGGGCTCGGACACGTTCAGGATCAGGAGCGAGCAGATCGTGATGCCGAGCTGACTCGTCGCCAGCATGAGCGTCGCGTGCTCCATGGCGTACAGCGCGGTGCGCGCCGCGCGCGAGCCCTTTTCGGCGAGCGGCTCGATCTGCGACCGGCGTGCGGAGATGACGGCGAATTCGGCGCCCACGAAGAAGGCGTTGAAGGCGAGGAGCACGAACAGCCAGGCGATCCCGGCCCAGTCGCTCATCGGGTGCCCCCGTTCTCGTCCGCACCGGTCGGCATCGGCGTGGCCGTGAATCTGACCCGGTCCACGCGACGCCCGTCCATCCGCTCCACCGCGAGCGTGCCGTCCTCGACCTCGACCTCGTCGCCGACCGCGGGGATGCGCTCGAGCTCGCTCATGAGGAAGCCCCCGACCGTGTCGTACACCTCGCCCTCGGGAACGCGGATGCCGGTGCGGTCGAGCAGCTCGTCCGGTCGCAGTTCCGCGGGGAAGACGACGGCGCCCTCGGACCGGATGATCCCGGCGCGGCGGAGGTCGTGCTCGTCGAGCACCTCGCCGACGATCTCCTCGACGAGGTCCTCCAGGGTGGCCACGCCCGCCGTGCCGCCGTACTCGTCCACGACGATGGCCATCTGATACCCGCGGGCGCGCAGTTCTGAGACCAGCGCGTCGAGGTGCACGGCTTCGGGGACGCGCAGCGGCTCGGTCGCGAGGGCGGCTGCCGGGACATCCGCTCGTCGATCGCGCGGCACGCCGATGGCGGCCTTGAGGTGGACGATACCGACGATGTCGTCCATCGACTCGCCATAGACCGGGAAGCGGCTGTGCCMGGTGCGCCGGGCCAGCTGGATGATGCCCTCGGCCGAGTCGCTCGCGGCGAGCGCGTGCACGCTCGGGCGCGGGGTCATGACGTCGGCGGCGCTGAGCCGCGCGAAGGTCAGGCTGCGATCGAGGAGGGATGCCGTGTCCTCTTCGAGCACGCCGGCGCTCGCGGAGCGGCGGACGAGGCTGGAGAGCTCTTCGGCCGTGCGCGCGCCGGAGAGCTCCTCCTTCGGCTCGACGCCGATGAGCCGGAGGGTCGCGTTGGCGCTGCCGTTGAGCACGGTGATCACCGGACGGAAGACCTTGGTGAACCCGACCTGGAACGGCAGGACGACCTTTGCGGTCTGCCGCGGCAGGGCGAGCGCGAAGTTCTTGGGCACGAGCTCGCCGAGGATCATCGACAGGATCGTCGCGATCGACACTCCGACGAGCACCGCGATCGGCGACACCCAGGCCGTCGGCACGCCCCACGACACCAGCACCGGACTCAGCAGGCTCGAGATCGCCGGCTCCATCGCGTAGCCGGTCAGCAAGGTCGTGAGCGTGATGCCGAGCTGTGCGCTGGAGAGGTGCGTGGAGGTGATCCGCAGCGCGTTGATCGTGAGCGAGAGGCGGGTCTCGCCCTTCTCCCGACGGGCTTCGAGGTCGGCCCGGTCGAGGTTGACGAGCGCGAACTCGCTCGCCACGAACAGGCCGGTCCCCACGATGAGCAGGAGCCCCACGCCCAGCATGATGTACTCCATCACGCATCACCCCCGCGGGTGCGGGAGGCGGGTCGGTGGGGCGAACGTCTGCAACTGGGGGGGTCGTCCATCGTTGCGCCAGTCTACGGCGTGGCCGGATGCCGCGACCCGGCCGCTCCGGGCATCAGCACCCGTCCGTGCCTCGCGCTGTCGATACCGCCAAACGCGCCCGACTATGACGACAGCGGATACCGGTTTCGACCGCGCAAGGGGTCTCGGCCTCGGCTTGCGCCCGCCTCCTCCACAGCCGACACGTGCGCGCGGGGTCTGTCTCGAATCGAGCGCACGACACGGATGCTCCGGCACGAGCGCCCAGGGTGGGTCCGTGGAATCGACCCAGACAGCGGCGCACGACCTGATCGTCGTGTCGCGACGGTGCGAGCAGCTTGATCCGGTCGACGACAAGCGCCGACGGCGGCTCGTCGCCGACGGAACCTGGACCCGGGTGATTCCCGGCGCCTACGTTCTGACCGCGGAGTGGAAGCGACTCCGCCCCATCGAACGGCACCGGGTCCGTCTCCAGGAGGTCGCCCGCCGGCTCGATGCAGGCGCGATCGTGTCACACCTGGCCGCCGCCGCGGAGTGGGGCATCGACGTGCTCGGAGCGTGGCCGACATCGATCGACCTCACCATCGACCGTGCGAGCGGCGGGCGCTCGGGCGGGTCCGTGCGGCGTCACGCGCTCGGGCTGGAGGGAGTCGAACGCGTCCCGTTCGGAATGCACGAGATCACCACTCCGGCTCAGACCGCGCTCGACCTGGCGCGATCTCTTCCCTTCGTGCGGGCTGCGAGCGCCGTCGATCAGGCACTGTGGGTCGGACGAGAGGGCGGAGCGCTGACGACGCGTGAGGAGATCATCGCCCTCATCGAGGCGAGCCCACCCCGCCGCGGAGACGTCCGCGCCCGGCGCGTGATCGAAAGCGCCGAGACGCTTGCCGCAAACGTCCGAGAGACGCAGGGGCGCGTCGTGATCCATCAGCTCGGCTTCCCTGCGTCTCACCCGCAGGAGCGTCGTGAGCTTCGCAGCGGCCGAGTCGTGTTCGGCGACCGCTACTTCCCCGAGTACGACCACTGGCTCGAGATCGACGGCCGCGGCAAGTACCTCAGCCCCGAGTTCGGCCCGGATCGCGACCCCGGCGAGATCGTCGTCGACGAGAAGAACCGCGAGAACGAGATCCGGCGCGAGGTGCGCGGGTTCTCCCGCCTCGAGGCGACGGACTTCGACTATCCACGCCGGGTGTACGACGTCCTGACCGCCGACGGGCTTCCCAGTTCCAAGCCGCGGCCCTGACAGCGGCATCCGAAGCCTCCACGATCGACAGCGCGAGACGTCGATGCTCGCGCGGTCGAAACCGCCACACGCGCCCGAACGCATCAACCGCGGATGGCGGTTTCGGTAGCGCGAAGCATAGCGTCTTGGCCGAAGTGACCGCGGATGGCGGTTTCGACCGCGCGAACGATCACGCGACGGATGCCGCGACCCGGCCGGGACCAGCTCCGCGGCTACCAGCTGACGGGGAGCGCCTTGCCTTCTTCGTAGCCGGCGGCGGACTGCAGGCCCACCCGCGCGTGCTCGTGGAATTCGGCGACCGTGGACGAGCCGGCGTAGGTGAACGAGGAGCGCACCCCCGAGGTGATCATGTCGATGAGGTCCTCGAGACCCGGACGAAGCGGGTCGAGGTAGATCTTCGACGACGAGATCCCCTCGGCGAACAGCTCCTTGCGGGCGAGGTCGTAAGGGTCCAAGCGGCCGAAGCGCTCGTGCACGGCCTTGGTCGAGGCCATGCCCCACGACTCCTTGTAGGCGCGACCGCTCGCGTCGAGCTGCAGCTCGCCGGGCGCCTCGATCGTGCCGGCGAACCACGAGCCGATCATGACCGACGACGCGCCGGCCGCGAGCGCGAGCGCGACGTCGCGGGGGTAGCGCACGCCACCGTCGGCCCAGACGTGGGCGCCCATGATCCGCGCGGCTTCGGCGGTCTCCAGGACGGCGGAGAACTGCGGCCGCCCGACGGCCGTCATCATGCGGGTCGTGCACATCGCACCGGGACCCACACCGACCTTCAGGATGTTCGCGCCCGCCTGGACCAGATCGTGCACGCCTTCGGCGGTGACGATGTTGCCTGCGGCGATCGGGATGCCGAGATCCAGCTTCGACACCGTGCGGAGGGCTTCGAGCATGCCCTCCTGGTGGCCGTGCGCGGTGTCGAGGACGAGGACGTCGACCCCGGCGGCGGCGAGCGCACGCGCTTTGGCTGCCACGTCGCCGTTGATGCCGACCGCGGCGGCGACGCTGAGTCGTCCRCCGGCGTCGACCGCCGGGCGGTACAGGTTCGAGCGCAAGGCGCTGCGGCGCGACAGGGTGCCGACGAGGAGGCCGTGGTGCAGCACGCACACCGTCTCGGCGTTCGAGGCGACGATCAGATCGAACGCGTGCCGGGCGCTCTCGACATCGTCTGCGTCGATGGATGCCGCGTGCCCGCGTGCGAGATCGCCCAGGCGGGCATCGGGCAGGGCGGTTCCGAGCCGCAGCGCCGGCACCACCCCCAGGATGTCGTCGATGTGCAGCGTCGCGCCGGCGGTGGCGACGACGATGCCGTGGCCCTCGGTGGCCGGCAGCAGGCGCGCCGCGTCGGCGACCGTGGCATCAGGGGGAAGGACGAGGGGCGTGTCCCACAGCACCGGCTGGGCCTTGACCCAGCGGATCGCGGCGTCGAGCTCCTGCAGCGGCATGTCCTGCGGCAGCACACCAAGTCCGCCGCGACGGGCGAGGGTGGCGGCGAGCCTCGTGCCGGTGACCGAGTTCATGTTCGCCGAGATCAGCGGGATGGTCGCGGGCGTGCCGTCGCCCGGTGCGAGGTCGACCTCGAGGCGGCTCGTGACGGCCGATCGTCGCGGCACCAGGAAGACATCGGAATAGGTCAGATCGACATCGGGCCGCTCTCCATAGAACTCCACATGTCAAGGTTAGTGATTCTTACCTGTGCGAATAATGATGCCGGATCGTTCCGGTCAAGCCCTTACGCGGCCAAGATTGCCCCCGGCAGACTGGGTTAGGCTTAACAGTCGTGCGTGTGGGCGGATTTCAGCCCCGCATGTTCACCAATCTTCACCGATGAAAGCAGGCGATCGACCGTGTCCAGCCAGGTGACAGGCGTCGGGGTTTCGAGCGAGGGCGAGTTCGGCGCCAACGAGTGGCTCGTAGACGAGATGTACGAGCAGTTCAAGCTCGACCGGAACTCCGTCGACAAGTCGTGGTGGCCCATCCTCGAGGCCTATCATCCCGTGGACGAGGCGACCGCCCCGGCGGCACCACAGCCCGACGCCGCGCCGCAGGCGGCCGCGCCGCAGGCAGCCCCGGCCGCCCCACCGGCGGCGCCCGCCGCACCCGAGGCCGCGGCATCCGATCGCCACCCGGTGACGGCCCCCATCCCGGTGATCGGCGCACAGCCGGTTGCCCGCACGACCACGCGGCCCGCGGCGAGCCAGCCGATCCCGGCGCAGGCACCCACCGTGACGCCGTCGACCGGCGAAGCCTCGAGCGAAGAGGACCGGGTCACCGCGCTGCGCGGCATGACGAAGGCCCTCGCGGCGAACATGGACGAGTCGCTCACCGTGCCCACCGCCACCAGCGTGCGCACCGTGCCGGCGAAGCTGATGATCGACAACCGCATCGTGATCAACAATCACATGGCCCGCACCCGCGGCGGCAAGATCAGCTTCACGCACCTGATCGGCTGGGCGATCATCCAGGCGCTCAAGGAGTTCCCGAGCCAGAACGTGTTCTACGCCGAGATCGAGGGCAAGCCGTCGGTGGTCGCCCCAGCGCACATCAACCTCGGCATCGCGATCGACCTGCCCAAGCCCGACGGCACCCGTGCACTCATGGTGCCGAGCATCAAGCGCGCCGACACGCTGACCTTCGGCGAGTTCCTCGCCTCCTACGAGGACCTGGTCACCCGCGCCCGCGGCAACAAGCTCACGGCCGCGGACTTCCAGGGCACGACGATTTCGCTCACCAACCCCGGCGGCATCGGCACCGTGCACTCGGTGCCTCGGCTCATGAAGGGCCAGGGCTGCATCGTCGGCGCCGGCGCTCTCGAGTACCCTGCCGAGTTCCAGGGCTCCAGCGAGAAGACGCTCGTCGAGCTGGGCATCGGCAAGACCATCACCCTCACCAGCACCTACGACCACCGCGTCATCCAGGGCGCCGGCTCGGGCGAGTTCCTCAAGAAGGTGCACGAGCTGCTCATCGGCCAGCGACACTTCTACGACGACATCTTCGCGGCGCTGCGCATCCCGTATGCCCCCATCCACTGGGCCAACGACATCAACGTCGACATCGCCGAGCGCGTCGACAAGACCGCGCGCGTGCAGGAGCTCATCAACGCGTTCCGCGTGCGCGGCCACCTCATGGCCGACATCGACCCGCTCGAGTACCGGCAGCGCACCCACCCCGACCTCGAGATCGAGAACCACGGCCTCACCTTCTGGGACCTCGACCGCGAATTCGTCACCGGCGGCTTCGGCGGCAAGCGGCTGCTCAAGCTCCGCGACATCCTCGGCGTGCTGCGCGACTCGTACTGCCGCACCAGCGGCATCGAGTACATGCACATCCAGGACCCTGAGCAGCGCGCCTGGTTCCAGGAGAACGTCGAGGTCAAGTACCAGAAGCCCGGCCACGACGAGCAGCTCCGCATCCTGAGCAAGCTCAACCAGGGCGAGGCGTTCGAGACGTTCCTGCAGACCAAGTACGTCGGCCAGAAGCGGTTCAGCTTGGAGGGCGGCGAGTCCCTGATCCCCCTGCTCGACGAGATCCTCCAGGGCGCCGCCCAGGCCCGGCTCGACGGCGTCGCCATCGGCATGGCGCACCGCGGCCGCCTGAACGTCCTCACGAACATCGCCGGCAAGACGTACGGCCAGGTGTTCCGCGAGTTCGAGGGCGCCGTCGCCGTCGGCAGCAAGAGCGGATCGGGCGACGTCAAGTACCACCTCGGCACCGAGGGCACCTTCGTCGACGACCGCGGCGACGAGATCCCCGTGCTCCTGGCGGCGAACCCCTCGCACCTCGAGACCGTCGACGGCGTGCTCGAGGGCATCGTCCGCGCGAAGCAGGACCGCAAGCCGATCGGCTCGTTCTCGTGGCTGCCGCTCATCGTCCACGGCGACGCGGCCTTCGCGGGCCAGGGCGTCGTCGTCGAGACACTCCAGATGTCGCAGCTGCGCGGCTACCGCACCGGCGGCACGATCCACGTCGTCGTCAACAACCAGGTCGGCTTCACGACGGTTCCGCAGGACGGTCGCAGCTCGGTGTACTCCACCGACGTCGCCAAGACCATCCAGGCGCCGATCCTGCACGTGAACGGCGACGACCCCGAGGCGGTCGTGCGGGTGGCCCAGGTCGCGTTCGCGTACCGCGAGCGCTTCCACCGCGACATCGTCATCGATCTCGTCTGCTACCGCCGCCGCGGTCACAACGAGGGCGACGACCCCTCGATGACGCAGCCGCTCATGACGAACCTCATCGAGGCCAAGCGCTCGGTGCGCCGCCTCTACACCGAGGCGCTCGTCGGACGCGGTGACATCACCGAAGAGGAGTACGAGAAGGCGAAGCAGGACTTCCAGAACGGCCTCGAGATCGCCTTCGCCGAGACGCACGCCGCCGAGACCGGCACATCGCCGGTGATCGCGGATGCCGCGCACGTGGCCACCGTCGAGGGTGCACCGGAGACGACCGCCGTGTCGACCGAGCTCGTCCACCTCATCGGCGACGCGTTCGTGAACAAGCCCGACGGCTTCACCGTCCACCCCAAGCTCCAGCAGCTGCTCGAAAAGCGCCGCGACATGAGCCGCAACGGCGGCGTGGACTGGGCCTTCGGCGAGCTCCTCGCCTTCGGATCGCTGCTGGTCGAGGGCACCTACGTCCGCCTCGCCGGTCAGGACTCGCGCCGTGGCACGTTCGTGCAGCGCCACTCCGTTCTGCACGACCGGATCAACGGTCAGGAGTGGATCCCGCTCGCGAACCTGTCGGACAACCAGGCCAGGTTCTGGGTCTACGACTCGCTGCTCAGCGAATACGCGGCGATGGGCTTCGAGTACGGCTACTCGGTGGAGCGGCCGGATGCGCTGGTGCTCTGGGAGGCCCAGTTCGGCGACTTCGGCAACGGGGCGCAGTCGATCATCGACGAGTTCATCTCGTCGGCCGACCAGAAGTGGGGCCAGCAGTCGAGCGTCGTGCTGCTGCTCCCGCACGGCTACGAGGGCCAGGGACCCGACCACTCGTCGGCACGCATCGAGCGCTACCTGCAGCTGTGCGCGCAGGAGAACATGATCGTCGCCCGCCCGTCGACTCCGGCGTCGTACTTCCACCTGCTGCGTCGCCAGGCCTACGCCCGGCCGCGCAAGCCGCTCGTGGTCTTCTCCCCCAAGGCGATGCTGCGCCTGCGCGGCGCGACCAGCCCGGTCGAGGACTTCGTCACCGGCAAGTTCGAGCCGGTGCTGGATGATGTCCGCATCCAGGACAAGGGCGCCGTCAAGCGCGTCCTGCTGCACGCGGGAAAGATCCACTGGGACCTCAAGGCCGAGCTCGAGAAGAACCCGAATCCGGAGATCGCCCTCGTCCGCATGGAGCAGTACTACCCGGCCCCCGTGGTCGAGCTCAACGCCGTGATCGACAGCTACCCGAACGCGGAGCTGGTCTGGGTGCAGGACGAACCGGAGAACCAGGGCGCGTGGCCGTTCATCGCGCTCGAGGTCGTCAAGCACCTGCACGGCCGGACCATCCGCCGCGTCTCGCGCAAGGCTGCGGCGTCGCCCGCGACCGGTTCACCCAAGGTGCACGCGGTCGAGCACGCTCAGCTCATGCAGAAGGCGCTGACGCTCTGACGTCATCCGTCACCTCGGGCCGTGGTCGTTCCTTCAACTGCGGCCCGAGTTGTCTGCGCACGATCGTGACGATGAGCGCAACCATCGCGAGCACCGCGGCCGGCAGCAGCGACCGCACCGCGAGCACCAGCATCCCCTCGCACAGCACCGCCGCGACGACGGCGAGCCACCACCCGAAGGTGCCTCGGCGCAGCAGGCGGACCGCCGCGACCATGCCGAGGGCGTAGATCGCGACCATGCTGCTCGTGTGCACGAGGATGAACGGGGTGAGGTCGAGCCCCGACCACACCATCAGCGCGAAGTAGGTCATCGCGACGACTGCGGTGAGCCCGAGTGCGCGCCGGGGCACCTCGCCCGCGGCGACGCCCTTGGCGAACCAGCGAGGCAGGTCGCCCGCGGTGGCGAGCGAGGCGCCCAGCTTCGCGAAGGCGGCGAGGTAGGCGTTGAGGACCCCGAGTGCGACGATGCCGGCGATGACCCCCACCGCGATCGCGCCCGCACCGGGCGATCGCAGCCGGGCGAGCTCGAGCAGCGGCACCTGGCCGTCGCCCGCGGTGTCGCCGAGCGCGCCCACGGTGATCACCTGGAGGACGAGATAGCACGCGCCCGTCACGACCAGGGCGATCGCGGTCGCGAGCGGGATGAACCGACGCGGATTGCGGAATTCGCCGGAGATGTGCGTGCCGACCTCCCAGCCGGCGAAGGCCCAGATGAAGAGGCTGATCGCGGTGCCCACTCCCGCCCACCCGTGCGGCAGGAACGGCGTGAAGTGCTGCGGCTCGACGGCCGGGGCGGCGACCGCGACGACCCCGACCACGACGGCGAGGAGCAGCGCGGTGAGCACGAACTGCACCCAGCCTGCGATCCGCACGCCGAACGCGTTGGAGGCGAACGGCGGGATGAAGATCGCCGCGGCGATGATCGGGACGGCGGAGCGGTCGATGCCCGCGACCGCCGCGACATACTCGCCGCCGAGCACCGCGACCACGGGCGCCCCGGCGCACACGCCGAACATGAACCAATAGCCCGTCATCCGCGCCGCGGTGTCGCCGAGCGCCCGCCGCACGTAGCTGGCGACCCCGCCAGGGTCGGGATAGCGCGCCGCGAGCACCGCGAAAGTGCCGGCCAGCGGCACCGAGAGCCCCAGCACCGCGATGACCGCGACGATGCTCGCCGGCCCCGCCACCTCGGCGGCGAGCCCGGGCAGCACGAGCAGCCCGGTGCCGAGGACCGACGCGATGTAGAGGGCCGTGCCCTGGACGAGCCCGAGGCTCCCTCTGGCGGGGGCGGAGGCCGGTTGCGAAGTCACCGCTCCAGTGTCGTCCACCCCGCCCACACGGCCGTTGTGGCTGTCAGTCGTCGTGCGAAGGGTTTCTGCCAACCTCAGGCCGGCTCGACCCCGGCGCGGGCGAAGGCGGCGGTCGCGGCATCCGTCGACGCCTCCCGGTCCGCGGCGACCAGCCCGAGACGCGTGCGGCGATCGAGCAGGTCATCGGCCGTCAGGGCCCCCTCGACACGAACGCCCCACTCGAGCTCCTGCGCCGTGACGCCGCGCGCCGCGGCGGGGCCGTCGGGCAGTGCGGCGACGAACGGCGCCTCCGCCCCGTAGCGCCGGCGCAGCCGGGGCGGCGCGCCGATCTCGGCGAGTCGCTCGCGCGGCCACGCACCTACGAGAGGCAGCTCCCGTGTGCGCGAGGGCTGGGCAGTCGGCAGTGCGCGGCGGCGCACGGCCTCGTCGATCCCGTCCTGCGCCATGCGCCGGTAGGTGGTGAGCTTTCCGCCGACGACCGTCAGCACGCCGTCGGCGGACTCGAGGATCGCGTGCCGGCGGGACAGATCGCCCGTGTCGACCTCGCCGTGGGCCGAGGTGACGAGCGGCCGCAGCCCCGCATAGGTGCCGATCACATCGGCGCGAGTGAGCGGCTCGGCCAGCACGGTGCTCATGACCGTGAGGAGGAGATCGATCTCCGCCTCGGTGGCTTCGGGCACGTCCGGGATCGGTGTTTCGGCGGGCACGTCGGTGAGGCCCACGTAGGTACGTCCGTGCGGTGCGGGAAGAGTGAAGATGAATCGACTGCGCGAGCCGGGCACCGGCACGGTGAGGGACACGTCGGACAGCCCGAACCGGGCGGCATCGATCACGAGGTGCGTGCCACGGCTTGGCCGAAGCCGCACTTCAGGGTCGAGTTCGCCGGCCCAGACCCCGGTCGCGCTGATCACCGCGCGGGCGGACACGTCGAACTCCTCGCCCGTGAGCGTGTCGCGGAGGCGCACGCCGGCACCCGTCGCGTTCAGCGCTTCGACGCGGGTGAGGACGGATGCCCCGTACCCCGCCGCCGTGCGCGCCACCGCGACGACGAGCCGGGCGTCGTCGATGAGCTGTCCGTCCCAGCCGTGGATCGCGCCGCGCAGGTGCTCGGCCCGCAGCGCCGGGGCGAGCCGGAGAGCCTCGGCCGAGCCGATCCGGCGAGGCGCATCGAGCACCGCAGCCGGCGTGCCGACGAATCGGCGCAGGCCGTCGCCCATGCCGTACCCGGCGGCGACCACCGCGCCGCGCGACCGGTGGTCGGGCGCGTACAGCGGGACGACCTGGGCCAGGGGACGGGTCAGATGCGGAGCGATCCGAGTGAGGAGCAGGTGCCGCTCGGCGGCGCTCTCGTGGGCGATGCCGAGCTGGCCCGACGCCAGGTAGCGCAGTCCGCCATGGACGAGCTTCGAGCTCCACCGGCTCGTGCCGTGGGCGAGGTCGTGGCGTTCCACCAGGATCGTGCGCAGACCCCGGCTCGCGGCATCCAGCGCCAATCCCGCCCCGGTGATGCCGCCGCCGATCACGACGACGTCGACCACAGGGTGGTCGGCGAGCGCCGCGAGCTCCCGGGTGCGCCGGGCCGCGTTCAGGGCCGATGAGATCGGGGTGCGCCCGAGGATCCGGACGGTCAAGGGGCGCCGCCGAGGTAACCGGCCAGCGCGCGCCGCAGCTCGGCGCGCCATCGATCGTCCGGGAGCCACTCGGCCACGAGCGGCGCGGACTGCACCGCGGACTGCACGATGAGCAGCACCATCGCCGCGGTGGCCTCGGAGTCCGCAGCCCCGAGACCGGCGGCCGCGATCCGGCGGGCCAGATCGGCGTGGATCGCGCGCTGGCTCGTGCCGAGCCGCTCCAGGACGTACCGGCTCAGCAGCTCAGGGTCGGTGTCGCGCAGCCGCTGGAGCAGCGGCATCCGCCTGATCCGGTCCGCGGTGTCGACCACGACGTCCACGAGATCGCCGACCTCCTGGGGGGCGGGGGGCGCCTCCGGCAGGGCGGCGAGCAGTTCGCGGGTCACGAGCGCCGCGAACACCGCCTGCGCATCCGGCCAGTAGCGATAGAGGGTCTGGCGCGAGACCCGGGCACGGCGGGCGATGTCGGACGCGGTGGTGCGACGGATGCCGTGCTCGAGCACTTCGGCGAGCGCCGCGTCCAGCAGCGCGGTCTCGGTGTCGGGGGCCGAGGACGGGCGGGGCACCGCGGCGACCGCGACCGCTGCGGACGCGCCTCCGACCGGCTTCGATGCCATGTGACAACCATACATAATGTGTCATACTGTCGTCCATGTCATCGCCGACACCCGTGGCCCGCCCCGCCCCCGCGCCGCGCTCCCGGTGGGACGCCTGGGGCGACGAGACCGCCGCACTCCCGGCCGGCGCCCGCGCGATCGTGTCGGCGCTCCTCCCCGGCAAGGCGCACCCCGTGCCGCGGCTCCCGCGCCCGGTACTCACCGCCTCGCGGCTGTCCGACGACGAGCTCGCGCGCCTGGTCGCCGTCGTCGGCGCCGACGCGGTCACCCGCGACGATGACATCCGGATGCTGCACCTCGGTGGCAAGAGCACGCCCGACCTCCTCGCCCGGCGACAGGGCGAGCCACAGACCGCCCCTGATGCCGTCGTCATCCCGTCGTCGCATGACGAGGTGCTGGCCGTCCTCGCCGTGTGCGACGAACGCCGCATCGCCGTCGTCCCGTTCGGCGGCGGCACGAGCGTCGTGGGCGGCGTCGACCCCGGCGGGCTGGGATTCGCGCGGGTGATCGCGCTCGACCTCGCCGCCACCGCGGCCCTCATCGATCTCGACGAGACGTCGCTGCTGGCGACCTTCGGCGCGGGAACGACCGGGCCGCAGGCCGAGGAGCTCCTCGGCCCGCGCGGCTACACCCTCGGGCATTTCCCGCAGAGCTTCCAGTACGCCTCGCTCGGCGGGTACGCGGCGACGCGGTCGAGCGGCCAGGCCTCGCGCGGATATGGCCGGTTCGACGACCTCGTGCACGCCATGCGCGTGGCCACCCCCGCCGGCGAGCTGCAGCTCGGGCGCGCGCCTTCGAGCGCCGCCGGTCCCGATCTGCGGGAGCTGTTCCTCGGCTCGGAAGGCGCCTTCGGCGTGCTGACCGAGGTCACCGTGCGGATTCGCCCGGTGCCCGCCGTCACCTCGTACGGCTCGTGGACCTTCCCGACCTTCGCCGCCGCCACCGCGGCCTTCCGCGAGGCGACGCAGCGCGGCATCCGTCCGACGGTCCTGCGGGTGAGCGATGATGCCGAGACCCGCACGAACGCCGCCCTCGGCGGGCATTTCACGCGGATGCGCGGATGCCTCGCCGTGGCGACGTTCGAAGGCGCCACCGCCGCCGAGGCGGAGGCGACGAGGACGGCGCTGGATGCCCTGTTCCGCGCGCACGGCGCCGCCTCGCGCGGCGAGGAGCCGGCCCGCTCCTGGGAGCGCGGCCGGTTCGCGTCCCCCGCCCTCCGCGACACGCTCCTCGACATCGGCGTGCTCGCCGAGACGCTCGAGACCGCGACGACCTGGGCGAAGCTTCCGACTCTCAAGGCGGCGGTCACCGAGGCGCTGCGTGAGACGCTCACTGCCACCGGTACGAAGCCCATCGTGCTGTGCCACATCTCGCACGTCTACCCGGCCGGCGCATCGCTCTACTTCACGGTCGTCGCCGCGCTCACCGCCGATCCGGTGCAGCAGTGGCGGGGAGCGAAGGATGCCGCGTCCCGCGCGATCCTGGCGTCGGGCGGGACGATCACCCACCACCACGCCGTCGGTCGCGACCACCTGCCGTATCTCGAAGCGGAGATCGGCCCGCTCGGCATGGCCCTGCTGCGTGCGACGAAGGCGGTGCTCGACCCGCATGGCATCATGAACCCGGGCGTGCTGGTGAGCGCCGCCGGACCGCCGCAAGGGACACCCGCACGATGACCATCGCACTGCTCGTCAACCCGACCGCCCGGTCCGGCGCGCACACCGGCGCGGCGATGGACGCCGCGCACCGACTGCGCGAACGCGGACTCGCCACGACGGTCATCAGCGGCGGGAGCGCGGCGGAGTCCAGTCGGCTGCTGCACACCGCGATCGGTCTCGGCGTCGACGCCGTCGTGGTCGCCGGCGGCGACGGCACAGTGAGCCTGGCGCTGCAGGAACTCGCCGGCACCGACATCCCCCTCGGCATCGTGCCCGCCGGCACCGGCAACGACTTCGCCGGTGCGCTCGGCCTTCGGGCGCTGGATGTCGCCGCCGCGGCCGAGCTCATCTCCGCCGGTGCGACGCGCACGGTCGACCTCGCCCGCGTCACCAGGGCGGACGGATCGACGCAGCTGTTCGGGTCGGTGCTCGCCAGCGGGTTCGACTCACTCGTGAACGATCGCGCGAACGCCATGACCTGGCCGCGCGGCCAGTCCAGGTACACGATCGCGATCCTGGTGGAGTTCCTGCGCCTGCGCGGCATGCCATTCGAAGTCGAGCTGCGGCTCGCCGATGACTCCGTCGAGCGCATCGCGGGTGACCTGTTGATGGCGACCGTCGGCAACACGACGAGCTACGGCGGCGGCATCCCGATCTGCCCGGACGCGGATCCGGCGGACGGCCTGCTGGATGTCACCCTCATCCGGCCCTCCGGACGCCTCGCCCTGCTGCGCCTGCTCGCGCGCGCCTACCGCGGCACGCACGGCTCATCGCCCGAGGTCTCGATGCGTCGCGTGCGGTCGGTGCGACTCGTCTCGCCCGGTGTCACCGCCTATGCGGACGGCGACCCGATCGCCACACTCCCGATCACGATCGACGTCATGCCCGCGGCGCTGAAGATCTTCGCGCCGGCGGTCTAGTGCGTCGCCTGCGCCTCGCGCAGCCGGATCAGCACCTGATCGCGCAGCTCCTCGGGCGCGGTCTCTTTGCACGCCCGCGCCACGACATCAGTCAGAGTCTTGGCGACGAGCGCCTCGTCACGGCATTCCGCGCACTGCTCCAGATGCTCCGCGATGTCCGAGTGCTCCGTCCGGCACATCTCGTTGCGCATGTACTCTTCGAGATCGCGACGGGCCTTGTCGCATCCGCAATCGGTCATTTGGCGCTCCCTGTGGCGGCGGCCTTGATGCCGCGCTCCTTGGCGTAATCGGCGAGCAGTTCGCGAAGCATGCGCCTGCCACGATGCAGACGGCTCATCACGGTGCCGATCGGTGTTTTCATGATGTCGGCGATCTCTTGATACGCGAACCCCTCGACGTCCGCAAGATACACCGCGAGCCGGAAGTCCTCCGGGATCGCCTGCAGCGCGTCTTTGACGACGGATGCCGGCATCCGATCGATCGCCTCCGCCTCCGCAGAGCGCGTGCTCGACGCGGTCGTGGACTCGGCACCGCCGAGCTGCCAGTCCTCGAGATCGTCGATCGTCCCCTGGTAGGGCTCACGCTGCTTCTTGCGATAGGTGTTGATGTACGCATTCGTGAGGATGCGGTACAGCCACGCCTTCAGGTTGGTCCCCTGCGTGAAGGTGTGCCACGACGCGAACGCCTTGACGAACGTCTCCTGCACCAGATCAGCGGCGTCGGCCGGGTTGCGCGTCATGCGCATCGCCGCGGCGTACAGCTGGTCCATGAACGGCAGAGCCTGCTCTTCGAACTGCGTGCGCCGGTCGGTCACGGCATCCGGCTCCTCGTTCATCACACGCCAGTCTACTTCGTGTCTGTCCCAGGCTTCCTGGACGTCCACGACAGGGCGATCAAGTGTGACGATCATCCGGCTCCTTCTTGCGCTGGTTGGATCCAGCGGTTCAGTAGGGTAGAACCCGATGACCGTCGACGGGTATTCCCCACAGTCCGCGCCAGGTGTGCGCGGCGCCTGGAGCGCGCCTGTCGCGCCCGGCCCGCTCAACGCCTCGGTGACCATTCCCGGCTCCAAGTCGCTGACGAATCGCGAGCTGATCCTCGCGGCGCTGGCAGACGGCCCGAGCCATCTCTCCGCCCCCCTCCACTCCGAAGACTCGGCACGGATGATCGACACGCTCCGCACCCTCGGAGTCACGATCGAGGCCGTCCCCGGCACAGGCGCCTTCGGCGACGACCTCGTCGTGACGCCGCGGTGGCCGCTGCAGGGTGGCGTCCAGGTCGACTGCGGACAGGCGGGCACGGTCATGCGGTTCGTCGCCGCACTCGCCGGCTTCGCCGAGGGCGAAGTCACCATGACCGCGCATGAGAGCGCGCTGCACCGCCCGATGGGCGCCATGATCAAGGCGCTCCGCGACGTCGGGGTCGACATCGACGACGGCGGGCACTGGGCGCTCCCCTTCACCGTCCGCGGGCACGGCCACGTGCGCGGCGGCGAGGTCGTGATCGATGCCAGCGCGTCGAGTCAGTTCGTCTCCGGGCTGCTCCTGGCGGCACCCCGCTTCGACGTCGGGCTGCACCTCATCCACCGCGGCGAACGCCTGCCGAGCATGCCGCACATCGACATGACGATCGAGGCGCTCGCGCACCGCGGCGT
This sequence comes from Microbacterium sp. P5_E9, assembly GCF_054049175.1. Classification (NCBI taxonomy): domain Bacteria; kingdom Bacillati; phylum Actinomycetota; class Actinomycetes; order Micrococcales; family Microbacteriaceae; genus Microbacterium; species Microbacterium sp. P5_E9. The sequence continues at coordinate 10,059 of NZ_JBFUMV010000016.1, read as the reverse complement.
GCACGTGGAACGACCGGCCGCCGGCGAATGGGTCGTCCCAGCGGGAGCGCTGCGCGGCAAGGACCTCGCGATCGAGCCCGATCTCTCCAACGCCGCACCGTTCCTCGCCGCGGCCATGATCACCGGAGGCTCGGTGTCGGTCGCCGGCTGGCCGGCGCACTCCACCCAGCCCGGCGCACTGCTCGCCGACATCCTCTCGCTCATGGGCGGACGCGTCTCGCGTCGGGGCGGCGCGCTCACCGTGGCGGCCGGCCAGCACATCACCGGCGTCGACCTCGATCTGTCGGCTGCGGGCGAGCTGACACCGACGATCTTCGGGCTGGCCGCGTTCGCGGACGGGCCGACGACCCTCTACGGCATCGGGCACATCCGCGGGCACGAGACCGACCGGATCGCCGCCCTCATCGGAGAGCTGCGCGCGCTCGGCGGCGAAGCGCACGAACTGCCCGACGGCATCCGCATCATCCCGCAGCCGCTGCACGGCGGACGCTGGCGCGCGCACCACGATCACCGCCTGGCGACGACCGGCGCGCTCGTCGGGCTCGCGGTGCCCGGCGTGGAGATCGACGACATCTCGACGACCGCCAAGACGATGCCCGAGTTCCCTCAGCTGTGGGAGCGGCTCGTCACCGGCGGCTCCGACGACGCGACCCCGCGCTCGGAGGCGCTGCAGGCATCGTGAGCTGGCTCGAGGATGACGACGACGACGAACCCGAGTTCGACGAAGCCGACATTCGGGTCCGCCCCAACCCCAAAGCCAACCGGCCGCGCACGAAGCGCCGCCCTGCGCATTCCGACGCCCAGCTCGGACGGATCCTCGGCGTGGACCGCGGCCGCTACGCGGTGCTCATGGGCGAGAACACGCCGGACGAGCACGAAGCCGTCGCGATGCGCGCGCGAGAGCTGCGCCGTCAGCAGATCGTCACGGGCGACTTCGCCAAGGTCGTGGGAGACAGCTCCGGGTCCGAGGGGACGCTGAGCCGGATCGTCGGCATCCAGGAGCGCACCTCGCTGCTGCGCCGCAGCGCCGACGACACCGACCAGGTCGAGCGGGTCGTGGTGGCCAACGCCGACCAGATGCTGGTGGTCGTCGCCGCCGCCGACCCCGAGCCACGGGCGCGGCTCGTCGACCGCTACCTCGTCGCGGCGCTGGATGCCGGCATCCGTCCCCTGCTMGTGGTGACCAAAGTCGACCTCGCCGACCCGGCCGAATTCCTGACGCACTTCGAGGGACTCGACCTGGAGGTGTTCACGAGTGCGCAGGATGAGATGCCGCTCGAACGCATCGGCGCGGCGCTGGTCGGGCATTCCACGGTCTTCGTCGGGCACTCCGGTGTCGGCAAGTCGACCCTCGTCAACGCGCTCGTTCCCGAAGCCCGGCGGGCCACCGGCCACGTCAACGAAGTGACGGGGCGCGGACGCCACACCTCCAGTTCGACCGTCTCGATGCGCTACCGCGGCGCCGAAGGCAGCGGCTGGGTGATCGACACCCCCGGGGTGCGCTCGTTCGGCCTCGGCCATGTGGATCCCGCGAACATCCTGCGCGCCTACACCGAACTCGCGGAGATCGCCGAGGACTGCCCGCGCGGCTGCACGCATCTTCCGGATGCCCCGGACTGCGCGATGATCGAGGCGCGTGACGAGGGCCGGCTCGGGCCGACCGGCGCGGCGCGGCTGGACTCCCTGCAGCGACTGCTGGAGACCTTCGCCGAGAAGGGCCGCACCGTCGAATCCAAGGGAGACCGATGACCGCCGCGCGACTCGAGGTGGGGCGTATGGCCCCCACGTTCACCCTGCTGGATCAGGACGAGCGACCGGTGGAACTGCGCGCTCTGCGCGGACGGCGGGTCATCCTGTTCTTCTACCCGGAGGCGATGACCCCGGGGTGCACCAAGGAGGCGTGCGACTTCCGGGACAGCCTCGCGCCGCTGCAGGCGGCGGGGTACGTCGTGCTCGGCGTGTCGCGCGACGACCCGGAGAAGCTGCGCAGGTTCCGGGAACGGGACGCTCTGACCTACGACCTGCTGAGCGACCCGGATCGCCGGGTGCATCGCCGATACGGCGTGTGGGGCGACAAGCTGAACTACGGCAAGGTGATCCAGGGCGTCATCCGCTCGACGTTCGTGATCGACGCCAAGGGCCGGATCGAGCATGCCCTGTACAACGTGCGGGCCACGGGCCACGTGGGCCGCATGCGCACGCTTCTGCACGTCGGCTGAGCCGAGCCGTCCGTCAGCCCGAGGTCGTGTCGTCGATGTCCGGATCTGATGCCGCACGCCGAGCGCCGAGGATCAGCAGGATCAGCGCCACCACCGCAGGTGCCGCAATGGCCAGGCCCACGATCGGCTCCGCATAGGCCCCGGTGGCCGCGCCCAGCGCCACCGCGAGGATGAGCAGCTGCACGACGATCGACCCGGATCTCCCCCAGGATCGGCCGTGCCACAGCGCGAGCGCGAAGGCGGCGACGGCCGCCGCCCCGACGGCGGTCAGCACGAGCAGAGCGATTCCGCTGGGCGCCGACGCGGCATCACCCGAGAGGAGTGAGAGCAGTTCGCGCACGACGATGACGATCAGTCCCACGGCTTCGAGTCCCACGATGACGGCGGCGGCGCGACTGGCCACATTTGTCTGCATTCCTGACAAATCCTCGCTCTGGTACGGCTGGATTGTGCGAACCCTCCATGCCATTGAGGGAATGCCCAGCATCTTCGACAGAATCACCCGGGCTGAAGTCTTGATCCCACGGCGCGCGCCATGGGATCATAGAGGAAGCCGTGTGCTCCCACAGCGACGTGGGGCGAGCAACCGCTCGCACTTCCCACACAGAGTACCGGACCCGAATCCGGGCTCTGATCATCTATCGCTTTCGCAACAAGGAGCACCCCCATGGATTGGCGCGACAAGGCCGCCTGCCTGACCGTCGACCCCGAACTGTTCTTCCCTGTGGGGAACACCGGGCCGGCCGTCGATCAGATCGAGAAGGCCAAGTCGGTGTGCGCACGTTGCACAGTGACCGAGATCTGCCTCCAGTACGCCCTCGAGACCGGACAGGACTCCGGTGTGTGGGGAGGACTGTCCGAGGATGAGCGCCGCGCCCTCAAGCGCCGCGCCGCCCGCGCCCGCCGCGCGTCCTGACAACTAAGTCCCACAGAACTGCCGAGAGGGCAGGTCCACGCCGCGGCGTGGACCTGCCCTCTCGGCAGTAGGGGTCAGGACCTGACGCGCTCGAGGTGGCGGAGCGGGATGTCGATCGTGACCTCCGTGCCGCTGCCCGTGATGGTGTGCCAGTCGATGGTTCCGCCCAATTCCCCCTGGATGAGGGTGCGGACGATCTGCGTGCCCAGACCCCGGCCGACCTGACCCTCTGGAAGGCCCGACCCGGTGTCGCGCACGCGCACCTCGAGGCTCTCGTCGCCGCGCTCGGCGATGATCTCGACGTCGCCCTCTTGACCGGCGAGCCCGTGCTCGACGGCGTTGGTCACGAGCTCGGTGAGCGCGAGGGCGAGCGGTGTCGCGTACTCGCTCGGCAGGATGCCGAACTTCCCGGTCGACCGCGTGCGAGCGCGCGTGTTCGGCGCGGCGGCGACCTCGGCGACGAGCTTGAGCACGCGGGCGAAGACTGCGTCGAAGTCGACGTTCTGCGCAAGGCCCTCGGAGAGGGTGTCGTGGACGACCGCGATCGCCGAGACCCGGCGCATCGCCTGGGTGAGCGCCTCACGCGCCTCGTCGGTGTGCGAGCGGCGGGACTGGATGCGCAGCAGCGAGGCGACGGTCTGGAGGTTGTTCTTCACCCGGTGGTGGATCTCGCGGATCGTCGCGTCCTTGGTGATGAGCTCCTGCTCCTGATGGCGGATCTCGGTCACATCGCGGCAGAGCACGATCGCGCCGATGCGGGTGCCGTGATCCCGCAGCGGGATGGTGCGCAGGCTCACCGTCACGCCGCGGGACTCGATGTCGGCGCGCCACGGCGCCCGCCCGCTCACCACGACGGGAAGCGACTCGTCGAACTGGCGCTTCGCCGGCAGGATGCGTGTCACCACCTCGACGAGCGACTCGCCCTCCAGCTCGTCCTCGAAGCCCAGCCGGTTGAAGGCCGACAGCGCGTTCGGGCTTGCGAAGGTCGTGGTGCCGTCGACGTCGAGACGGATGAGGCCGTCCGAGGCGCGCGGCGCGCCGCGCCGAGGCGATGTCGGCGCGGACAGATCGGGGAACTCCCCGAAGGCGATCATCCCGAACACGTCGTCGGCGCAGTCGTTGAACGTGATCTGCTGCCGTGACGGGGTACGCGAGTCGCCGAGATTCGTGTGCCGAGTGAGCACCCCGATGGTCTGCGACGGCTCGCCGTTGTGGCCGGCACGCACGATGGGCACCGCACGCACGCGGGTGGGCGTCTCTTCGAACCAGTCCGGCGACGCCGAATCGACGATCTGCCCGGATTGGAAGGCATCCCGCACCTGCGTGCGCCACTGCGGCCGCACCCGGTCGGAGACGATGTCGCGATAGAACAGGGTCGCTGCGCCGCTCGGCCGCGTGTGCGCGACGGCGATGAACGAGTCGTCCTCGGTCGGCACCCAGATCACGATGTCGGCGAACGCGAGGTCCGCGAGCAGCTGCCCGTCGCCGGCCAGACGGTGGAGCCACTCGACGGAGGCTTCATTGGATCGCCCTTGGGCGTAGACGAGATCGCTGAGGGTCGACACGCCCTCCAGCGTAGAGGCAACCGGTCAGGCGGCGTCGCGACGGGGGCGACGGATGCCGCGGCGCACCGCGGGAGCGGAGACCGCCGGCGCCGGGACGACGACCTCTCCGACGAACCGCCGGACAGCGAGCGTCAGCGGCGACCGCGGGGCGACCTCGGCGATCGGTCGCGCGGCGAGGATCGCGGCATCCGCCGACCGCGGATCCGCAGGGACGAACCAGACGTCGTCGATGCCGCCGAACCGATCGAGCGTGCGCCGCACCTGCCCGCGGGCGTCGATGCCGAGCGTGCCGGGGCGCAGCCGGTTCGCGATGACCGCGACCGGCGTGGCGCCGATGGCGGCGCGCAGCTCGGCATGCGCCCGCAGCAGTCGGGAGATGCCGACCGGATCGGCGGCCGCGACGGCGACGACCAGGTCGGCCGCAGCGAGGACCGCGAGCGTGGCGGCGTTGCGACGAGGGCCCTCGAGGTCGCTCACGATCTCCTCGTCCCGCTCCAGGGATGCCGCGACATCGACGACGGTGAAGTCGGTCCACTCCCGGCACACGGCGAGGGCCGACGCGACTCGCCCCGCGGTGAGCTCGGGCCAGCGCGACGGCCGATTCAGCCCGGTGAGGACGTCTACGCCGGTGCCGCCGAGGGGAACGCTGATCCGGTCCAGCTCCCGCACATCCAGTTCCCCGCGCTCGGCCTGACGGCAGGCGCTCGGGAAGCCAGGGCCCTCGTCGGCGAGCCCGAGCTGCAGCGCGATCGACGGTGCGTGGGTATCGGCATCCACCAGTCCCACGCGCTTCCCACCGCGAGCGAGCTCGGCCGCCAGCTCGATGGCGAGGGTGGACCGCCCAGGCGCGCCGGCGGGGCCCCAGACGGCGATCACCCTGGGCTGTCGGGGCGCGGCCGGCTCGACGGCGGGCGCGCGGTCGACGGCGAGGGCGTCGAGGAGGCGCCACGGCTCGGCGGCGAGCGGCCACGGCCCGATCAGCCCGAACGCGGCGACGAGCCGCTCATCGGCGGTGTCCGCGATGAGCGGGACGATGCGCACGCCGTGCCGGTCGCAGAGCGACACGGCCGCACCGGTGAGCGACCTGCGGTGGGCGTGCAGCACGACCGTGTCGGCCCCCGCGACGGCGTGCGCGATGCGCTCGGCCTCCAGCCCCGCCCAGCCGTCGTCGGCGGCGATTGCGAGGGCGCCGGCCGGCACGACCGCGACCACCTCGATCCCTTCGCGCTCGAACCCCTCGGCGAGCCGGGTGCCATCGGGCTCGTCCGCCGCGATGAGGACCTTCACCGGCCCGCGCCTGTCGTCGGGACGACGGAGAGGGCGGATTCTGCGGCCACCGCGGCGAGCACCGCGGCGACCTCCGACCTCGGGATCACGAGTTCGAGCGCGGCCGAGCCGCCCCCGATCATCGACTCGTCGCGCGTCACCGAGACGACTGTCGCGTCCGGAATGAGGATGCGCGGCGTGTCGTAGCCGCGCTCCTGGATCGGTGCGGCCCACACCTCGACAACCGAGCCCTCACCGATGACCGCCGGCACGTCGATCGCACTGTGCACCACGACGCTCGTGGTGCGCGACGCCGCGGCCGGGCCGACCGCGCTCTGCGGCACGAGCTCCCCGGCCGGCACGGTGCGGGTGGCGACGAGACCCTCTGCGAGCGCCCCGCCGGCGAGATACGCGTCGCCGACCTGACCCAGGGCCACATCGACCGGTCGGAGATCGTCGCCCGAGAGCACCTGGCCTGGCACGATCGTGTGGGCGGCGGCGAAGACCGGGACGGTCTGGCGTGCGGCCGAGATGACGAACCAGACGCCGACCACGGAGGCGACGACGAGGAGGAGGCCGAGGGCGAAGCGGGCATCGACCCAGAAGGCACGCCGGCGCGGCCGGGGGGACTCGAGTGCGGTCATGCCACCCATGGTCGCTCACGGTCCGGATGAGACCTCTCGGTTATCCACAGTGCCTCCAGCGGCCCGTCGCACCCCTCCGTGGCCGGGATAATGGGGACATGCCCGACAGCCCCCCGTCCGACGTGCGTCTCCTGACTCCGTCTCAGGCCGCCGAGGTGCTCGGAGTCTCGATCGACGACATCATGGCGCTCGTGCACAGCGCGCGCCTGCGGGGTATGCGGGTCGGAACAGCGGGGGCGTGGCGCATCGACGCCGCAAGCGTCTCCGGGTATCTCGATGACCGGATCGAAGAGGCCAGGCTCTCCGCCCTGTGGCGACAGTCCAACGAGGCGAGCTTCCCCGAACTGTGGGGCACGGGCATCGTCCGTCACGGCGACTGACATCCCCTGGTCCCGCTCATCGCGGGGTCGTGGTGCCGTCCAGACGAATCCACGCGAGCGCGTCGAACGACACCAGGCGGTGCCCCGTCACCTCGCCGGCGCGTCGCGGTGCGCCCGGATCGTGCAGCGCGAGGTCGAGGTGGTCCGCGCCGGCACGATCGATCGTGCCGGCGAGCGCACGTCCGCTGCGCAGATGCAGCGCGACTCCGACCCGCCGGCGCACGAGGTCGCGCAGCACGAAGCCCAGGGTCATCCGGTCGGCCATGACCGTGCGGGGCGGTGCGGGTCGGGCACTGCGGAGGAGATCCGGATGCGGTATCCCGACGCATGCGACGGCTGACAGCGGTGCCAGCAGCGCACCACCGCGGGATTCGGCCGGCTCCAGGGCGATCCAGTCCGCGCCCACGCCGGTGACCTCGGCCGGGATCACCGTGCCGTCGGCGAACTCGAATGAGGGAGCCGGAGTCGACCGTTCCCGGTCGATCAGCGCCCCGAACCGATCGCGAATCGTGACTCGGGAAAGCCGGAGCCGCTCCGCCTCGGTGTCCAGCGCAGCGCGCTCGGCCTCCCACTCGGAGGCGAGCTGATCTTCGAGGTCGTCGAAGAACCGGTCCCAGCGCACCCAGCGAGATTAGGGCAACCGGGAAACCGTGTCCGGATAGTTATCCACAGGGGCGATATGAATTCTTCCTGTGAGTTCCTGTCGTGTTCTACTACTTTCCTACCCGTCCCCCCGATGAAGTAGGCACCATGGCAACGATGCCCGCCGGCAACCCCCGCCGCGCTGCGCCCGACGCGTACGAGCTCTCGCAGTTCTTCGCGCCGCAGCGCACCGCGACCTCCGCTCTGCCCGATCCCGAGACCTTCCTGCGCAACCTGACGCGGGGCGTCTTCGAGGTGCTCGCCGGGGTGCGCGAGGTCGAGCAGCTTGCTCGCTGGGTCACCGAAGACGCCTTCCGCAAGCTCGTCGTCAGATCCAACCTGGCGGCCCGGGCGCGGAGCGCCCGCGGGGACGCGGCCCGGCGACCTGTGCACACGATCATGTCCGTGCACTGCTCCGAGCCGGCCGACGGCGTCGTCGAGGCCGTCCTGGTGGTGACCGGTGCGGCGCGCACCCGTGCCGTCGCCGTGCGCCTCGAAGGCATGGACGGCCGCTGGCGCGCGACATCGCTCGCGCTGCTCTGACCCCCGACCGACGACGGGCCGACCCCAGCGTCGTGGCGGCCCGATCGTCTCCTTGCCGCGTTGTCAGGAGTCCTTGTCGGCGTCGATGAGCTCGAGCAGCGCCTTGAGCGCGTCGCGGATCTCGGTGTGGTCGTATTGGCCGGCTCGGCTCTCCCCCGCGATGACACCGCCGCGGTGCACCTTCCGAAAGTCGCCGAACGGGAACGAGTACGCCTGCTTCGTCTCCCGGTTCTCCGCCCTGTCGACGCCGAGATGCCAGTGCGAGTACTCCGTCCAGCCGTCCCGTTCGATGAAGGCGTTCTCCTCGTCGGGGGTGGGCGCCGCCTCCGACCAGTCGTCGCGCTCGTCGCGGACGACGTCGCCCGCGTGCACCAGCGCCCGCGCGTGACGCAGCGCGGGCTCGTTCAGTTCAATGGACATGCGGCCACGATAGGCACCGCCGCCGCGTGCGACGAGGGGGTTGACGGATGCCGTGGCACCGTCCTCGCCGCTACTGGCGGTAGGACGACAGGAAGTTGCCGAGGCGCTCGATCGCCTCGGTGAGCACCCGGGCCTCCGGCAGCGTCACGATGCGCACGTGGTCGGGCGTCGGCCAGTTGAAGCCTGTGCCCGGAACCAGCAGGACGTGCTCGGCGAGGAGGAAGTCGAGCACGAGCCGTTGGTCGTCGCGGATTTCGTAGACGTCCGGGTCGAACCGCGGGAACGCGTACAGCGCGCCCTGCGGCTTCATGCAGGTCACCCCGGGAATTGCGAGAAGACCCTCCCACGCGGCATCCCGCTGCTCGTGCAGTCGCCCAACCGGGCCGATCAGCGCGTCGATCGACTGCACGCCGGAGAGGGCGGCCTGCACGGCGTGCTGCGCCGGCACGTTGGGGCAGAGGCGCGTCGAGGCGAGGAGGTTGATCCCCTCGAGGAAGCCCGAGGCGTGCGCCTTCGGTCCGGTGATGACGAGCCAGCCGGAGCGGTAGCCCGCCACACGATACGTCTTCGAGAGGCCGTTGAAGGTGAGGCAGAGCAGGTCGGGGGCGATCGACGCCATCGGGATGTGCACCGCGTCGTCGAACAGGATCCGGTCGTAGATCTCGTCGGCGAGCAGCAGCAGCGAGTGCTCGCGGGCGATGTCGGCGATGCCCTCGAGCACCTCGCGCGAGTAGACGGCGCCGGTCGGATTGTTCGGGTTGATGACGACGATCGCCTTGGTGCGCGGCGTGATCTTCGAGCGGATGTCCTCGAGGTCGGGCTGCCAGCCGTCGTCGTTGTCGCAGACGTAGTGCACCGGCGTGCCGCCGCCGAGGCTGGTCATCGCCGTCCAGAGCGGATAGTCCGGCGAGGGGATGAGGACCTCGTCGCCCTCATCCAGCAGCGCCTGCATCGTCATGGTGATGAGCTCCGACACGCCGTTGCCGAGGAAGACGTCGTCGGGACCGAACGGCGGGAACGTCGGATCCTGCTCATAGCGGTACACGACGGCGCGGCGCGCCGACATGATGCCTCGGCTGTCGCTGTAGCCATGGGCGTGCGGGATCGCCTCGATCATGTCGCGCACGATCTGGAAGGGCGCCTCGAACCCGAACACCGCAGGGTTGCCGGTGTTCAGCTTGAGGATCTTGTGACCCTCGGACTCGAGCCGGTCGGCCTCGACGAGCGCCTGTCCGCGGATCTCGTACAGGACGTTCTTCAGCTTGCTCGACTGGTCGAGGGTGCGGATCGGGCTCATCGGTTCAGGATATCCGGGCCGGCGGGAGGCCAATGGCCCACGCCTGGCCCGGACGTCCGGCTACTTGCGTTCGGCCGCGCGACGCTGGGCGCGGTTCTGCGGCGCCGGCTCCCCCGCCGGCGGCGCATCGGTGCGCTGACCGAACGCGCCGCGGGGCGCCTCGAACC
>NZ_JBFUMV010000015.1:0-100457 GCF_054049175.1 Microbacterium sp. P5_E9 | reverse complement strand
GATCTGACCAGCGTGACGATCCAGGGCACGATCAGGACGACGCCGACCACTCCGATGGCCAGTGCGAGGAAGGGAATCGCGGAGAGCTTGTCGCGCCAGCTCACCTTGTAGGACCTGGTCGAGATGGGTGTGGTGGGCGGTGCGGATCTCACAGCGCTCGGTGCCTGGAGCATGCTTCCTTCTTACGAAACTAGGGGTTCGTGGGCACAACGTGCGGTGGCCTCAGAAGTCGACGTGCAGACCTCCGAGGCCACCACAGGATCAGCCGATCGCGGGATTCTCTTCCCACGCAGGCCACTCGATGTCCGCCTGACGCTGCAGCTCGTCGGCGACACCGTCCGGGTCGTCACCCGAGACGTAGAAGGCCTGGAGGGTCGCGATCGTGGACTGCACGAGCTTCGGCGGGAACGCCTCGTAATAGCGGTTGAGCGGGGCCGGCGCCTCCTTCTCAACCTGGGCCGTGATCTCGCCGAGGACGGGGTCGGAGCTCGTCACCTTGGGGTTGACCGGCAGGTCGAGGGTCGTCTTCAGCCACTGCTCCTGGGGCTTCACGTCCAGCCATGCGAGCAGCGTGTCGAGCGCGGCCTGCTTGTGCGGCGCGTTCTTGGAAACGGCCAAGGATGACGCCTCGACGAAGTAGTTCGCCGCACCGGGTCCGGACGCCGAAGGCGCGATGAATGCGCCATAGCCGTCTMCAGTGAAGCCCGCCGCAGCCATCGAGCCGTTGTACCACGTGCCGAAATTCGTCATGGCGACTTTGCCGCTGGCCAGGAGAGCGGCACAGTCCGCACCCTTGGTGTCCGATGCGGTGGTGTAGCCGGCCTTGATCCAGCTGGAGATCTTCTCGAGCACCTTCTTACCGGCCGGGTCGTTCCACTTCGCCTTGTTCTGCGTGAGGTCCGAGTAGAACTGGGGGTCGATCGCACCCGCGATCGTCTGGTAGGGCATGATGACCGGCCACGCGTCTGCAGCCGGCAGACAGAGGGGGATGTATCCAGCCCCCTTGAGCTTGTCCATGTCGTCCTCGAACTCGGCGAACGTCTGGGGCATCTCCGTGATCCCGGCGGCCTCGAAGGCCGCCTTCGAGTAGTAGTGCACGGAGTCCGACACACCGAGCGGGATGGCAAACACCTTGCCTTCGTAGGAGTAGTACGGCCGCAGCGCGTCATCGAGGTTTCCCGCGGCCACCGCCTTGTCCCAGACATCCGTGAGGTCCTCGAGGTTGCCCGAGGCCGCGAGCGCCTCGACCATCTTTCCGCTCCACCACTTGACGATGTCAGGCGACTTGTTCGTCCCGATGGACTGCAGCACACCCTGGGTGTAGCTGACGGTGTCGGGGAGAGCGAGGGACTTGATGCCGTAGCCGGTCGTCTCAGACGTCAGCTCGCCCATCTTGGCGAAGTCGTCGGCCCAGTCCACGTTGTCACTCGCCAGAATGACCTCCTTCGGACCCGAGTCGTCCGACGCGTTGCCGCTGCAACCCGTGAGAATCAGCGCGGCTGCCGCCGCACCCGCTGCGAGGGTGATTCCCACTCGCTTCCTTGCAACTGCCATACGATCCACTCCTTTGTGTGCGAACTCTGACGCCGCACGACGTCATGAGGCGGTTTCACTTCAACAGCGAGGCGGTGATCTTCCTCGGGCCGCTCCGGGCGGTTTTCGAGGCCTTTCTCACCGACGCTGGCGATCAGCTTTTGGTTGATATCGTTACCAAAGCACAGGCCAAAGGATCATGTCAAGCACCATTGCRGACTTTTTGATAACGATCCCATTCGCGGGCCAGCTCGCTAGTATCGTTAGCAATCGACGGGGCGATGGGGGCGATCTCGGGCGTGCCGCCCTCGGATCCCTACCGGTCTTCGGGGTTCACCCGAGTGCCGCACGACCGATCGGGTGAGGAGCGAGCATGACGACGACGTCGTTGAACGGTGCAGCCGCACAGCCGACGGTCAAAGACGTCGCCGCCCTGGCCGGCGTGAGCCCGATGACTGTCTCGCGCACCCTCGCGGGCGGCAAGAATGTGCGCCCCGAGGTGCAGGAGCGGGTGCTCGAAGCCGTGGAGACCCTCGGCTATCACCGCAACGAGAACGCCCGCAGCATCCGTCCCGGCCAGTCCACGCGCCTCATCGGCGTCGCCATCACGAACCTCGGAAACCCGTACTACAGCAGCTTCGCCCTCGGCGTCGAGGAGGTCGCTGCGCAGTACGGCTGCCGGATCATGCTCGGCAACACCGATGAGGACCTCGGCCGAGAGCGCCAGCTCATCGCTGACTTCATCGGCCGCCAGGTGGAAGGGCTGGTGCTCGTGCCGTCGACCGACGACTCCGCACACCTGCAGCCGGCGGTGCTCCGGCACACTCCGCTCGTGCTGGCTTCCCGGACCGTCGCCGGCCTCGACGCCGACTCCGTCGTGCTCGACGACGTCGGAGGCGCCTACCGAGGCACGAAGACCCTGCTCGAGGCCGGCCACACGCGGATCGGCTATCTCGGGAACGTGACGAGCGTGTTCACCGGCCGGAGGCGGTTCGAAGGCTACGCGCAGGCGCTCGCCGAGTTCGGGATCGATGTCGACCAGACCCTGGTTCGCCGCGGACAGCAGGATGTCGAAGCCGCCAGCGCCGCGATGCAGCAGCTGCTCGACCTCGACGATCCGCCCACCGCCGTGTTCTGCGCCAACAACCGCAACTCGATCGGTGCGCTCAAGCAGATCGGCACCCGGCTCGCGGCTTCGGCGCAGAGCGGAGTTCCGCTGCCGCCGATCGTCAGCTTCGACGACTTCGAGCTGGCCGAGATGATGCCCGTACCCGTGACCGTGGTCGACCACGACGCCCGCGAGCTCGGCCGGGAAGCAGCCCGGATCCTCTTCGCACGCCTCACCGGCGACGACGATTCGGATCACGGGCGGCAGGTCGAGATGCCGACCCCCGTGCGGGTAGTGCGCGCCTAATGACCCAGCAGGGGTTGCGCAAACGATTCTGTCGTGCACTATGGTAACGATATCAAGATTCGATGTCGAGTCGAAGGGAGCCTCATGTCGACACTGTGCGTTGATTTCGGCGGCACCGAGATCAAGCTCGGCATTCTCGAGCGTTCGCGGTTCCTCGTCAGCGCATCGCTCCCCAATCAGGGCAGCGACGGAGACCTGCAGCGGGTGCGCGAGACCGTGGATCAGCTGCGCCGGAGCGTCGAGAGCGGGGCTGTCTCCGCGGTCGGCATCGCGGTACCCGGTGTGGTCGACCGCGCGCACGCGAGCCTCGTGGCGGCCCACGGCAAATACCCCTACCTGCGGGATCGCGATCTCCGCGCGTGGGCGAACGACGCGTTCGGCGTGGACGCCGTGGTCGTCGAGAACGACGCTCGCGCCGCACTCGTGGGGGAAGCGACCTATGGCGTTGCCGCTGGCGCCACCGACGCGGTGCTCGTCACCCTGGGAACGGGCATCGGCACCGCGGCGATCATCGGCGGGAAGGTGCTGCGCGGTGCGCACGACCACGCCGGAATCCTCGGCGGGCACATGACCGTCGACCTCGACGGCCCCATGTGCAACTGCGGAAACGCGGGCTGCGCCGAAGCGGTCGCCGGCACCTGGGCCCTCCAACGCGATGTCGCATCCGATCCGGCTCTCGCGGCATCCGCACTCGGCGAACGCGCCGCGCGCGGCCCCATCGGGCTCCGCGATCTCGTCGAGACCCGCGCCGAGCCCGCTCCCGCCGCTCTGCTCGACCGCTATCTGCGCGCATGGGGTGCCGCGATCGTCACCCTCTGCCATGCCTACGACCCCGACGTCGTCGTCGTCGCGGGGGGCGTCATGCGCTCGACCGACCTCATCCTCCCCGCCCTGTCGGACTATGTGCACGCACACCTGTGGTCGTCGTCGCACCGACCCCGATTCGTCACCCCGGCGGCTCCCGAGCATTCCGTCCTGCTCGGTCTGTCCGCCCTGGCCGGGCACATCGGCGACCGCACCGCCCTCCCCCGAAAGGACGCTCAGTGACGATCGACGATCAGCACTCGCCGACCACCTACGACAAGCAGCCGTCCATCGCGCTGCCGCCCGGGAGCCCCATCTGGTCGGGCCGCGAGGCCTGGGAGGAACTCCGCGCGGCCGCACAGACCGCGGCCGGCGAGCGCCCGGCCGTCGTGGCGATCGACACCTACCCGGGCGTCGACCTTCCAGCGCTGATCGCGGAGCTGCGCGAGAACCTCCCTGAGTTCGACGTCGTCGACGTAGAGGATGCCGCAGCCCAGCCCATCACGGTGATCGACGACCTCATCGGCCGCAACCTCACCGACGACCGGGTGTTCGGCGTGCTCAGCCACTTCACCCTCGACGAGTTCTACGACCGCCAGAAGCTCGAAACCCTCGCGGCCTCGATCGTCGCGGCCGCCCGACCCGTCATCCTGGTCGGCTGGGGCGCGGCATTGGTCCCGGTGCGCCCGGACGTGCTCGTGCTCGCCGATCTGGCCCGCTGGGAGATCCAGCTGCGCCAGCGCCGTGGGGCGACGAACTGGCGCACCGACAACCCCCGCGAGGACATCCTCCGCAAGTACAAGCGCGGGTTCTTCGTCGAGTGGCGGGTCGCCGACCGGCACAAGCGCGATCTGTTCGACCGGATCGACTATCTGCTCGACACGAACAGGAGCATCCGCGACGCTGGTCTGATCACCGGTGACGCCTTCCGGCTCGCGCTGAAGAGCGCATCGGCCGCACCGCTGCGTGTCGTGCCGTTCTTCGACCCCGGCGTGTGGGGCGGACAGTGGATGAAGAACCGCCTCGATCTCGACCGTGAGGCGACGAACTACGCGTGGTGCTTCGACTGCGTGCCGGAAGAGAACTCACTGCTCCTCGAAGCGGACGGGCGCGTGGTGGAGATCCCCGCCATGGACCTCGTTCTCAGCCAGCCGCGCGGACTGCTCGGCGAGAAGACGTTCGCGCGGTTCGGCGCCGAGTTCCCCATCCGCTTCGACTTCCTCGACACGATGGGCGGCGGCAACCTGTCGCTGCAGGTGCACCCGCTCACCGACTACATCCAGAACGCCTTCGGCATGCATTACACCCAGGACGAGAGCTACTACCTGCTCGACGCCGACGAGGATGCGGTGGTCTACCTCGGCCTGAAGACCGGGATCGACCCTGAAGCGATGATCGCCGACCTGCGGGCTGCCACAGATGGACAGCATCCGTTCGACGCCGAGAAGTACGTCAACCGCATCCCGGCCCGCAAGCACGACCACTTCTCGATCCCGGCCGGCACGGTGCACGCCTCCGGGGCGAACTCGATGGTCCTCGAGATCTCCGCCACCCCATTCATCTTCACCTTCAAGCTGTGGGACTGGGGACGAGTCGGCATCGACGGCATCCCCCGGCCGATCCACGTCGACCACGGCAGCCGCAACATCCAGTGGGAGCGGGACACCGCGTGGGTGCAGAGCCACCTGCTCGACCAGGTCGAGCTCGTGGGTGAGCGGGAGGGGCTGCGCGAGGAGCGCACCGGGCTGCACGACCTCGAGTTCATCGAGGTGCGGCGCCACTGGTTCACCGACGAAGCACGGCACGACACCGACGGCACGGTCAACGTGCTGAACCTCGTAGAGGGCGACCAAGTGGAGATCGCCAGTCCGACCGATGCTTTCGCGCCGTATCGCATCCACTACGCAGAGACCTTCATCGTTCCCGCCGCGGTCGGGCCGTACCTCATCCGCCGGACAGCGGACTCGAAAAGCGAGCGCTTCGCGACGGTCAAGGCATACGTCCGCGGCACGCGCAAGGGAGACGAGTAGCCCCCGCACCCCCTGCCAGGATGGCCGCATGGAACGTCCCGATGAGCGCGCCGACCTCCCGCGGCTGACGCCGCTGATCGTCGGCGCCGGAGCAGCCATCGTCGCGATCATCTTCCTGTGGGTGGTCATCTCGGCCCGCCGAGACCAGCCGTTCCCGATCGACGTGTGGTGGCACGAGCTGATGCTCGCGAGTCGGACGGATGCCGGACTCGTGCTCGCGTGGATTCCCAGCCACCTCGGCGGGCCGGCCGTTGCCGCGGTCACCTCGGTGGCCGTGGTCGCGACACTGCTGATCCTGCGATGGTGGTGGGCCGCGATCACCGTCGCCGCGACGCTGGCCGTGTGCATCCTGATCGCCGCACCGCTCGCCCGGATTGTAGGGCGGATCAGGCCCGAAGACTCGCTCGCCGAGATCGTCCCCACCTCGTACCCGTCGGGGCACGTCGCGTTCGCTGCCGCGTTCGTCACGGTCCTGGCGCTGCTGTTCCGGCACTGGCTCTGGTGGGTGTTCGGAGCAGTGTGGGTCATCTGGATGATGGGGGCTCGCGCCTATCTCTCCGCGCACTGGCTGACCGACATCATCGGCGGCCTCTTCCTCGGCGTGGCCGTCGGCACCCTGGTGTGGGCCGTCGTCGAGACGATCCGCCGGCGGCGGGTGGAGCGAGCGGCCGTCTCCAATAGTTAGAGGTTTGACAGTTAGAACTCTAACCGGCGCTCCGCAGTCCGCTAGCAGGCCGGACCAGGGCGCGCAAGGCCGTTCCCCCAGCGGCACAGCGGGTAAGACTTCTCGCACCATGAGTACTCCGTCCAGCCTCGTCGCCGATCGCTATCGACTGGTCAAGATGATCGGCGCGGGCGGGATGGGGATCGTGTGGCAGGCGTGGGACGAGCGGCTCCACCGTCCGGTCGCGCTCAAGATGCTGCGCACCCAACCAGAGCTCACGGACGCCGAGCGTCAGCAGTCGACCGACCGAGCTCTGCGGGAAGCGCGGATCACGGCCGGACTGCGTCATCCCCACGCCGTGACGGTGTTCGACGTGATCGAGCACGACGGACAGCCCTGCATCGTGATGGAGCTCATCGAGTCGACGCCGCTGTCGGACCTGTTGAGCGAACACGGCACGCTGACCCCGGCTGTGGCAGCGCGGATCGGGGCGGAAGTCGCCTCGGCGCTCGCGGCCGCCCACAAGCTGCGGATCGTGCACCGGGATGTGAAACCCGGCAACATCCTCATCACGGCGGACGGCTCCGCGATGATCAGCGACTTCGGCATCTCCCACGCACTCGGCGACGCGACGATCACGGCGACTGGCCTGATTCACGGCACTCCCGCCTACCTCGCACCAGAGGTGGCGCGAGGGCTGCCGACAAGCTTCGCCTCCGATGTCTTCTCGCTCGGATCGACCCTGTACGCGGTGCTGGAGGGCGCCCCGCCGTTCGGGTCCGACAAGAACGCGATCGCTCTGCTGCACAAGGTCGCCCGCGGTGGCTACCGGCCACCCCAACATGCCGGCCCGCTCGCGCCGTTGCTGAGCGAGATGCTGTCGACCAACCCGAAGCGCCGACCCAGCATGGCCTCCGTCGTCGCGTCCTTGTCCGCCGTGCATCAGGACTCCACACCCTCGGCGGCCCTGCCGGCCGGTGGCGCGGTCGCGGCCGCGGCGCTGATCGACGGCACACCGATCGCGAGTGGCGACGATGTGCCGACCGAGGCTGTGGAGCACGGCCCGCCCGCGGCCAGTGACCCGGACGTCACGACCGAGGCTTTCGAGCAGCACCCGCCCGCGACCACCACTGTCCCCGTCGATGCCCAGCTTCGACCGACCCTCGCGCCGCACACTCCCACCGCGCAGACCATTGCCGCCGATCAGCCCACTCGCTACCAGCCGCCGACCGCCGAGACCGAGCCGCTGGCCGGCGCGACCGTTCCGGCCCGGGTTTCGACGGGGCAGGCGGGCGTCCCGCCGGTGGAGGGAGCGCCGCCGGCCGAGCGCGCCACGAGCCGCCGCGGTCGTCGCCGTGCCGATGTGATCGTGGGCCTCCTGGTTCTGCTCCTCGGGATCGCGGTAGGTGCCGCAATGCTCTTGAACCCGCTGCGGCCCGCAGGCGACGCTGCCGGTCCGACCGCGAGCCAGACGCCCGCTTCATCCGCGAGCCCGACACCGCCCGCGATCATCGAGACACCCGACCCTCAGGCCACCCCCCTCCCGCCGGCCGCCTCGACTCCCCCTTCGCCGGAAGCGGAGCCTGCGCCGCCGCCTACCGGAAAGCAGCGCGCGATCGAGACGATCTCGGGCTACTACGCGATGCTTCCGGGCGACCTCGACAGTGCGTGGCCCACGATGACGGCGGACTATCAGGAGAACCACGCCGGAGGGCGCGGGGGCTACGAGGCCTTCTGGTCGACCGTCGACGCCCTCGAGATCGCCGACGTCAGCGCCTCTGCCCCCGATCGGGCACAGGCGACGCTCACGTATCACTTCCGGGACGGGCGCGTGGTGCAGGAGGTGACGAGCTTCCAGCTGGTGGACGAAGAGGGCGCGCTCAAGATCGCCGCGACGGACGTGCTGAGCAGTACGCAGCTCTGACCCGCGGTCTGCCGGGCTACGAGTGGTCGCGAGCGAACGCCGCCATGACGTCGACCCGCGAGTCGCCGACTGCACCGAAGTCGTCGCGCAGGCATCCGCCCAGTTCCTCGAGCGCGCCGTCCAGGACGGACCCGGCAAGGCGGAGCTGGGCGTGCGGTGACCTGGTGGCGGCATCGGCCAGTGCTTGGGCGACCGGCAGCGCGTGCCCGAGCGATGTGGGCGCTTCACCCTCGCGAAAGTAGTACGACTCCGGGCTCTGGCTGAGGTCGACGCGTGCCCCCGCGATCTGCTGCGCGACCGTGTGCAGGACGACGGCTGCGGTGGAAGCATCGATCTCTCCCAGCTGCTCGGGGTATCCCGCGCGTCCGAGCAAGGTGAGGTGCAGCGCGGTGGAACGACGGCGAGCGAGGGTCGGGAAGAGCTGGAGCAGCCAGGTGGCCCCGCCGGTCAGCAGCGCGAATCCGGTCACCGCCTGCAGGGGCGAAAGCAGGCGGACGACCGGATCGATGGGCACGACCTCCCCGAAGCCGAGCGTCGACAGCGACACCAGCGAGAAGTAGAGGGCTTCCAGAGCATCCGGGTATCGCGCTGGATCCATCCCTGCGGAGTAGAGGAATCCGTCGGGGACGTGCGGAAGATAGAGGAATGCCCAGCCGACCGCCTGAATCGCCGCCCACGCGAGCACGACGCTGATGGCCGCCAGCGGCCCGGATGCGGCGCGCGCTCGTCGCCCCCAGCGCGAGGTGAGCCGCCAGATGCCGACGACGATCCCGCGCGAGAGCCGCCCTCGGGCGTGCGGGTGCACGAGGGTCAGGAAGATGTCGGACAACCCGTAGGCGACGATCGCCGCGCCCGCGACACTGCTGAGAACGCCCCACGCCGTGCTCACGCTAGCCTTTGCTCCGCATGGAACCCCTCCTCATGCCATCTTCGTGCGGCACACGTCGTGCGCCGACAGGGTTGACATCGCGCACGGATTCCGACCCCCCGCCCGTGCGACCGGCCGCGCACCTATTCTGAAGAGGTGGGAGACGAGCCGTCGGGCGGCGTCACGCACGCCGAGCGAAGCGAGCTCGACGCGCTCCGTAGGCGCGCCTATGGACCGGATGCCGACATCCATGGCGACCCTCTGGCGCTGGCGCGCCTGCGAGAACTCGAGGATCGGGTTCGGCCCGAGCGCCTTGCGGTAGACCCGGCACGCGTCCCCTTCGTCGGCGGGATCGTCGCGGACCGGCCGAGTTCCCCTGCGCCCGGCACGGATCCCCCGTCCGGGGTGACGATCGTCGAGACCGCACCGGCGCGCGCACGACGGTGGCGTTCGACCCTCGTGGCCGGCGCGGTGGCGGCGGCGGCTCTGATCGGCGCGATCGCCTGGAGTGGAATCCGGAGCGCTCCGGCAGACGATCTCCCGGTCGGATCCGCCCCGAACGCGGCCGTGAAGGCGCAGCGCGAGGTCGCTGACCAGCGGGTGCTCGACGACCTGCGCGACGACGTGCTGGCGCTTCCCGGCGTGGGCATCACGAAGCTGCTGGTGCGCGACGAGCTCCGGCCGTACGGGCTCGTGTACGGCCGCACGGTTGGCGTCGGCCGAACGGTCGACCGCCAGTTCTGCATGATCATCGCCGATGTGCCCGCGGCATCCATTACCTGCATCTCCGGCCGGAATTCCAACGGGACGCCGGTGACGGTCACCCTTCCCGCCTGGTACCCCAACCTGGAGAGCGATCCGTACGCACCGGTCGGCGAACTGGTGTCGTACACCCTGATGCCCGGCGGCAGCGTCGTGGCGGTGCCAGCCGACTGACGACTCCGGGCCGCTCGATTAGGGGCCTCCTCACCTAGGGGCCTACCGGCGGATCGTCGATGATTCCCGTGAGAAAGGTAGGTCCGAAGAGCACGCCCTCGAGGAAGGTGACGTCGGTGCCCGTGATCGCACCCGTCACCCGGATCTGGAACTTCTCGGCCGTATCCAGCCAGTACCAGAGGAATGTTCCCGTGTTCTGGCCGGTGCCGCTGAGTGGGCTCGGCCAGCGCAGCACCACCTGCGTCGCGGAGAGCGACATCACGACCCAGGTGCGCAGATTTGTCGGGGGGTTGGCGCCAATGCTGTCGAGCGCGATGCCCGCCCCGGCCAGTGCCGTGATCGTCACCTCGATGTAGTGCCCGTCGGCGGGATCGAAGCCCTGCGGAAACGAGCCCATCCGCGGGTTGCCCTGCACATTGTTCGGGTAGATCCCGATGTTGGCGTTCAGCGTGATGTTCTGCGGAGGCGATGCCGCGAAGGCCGGCGTGGGTGCAGCGACCAGGATCGCGGGTGCAGCCCATCCCCACTTCATCACCGTCCGGCGGGAGACGGGCGGCCCAGAGGGCTCTTCGTGACCGTGCTCGGTATCGGTCATGGTCCCCCCCGGGATCGCGGTCCTGGTGCCCACGCTAGTCGCGCCGAGCAGCCATCCGTCGGGAAGGCGCGCGGGAAGCGGGAGACCGCCTGCCGGGCTACCAGCCCACGAGGGCGTCGGCGGGCGTGCGCCCGACGGCGACCGGACGCTCCCGCGACCGCGACCAGTGACTCCAGGAACCGGTGTAGATGCGCGTTTCGACTCCGGCATGCGCGAACGCGAGCGCCGAGTGCGTCGACGCGATCCCCGCGCCGCAGTAGAGCGTGATCTGGCGGTGGACATCCACCCCGGCCGCCTCGACCGTGGCGAGGATCGCCTCGGGAGATTTGAGCGTGCCGTCGGGTGCGATGTGGGTCACCGTCGGGATGTTGACAGCGCCGGGGATGTGGCCGGCGGCCGGATCGAGTCCGGGAGTGAGCCCGCGATAGTGCTCCGGAGCCCGGACGTCGATGAGGAATCCGTCGATCGGAGCGCGGGCGGCGTCATCGATCGTCGCGACCCCTGGGTCGATGTCGAGCAGCTGCACCGTGCCCGGCTCGGACACGCGGTCACCGACCTCGAGGGGCAGTCCTGCGGCCACCCAGGCCCGGATCCCGCCATCGAGCACCCGGATGTCGACTCCCCGGCGGCGCAGGAGCCACCATGCGCGCGCCGCCGCGACGGCATCGTTGTCGTCGTACGCGACGACGAGGTCGCCGTCGTCGATCCCCCAGCCACGCGCGGACTGCTCGAGGCGGTCCACCGACGGGAGGGGATAGCGTCCGCCCTCGGGGTACCCGCGGACGGCCAGATCGGACTCCAGATCGACGTAGACCGCCCCGGGCAGGTGCCCGGCGACGTACGCGGGCCGGCCCTCCGGAGTGTCCAGGCGCCAGCGCACGTCGAGGACGCGCACCAGCCGGTCAGCGGAGAGTTCTGCGGCGAGTTCGTTCGGGTGGATCAGGTGGGGCACAGGACGAGTGTCCCGCCGTCGGTGGATGCGCTCCCACAACGGTCGACATACAGCGCAACCTGGGCGAGATCTGACGTCGATTCACGACGCATTCCGACACATTCCGGTGCCTGGGGGCCGCTCTCCGCGCGGATGTTACGCCGCGTGAACGGTCATTGCGCCATGTGATGACGCGGATCGCGCGCCGCGCGGCCGGTTCATAACGTTGCGGAGCACCCGCGGTGATCGCGGACTCCCTCCCAGCGAAGAGGACACCACCCCATGAGCACGACCACCACGACGGCACCCGTCGCAGTAAGCGACCCGCCCCCACTCACCGCGCCGGCCGCGGGCTCGGAGCGCGCCGATCTGGGAAGCATGCAGGTCGTCCACACGCGCCACTGGTTCCGCTGGACGCTCAGCGCGATCCTCATCTTCGCGATCGCGCAGTTCGTCTGGTCGCTGGTCACTAACGCGAACTACGAGTGGGACGTCTTCGCGAGCTACTTCTTCTCGACGCCGGTGCTCGTCGGGATCGGGTACACGCTGTCGCTGACCGCGATCGCGGCGACGATCGGATTCGCGCTGGGCACGGTGCTCGCCCTCGGCCGGCTGTCGAAGTCGGTGCTGCTGAGCTCCATCGCCTGGACGTACATCTGGTTCTTCCGCTCGGTGCCGCTCGTCGTGCAGATCATCGTCTGGTACAACCTCGGCTACCTGTACCCCACCCTGGGGCTCGGCACTCCGTTCACGACCGACTTCTGGATCGTGGAGTTCCCGACGGTCCAGCTGATCAGCGCCTTCGCCGCCGCGATCCTCGGACTCGGCCTGCACCAGGCCGCCTACTCCGCGGAGATCATCCGCGGCGGCCTCATCTCCGTCGACCAGGGCCAGCAGGAGGCGGCCGCGGCCCTCGGCATCCCGGCCCGCAAGCGGCTCCTGCGCATCATCCTGCCGCAGGCCATGCGCTCGATCGTCCCGAACGCGACCAACGAGGTGATCGGTCTCGTCAAGGGCGCATCGGTCGTCTTCGTCATCGCGATCCCCGAGCTCTTCTACGCCGTTCAGGTGATCTACAACCGCAACAGCCGGGTGATCCCGCTGCTGCTGGTCGCTGTGGTCTGGTACACGCTCATCACCACGATCCTGAGCGTCCTGCAGTACTACATCGAGCGCCACTACGCCCGCGGGTCCGTCCGCACCCTCCCGCCGACCCCGTTCCAGCGATTCCGCCGCTGGTCGGGTGCGCAATGGGCTCGCCTCGGTGACGACAGCAGCGCGAAGGCGCCGCCGGCGGGCCGCGGCATCCCGCCCCTTTCCCTGACTCCGGATGCCGGAATCGACGCGAACGAGGAAACCCGATGAGCACGATCACCGACACGAGCGCCACCCCCACCACCAGGGGCCTCGTCGAGATCCACAACGTCCACAAGTCGTACAGCGGCGTCGAGGTGCTTCGGGGTATCGACCTGACGGTGCAGCCCGGCGAGGTCGTGGCGATCCTCGGTCCCAGCGGCTCGGGCAAGTCCACCCTCCTGCGCACGATCAACCACCTCGAATCCGTCGACCGGGGCTCGGTCACCGTCGACGGTCAGCTGATCGGCTACGAGCGCCGCGGCGACAAGCTCTACGAGCTGCGCGAGAAGGAGATCCTCAAGCGCCGCACGCAGATCGGCATCGTGTTCCAGAACTTCAACCTGTTCCCGCACCTCACCGCGCTGGAGAACATCACCGAAGCGCCGATCGACCTCGGACTCGCCACCAAGGACGAGGCCCGCGAGCAGGCGCTGGACCTCCTGGCGCGAGTCGACCTGAGCGACAAGGCCGGGCACTATCCGCGCCAGCTGTCCGGGGGCCAGCAGCAGCGAGTTGCGATCGCCCGCGCGCTCGCTCTTCACCCGAAGGTGCTGCTCTTCGACGAGCCCACGAGCGCCCTGGACCCTGAGCTGGTCGGCGAGGTCCTCGACGTCATCCGGGGCCTCGCCCGCAGCGGAACGACGCTCATCATCGTCACGCACGAGATCGGCTTCGCTCGCGAAGTCGCCGATCGGGTCGTGTTCGTCGACGACGGGGTCATCGTCGAGCAGGGCACCCCCGACGTCGTCCTCACCCACCCGGAGCACCCGCGCACGCGGGAGTTCCTCGCCAAGGTACTGGCCTGACGCGCCGCGTCAGAGCCCACCCGCATCACCCAAGAGAGAGATAACCGCACCATGGCAATCAGCAAGAAGCAGGGCATCGCGATCGGCGTCGGCGTCGTCGCGGTGGCCGCGATCGTCGGCGGCGTGTTCGCCGCGATCAACCTCAACAGCGGCACCGCAGAGGCGGCAGCGCCCGAGCCCACGAAGACCAACACGGCGACCGACGAGGTCACCTGGTTCCACACCGATCCTGTTCCGGAGGCTGTCGACGCGCTGGCCGCGAGCGGCTTCACGCCGATCAACCCCGGCAAGCTCACCGTCGCGGTCGGCGCCTTCACGCCGCCGCTGAGCTACCAGCCGGAAGGCACCACCGCGGCCACCGACGTCGCCGGCACCGAGCCGAACCTCGGCGCGCTCATCGCCGAAGGCCTGGGCCTCGAATACAACCCGCAGGTCGTGGCATGGGCGGACTGGCCGCTGGGCATCCAGTCCGGCAAGTACGACCTCATCACGGCGAACGTCACCGTGACCGAGGAGCGCAAGGAGCTCTACGACTTCGCGAGCTACCGCGACGACCTCCTGGGCTTCTATGTGCAGGCGGACAGCGACATCACCTCGATCAAGGAGGCCGCGGACATCTCGGGCCTGAAGATCACGGTCGGCTCCGGCACCAACCAGGAGCAGGTGCTCCTGGCGTGGAACGCGGAACTCGAGGCGGATGGCAAGGCGCCCGCGGAGCTCAGCTACTACGACGACGCTGCGGCCGCGACCCTGGCCCTGCAGTCCGGTCGTGTCGATGCCTCGTTCGGCCCCAACGCCACCGCGGCATGGTCGGCGCTCGAGACGGGTGACACGAAGCTCGTCGGCATCGTCCCCGGCGGCTGGCCGAACACGGCGAACATCGCCGCCGGCACGGCGAAGGGCAACGGCCTGATCGAGCCCGTCAGCATCGTGCTGAACGCGCTCATCGAGGACGGCACCTACACCGAGCTCCTGACCTTCTGGGGCCTGGACTCCGAGGGCATCGACTCCTCCGAGATCAACCCTCCAGGGCTCCCCAAGTCGTAGTCCTCTGCGTGGCGGGGCCGGTTCGCCGGCCCCGCCACGTCTTTTCTCCGCCCCCCACACCATTTCGAGAACGAGACGCCGATGACCACTCCCCTCGCCATCCTCGACCTGTCTCCATTCGGAGAAGGCCAGACCCCCGCCGACGGGCTTCGGGCGAGCATCGCCCTCGCGCAGCACGCGGAACGACTGGGGTACGCGCGCTACTGGGTGGCCGAGCATCACCTCAACCCGGGTGTCGCCGGGTCCGCGCCGCACGTGCTCCTCGCCGCGATCGCCGCCGCCACCTCCCGCATCCGCGTCGGCACCGCCGCCACGATCATCGGCAACTACTCCGCCCTGCAGGTCGTCGAGGCCGCGGGTGTGGTCGCCGCCCTGCACCCCGGCCGCTTCGACCTGGGCATCGGCCGCTCCGGCGCGACCAGCTCCGCGCAGACGCCTCCCCCGAGCCGGCCGCAGGATCGCGTGGTCGACGGCCTCCTGCTTCCCGCGTCTGGATCGTTCGCGTTCGATGCCGCCCGTTTCATCGCGCAGGCACGCCTGCTCGGGCGCACGGCGGGCGACGCCGACCGCTTCGAGCAGGACGTCCACGACATCCTCGATCTCATCGACGGTACGTACGTCGCCCCCGAAGGCGTTCCGATCCACGCCACGCCCGCGGAGGGTCAAGACATCCGGGTGTGGCTGCACGGCAGCACCGCCGGCCCGAGCGCAGAGCTCGCCGGCCGGCTGGGACTGCCGTTCGGCGCCAACTATCACGTCGCCCCGACCTTCGTCCTGGACGCGGTCGCCGCCTATCGCGCGGCCTTCCGTCCCAGCGCGACGCTCGCCGAGCCGTACGTCACTGTGTCGGTGGACGTGCTCGTCGCCGATACGGATGCCGAGGCCGGGCGTCTGTCCGCCGGCTACGCGCACTGGGTGCACAGCATCCGCGCCGGCAACGGGGCGATCCCCTTTCCCTCCCCCGCGAGCGCCTGGGCGCACCCGCTGGACGCCGCCGAGCTGGACGTCGTCCGCGACCGATTGGCGACCCGGTTCGTCGGTGGCCCCGAGAACGTCGCCGAGCAGCTGGAGACGCTCCGGCGTGCGACCGGCGCGGACGAGCTGCTGGTGACGACGATCACGCATGACCCGGCCGATCGCGAGCGCTCGTACGAGCTGCTGGGCCGCGCGTGGGGTCTGACCGAGACGGATGCCGCGACCACTGGCCTCGTGACGGTGGGAGCAGCATGACCATCGTGGAGCAGGCGACCGCGCGGGACGCCGACCGGATCGTGCTGCGGCCAGTGCGGCCCCACGAGTACTCCGAAGCCGGCCGCGTCACGGCAGATGCCTATCTGGCCAGCTACGGAGACCTCTCGGAGAGCTACCTCGAGTCGCTCCGCGATGTCGCGGGGCGGCTCGAGCGCGGCGAGGTCTGGGTCGCGGTCGATGCGGACGCCACCATCCTCGGCACGGTGTGGATCGCCGCGGAGGGGCGCCCCCTTTCCGAGGTGGCGCAGCCCGGCGAGACCGACTTTCGTCAGCTCGCCGTCGCGCCCGCCGCTCGTGGACGTGGGATCGGCGAGGCGCTCACCCGCAAGGTGATCGCGCTCGCGGCTGAGCGCGGCTCGCACCGTGTGGTCATGAACAGCGGACCGCAGATGATCGGCGCCCACGCGCTCTACGCCAAGCTGGGCTTCCGCCGGCTGACCGAGCGGGAAGGCCGCTGGGAGGTCGAGCCCGGACGCTGGATCGAGCTGCTGGCCTTCGGACTCGATATCGACCCGGTGCCGGCTACCGCGCTCGCACGCCTGCAGCAGGAGAGCGTGGAGCTCATCCGGGACCTGATCCGCATCGACAGCGTCAACACCGGGATCGCCGAGACGATCGGCGACGGCGAGACGCGGGCTGCGCGCTTCGTGCAGCAGAAGCTCGCCGAAGTCGGCATCGCCGCCGAGCTGATCGAGTCCCGCCCGGGCCGCGGGTCGGTCGTGGCGCGGGTGCGCGGGTCGGATCCGTCGCAGGGGGCCCTCATCGTGCACGCACACCTTGATGTCGTCCCGGTAGAGGGGCAGGACTGGACGCACCCGCCGTTCGGCGCCGAGGTGCACGACGGCTGGCTGTACGGGCGTGGCGCCGTCGACATGAAGAACTTCGCCGGGACGATCCTCGCGGTCGCGCGGCACTTCGCCCGCGAGGGGATCACGCCCCGTCGGGACCTCATCTTCACGTTCCTCGCCGACGAGGAAGCGGGCGGGGTGTGGGGAGCGGGCTGGCTCGTCGACAACCGCCCTGAGCTGTTCGCCGGAGCGACCGAGGCCCTCAGCGAGGTCGGCGGGTTCTCCATTCCGCTCACCGCCGGGCGCCGCGCGTATCTCGCCGCGACCAGCGAGAAGGGCGTCGCCTGGGCGACGCTCACGGCACGCGGCCGCGCCGGGCACGGCTCACGCCCCACCGACGACAACTCCGTGGTGCGCCTCGCGCACGCGGTGGCGGCCGTCGGCGCGCACACGTTCCCGATCGTCCGCACCCCTGCCCTGCAGGCGTTCCTCGACGAGTTCGGCGCCGCACGTGGACTGGCCTTCTCCGACGAGAGCCTGCAGGACGACCTCGCGCAGCTCGGCTTCGTGTCCTCGCTGATCGGCGCCAGCCTGCGCAACACCGCCACCCCGACGGTGCTGTCAGCGGGGTCGAAGACCAACATCATCCCGGGCGAAGCGACGGCGCGCCTCGACATCCGGGTGCTCCCCGGGCAGGACGATGCCCTGCGCGACGGGCTGCGCGGGGTCRTCGGCGACGACATCGACATTCGATGGGGCAGATGGTGGTCGGCGACCGAGGCGGACGTCGACGCGCCGCTGCTCGCCGTGCTGCAGTCGGCCATCGGGTCGGAGGATCCGGACGGACTCGTCGTGCCGTACCTGCTGCCGGCGAGCACCGACAACAAGCACTTCGCGCGGCTCGGCGTCGCCGGCTACGGCTTCGTGCCGCTGCGCGTTCCCGACGGCTTCGACGTGTTCGGCCAGTTCCACAGCGCGGACGAGCGCATCCCGGTGGCGAGCCTCGAGTTCTCCGCGCTCGTGACGGAGCGGATCCTGCGCGAGGCGTGAGCCGATCAGCGCTCGTCGACGAAGTCGGCCAGCACGCGCCCGATCACCGGGGCGAACTTGAAGCCGTGCCCAGAGAAGCCCGCGCCCAGCGCGACGGGCCCGACACGATCGAGCACGAAGACCGCGTCGGGCGTGGAGGTGTACGTGCAGGTGACCTCGGTCGGCGCACTCGCATCGACACCGGGGAGCCACTCCGCCGCGTAGCGCCGCAGCGCGGCCGAGAGCTTCGCATCGGGAAGGTAGGAACGCCGGTCGGGGTGGATCTCGGGGCCGACGCCGTGCCAGCCCGCCTTGACCCCCTCGCCGGGCACCCCCATGCCGTACACGCCGCTGGGGAACCACGACGTCGCCGGATCGTCGGCCGCGGGGGCGTGGTTGAACCCGGGCCACTGCGCATCGAGGTCCCACGGGGCGAAGACCGCGGGCTGCTCCTGCGTGACCCGCAGCGGCGGCAGGACGAACGTCGCCCCCAGCGTCGCCAGCACGTCGCTCGTCCAGGCGCCGGCCGTCACGATCGCCCGACGGGCGTCGATCACCTCATCGGCCCCGGATGCGGTCCGCACGCGCAGGCGGATGCCGTCATCATCGATCGACCCGCCCAGCACCTGCGTGTTGTAAAGCACCCGGGCGCCGTGCGCGACCGCCGCCTCGACGAACGAGGCGACGGCACGATCGGCGTGCAGGCGACCGGCCTCGGGTGTGTGCAGCACCGGCCCCTCGAAGCGGAACCCCGGCCAGCGGCGCCTCGCCTCCGACGCATCGATCAGATCGGCCTGGAACCCGCCGACGGCCAGTGCGACCGCTGCCTGCTCGAAGTCGCGGCCGGGTCCGTGGTTGATGATCCCGGTGCGGGTCAGGATCGCGGCATCCGTCTCGCCCTCGAGCTCACCCCACAGATCGGCGGCCTCGTGCAGCCAGCGCAGCAGGCCAGGATCTTCGTAGCTCACGTTGAAGTTGCGCGCCGTGCCGTGGGATGCACCGTGCCGGTGCAGCGGTCCGAACCGTTCGACCAGGGTCACGTCGATCCCTCGTCGGGCGAGCTGCCACGCCGAGGCGGCACCCATCACGCCGCCGCCGATCACGACGACCTGGGTGGATCCGGTCACGCGGGGACAGGCTTCTCGAAGCAGTGCGAGAACGTGATCTCGACATACGGCGGGTAGACCGGGATCGGCGTGTAGCCGATCTTCTCGTACAGCGCGATCGCGTCGGGCTGCCGGTCGCCGGTCTGCAGGATGAGCCGTTCGGCGCCGCGGTCCGCCGCTATCCGCTCCAGTTCGCCCATGAGCAGGCGGCTCACGCCGGTGCCGCGCACGGGCGGTGCGACGAAGACGCGCTTGACCTCGAGCGAACCGGCGAGCTCTCCACCGAGGTCGCGAAGCGCGGCATGACCGACGGGGTCGCCCTCGGCATCCACCGCGATGATCGTGGCGACGATCGTGTCAGGGTCGACCGACAGCGCCTGGCCGACTCGCGCGGCGACCTCGGGCGGGATATCGTCCAGCCGGTCGGCGTAGCGCGGACCCAGTTCGCCGTCCATTTCGGCGCGCAGCAGGACGGCGCGCGGGTCGTCCCACGGCACGGTCTCGAGATTCCAGGTGGCGGCGGCATTCGGCATGGCGCCAGTATCCCTGGAGTCGGCTGGGCGCTCGCCCGGAGTGGCAACACCCCGTAATGCATCGGCCGCGCGGCGCAGCGACGGGTCGAGCGAGACGATGCTCGATACGAGCACGCACCCCCCACACACGAGCAGGGCACGCTGCAGCGATTCGGCCGACACCCCGCCGGCAGCGCCGAGGAGGATGCCCGTCGCCAGCGCGACGACATAGGTGGCCGAGAGCCGCTGAGTGAGCTGCAGGAAGGATGCCGCGACCCCGTGCAGTGCGGCGGGCGCATGCGAGAGCGTGACAGCGCGCAGCGGCGGTTCGACGAGGCCTCCGGCGATGCCGAGGACGCCGTTGACCACGGCCACGAAGACGAGCAGCGCAGCGCCGTCGAACACCGGGACGGCGAAGGCGAGTGACGCGGTGAGGGCGGTCTCGGCGGCGAGCGCCGCCACGAGCACCGCGATGCCGAACCGCGCGAACAGGCGACGGCTGACCAGGGAGA
Source organism: Microbacterium sp. P5_E9 (assembly GCF_054049175.1). NCBI lineage: Bacteria > Bacillati > Actinomycetota > Actinomycetes > Micrococcales > Microbacteriaceae > Microbacterium > Microbacterium sp. P5_E9. Next base: position 80,351 of record NZ_JBFUMV010000015.1, on the reverse strand, counting down.
CGAGCAGCCTGCCGACCGCCCCCGGGATCAGCGCGGCGGCGACGACCATCGCCGGGGCACCGGTCTCTTGGAGCAGGTAGATCGTGAGGACCCCGCCCTGCGCGAGCAGCGCCCCGAACCAGGTCAGGGCGACGAGGTTGCCGGCGATGAAGCCCCGTGAGCGCATGAGCACAGGGGTGAACAGGGCGAGGCGGCCGCGGCGGGTGTAGCGGCGTTCCCACCACACCAGCGCGACGGCGAGGAGCGCACAGGTCGCGAAGACGAAGGACTGGGTCTGGGCCGGCAGCCCGGGCTCGATGACCGGCAGCATGAGGAGCACCACGAGTCCGCCGAGGAGCGCGATCGCCGGGAGGTCGAGGCTCACCCGCGCGGCACGCACATCGGTGCGCGGGAGCCCGCGCCAGGCGAGCACGATCGCCAGGATGGTCAGCGGCAGGGGCACCAGGAGGATGAGCCGCCACGCCACCTCGGTGGGCGCGGCGGTGAGGATCACGCCCGCCACGATCGGGCCGACGAGGCCCGCGGCCGCGCCGACCGCGGAGTAGGCGACGAACGCGCGGATCCGCGCGGGCCCTCGGTAGAGATCCTGGATGACGCCCAGCACTTGGGCGCTGACGAATCCTGCGCCGAGGCCCTGCACGAACCGCCCGCCGATCACCCAGACGACATCGGGCCCGCCGGCTGAGAGCACTCCACCCAGCAGGAAGACGACCAGGCCCGCGATGAACAGCCGGCGGCGCCCGTAGGCATCGCCGAGCCGGCCCGACGGCACGAGGCCGAGCCCGAAGGTGAGCGAGAACGAAGCGAGGAACCACTGGATGCCGGCCGCCGAGGCGTCGAACGTCTCGGCGAGCGCCGGCGCGGTGTACGACACCGTCGTCGCGTCGAACAGCGTCGCGAACCCGGCGCCCAGGCACGACCACAGCGCCGCTCGCCGAGCGCGATCGGCGAGYGGCGCTGCTGCATGTGTCACGCGGCGACGACCGCGGGGGTCCTCGAACCGCGCGCGCCCGGGTCATCCGCCGTCCACAGGGTCGTCGGAAGTTCCCTGCGCAGCACCGGGATCACGTCGGTGGCGAAGCGCTCCAGGATCTCGAGCTGCTGCTCGAACGGGACCGTAGTGGGCAGGCTGATCGACTGGAGCGAGTGGCCCAGCCGGCCATGGAAGCGGGCGATCTTGTCGATCACCTGCTGGGCGGTCCCCACGAGCACCGGACCGTCGGCGACCGCGTGGTCGATGTCGCGGTACGGGGTGTTGTTGCCCGGAACGTTGGTCGCGGCGACGAGCGCGTCGTACACCGGGCCGTACTGGCGGACCGCGTCCTGCGAGGTGTCGGCGAGGAACAGCGCGCCGGCGCCGGCCGCGACGTAGTCGCCCCCGGCGACGTGTCCGTGCCGGGCGTACTCCGACCGGTAGTGGTCGGCGAGCACGCCGTACACCTCGAGCGGCTGCAGGGCGTTCGCGCTGAACAGCGGGTCGCCCCACTTGCCGGCGAGCGCGGCGGAGAAGAGCGTCGTCGCCGAGCCGTGCCATACCCGCGGGCTGCCGTCGAACGGCCGCGGCAGAGTGGTGACCTCGTGAAGGGCTCGGGTGAACTCGCCGCCCGGCCAGGTCACCTCCTCCCCATCCCAGAGCGCGCGCAGCACCGCGTACTTCTCCGCGAGCAGCTCCCACTGGTCGTCGATCTCGAGGCCGAACAGCGGGAACTGCGCCGCCTCGTTGCCCTTGCCGATCGTGAGCTCGAGGCGCCCGCGCGACAGCTGATCGATCGTCGCGTAGTCCTCTGCGACGCGCACCGGGTCGAGGATCGGGATGACGGTGACTCCGGAGTTGAGCCGGATCCGGTGCGTCCGCGCGGCGATCGCGCCGAGGAGCACGGTCGGCGACGACGAGAGGAAGTGGCCGGCGTGGCGCTCGCCCACGGCGACCGCGTCGAAGCCGAGCTCCTCCGCCCGCACCGCCGCTCGCAGGGTCTCATCGAACCTGTCCGCGGGCGAGGACTGGCGCCCGGTGAGCGGGTCGGCACGGTAGGGGATGATGTCCAGCAGCTGGAACCTCACGCGGTCGCCCCCGCCGGCTCGGTGGCGTGCACGCGCGCCAACGGCGTCTTCTCCCCGGCCTCGATGCCGATCGGCAGCCGGTTCTCGGCCGGCGGCAGCGGGCACGTCGCGAAGTCGGTGTACGCGCACGGGAGGTTGACGGCGCGGTTGAAGTCGATCACCGTCGCGCCATCCGCATCGGGGGCAGGGATGCTGAGGCTGCGGTTCGCCGCGTAGGTCGTGAGTCCGCTCGTCGCGTCGGTGAAGAGCACGAGGAGGTCCCCCTGGCCGTGACCCGGGAACGCGGTCAGCCGGAAGGTTTCGCCGTGCAGGGCGAACTCCAGGTATCCAGGCGCGTCGTAGACGTGCTTCAGCCCATCCACCGCCGCCCCGACCTCGGTCGGCCGAGGCGCGTCGTATGCCACGAACTGGGCCTGCACCCGCCAGCGCGGATTGGGCACGTACACGGGCGTGCCGTCGTAGTCCGCCAGGAAGGGATGATCGGGGCGTCGAGGACGGACGATGTCGTGCCCGCCGCGCCGCGCGATCTCGATGACGCCGCCGTCGAATGCGGCCGTCACCCCGCCCCGCTCCGGGATCACCCCGAACTCGTGGCGGCCGGTGAGCACCGTGCCGTCGAGCGTGAGGCGCTCATCGTCGCCCAGCTGGACGACCGGGCCCCCCGGTCCGGTCGACCACTCTCCCGGCAGCCCCGCGATCTGCAGCGGCTCCGCACCAAGCCAGTGCAGACCGGTGACGGCCAGGAAGCCGTGCGGATCGGCGCGACGCGCCTCGTGGGTGCGGTGCCAGTCCTCCCAGTCCCGCCCGAACTGCGCGCGGTCCAGGACAGGTGCGCTCGTCGTGTCGCTCATCGTCCGCCCCCCACCGTGGTCGCGAGCTGGCCGCGACGCTCTGGAATGGGCAGACCGAGGTTCTCGCGCAGCGTGCTGCCGGTGTACTCGGTGCGCAGCGAGCCGCGCTCCTGCAGGAGCGGCACGACCTTGTCGACGAACTCGTCGATGCCGCCAGGAGTGATGTGCCCGCCCAGCACGACACCGTCCGCACCGTCGTTCTGGATGAAGTCGTCGAGCGCGTCGGCGACCTGCTGCGGGGTGCCGATGTAGTCGGCACGCGCCGACACCTCGGCGGCGACGCCGCGGATGCTGAGCCCCTTGGCTTCGGACAGCTCGCGCCAGCGGCGCACCACCTCGAACCGGTCCTGGTGGATGAACGCGCGGCCCTGGATGATCGGCGGCGCGGCCGGATCCGGATCGATGTCGGGCAGCGGTCCGTCGATGTCGTACGCGGAGAGATCCACGTTCCAGAGCTGCTCGAAGAGCACCTGGACCGTGCGGTCGCTGAGCTGCTGCTCGAGCAGATGGCGGGCCTTCTCCTCGGCATCCGCCTTCGAATCCCCCAGCACGAAGCCGGCGCCCGGGACGATCTTCAGGTCGTCGGGGTTGCGGCCGAATGCGCGGGCGCGCCCCTTGATGTCGACGTAGAACTCCTGCGCCTCGGGGAGGCGCGAGTACGGCGAGAAGATCAGGTCGGAGTTCGCGGCGGCGAAGTCCCGGCCCTGCGGAGACACCCCGGCCTGCACGAGCACCGGCCGGCCCTGCGGGCTGCGGGGCACCGTGAAGCGGCCCTCGATGTCGAACTGCGCGCCGGTGTGCTCGAATGCGCCGGCGGTCTCGTCCGCGAGGAACCGCCCGGTCGCCTTGTCGGCGACGATGGCGTCCTCGGCCCACGAGTCCCACAGCTCACGGACGGTGTTCACGAACTCCTCGGCGCGCGCGTACCGGTCCTCACGAGAGAGGAAGCCGCCGCGGCGGAAGTTCTGCCCGGTGAACGCGTCCCAGCTGGTGACGATGTTCCAGCCGGCACGGCCGCCGGAGAGGTGGTCGAGGCTGGAGAGCTGACGGGCCAGCTCGTACGGCTCGTTGAAGGTCGCGTTCAGCGTGCCGATGAGGCCGATGTGCTCGGTGACCGCGGCGAGCGCGGCCAGCACCGGGAGGGTGTCGGGCCGACCCGCGATGTCGTGGTCGAACACCTTCCCGGCCCGCTCGCGCAGTGCGAGCCCCTCGGCCAGGAAGAAGTAGTCGAACCGGCCGCGCTCGGCGGTCTGCGCGACATGGCGGAACGTGTCGAACTCGATCTGGCTGCCGGCGTCGGGGTGCTCCCACAGCGTGTGCTCGTTGACCCCGCCGACGTACGCGGCGAGGATGATCTGCTTGCGAGGTGTCGTGCTCATGTTCGGCTCCTTGGTGTCGACTCAGCCGGCCAGTGCAGGCGCGTAGCGGTTGGGAACGGTGGTGGGAAGACCCAGCACGCCGCGCAGCGACGCGGCATCGCTCGCAGCGAGGAGGCCCCGGCGGCGCAGCTCGGGGAGGAGGTCGTCCGCGATGCGCGGGAGGTCGTCGGTGACGACACCCGGGCGCAGGCGCACGCCCGCGTAGCCGGCGTCGCCGAGGGCGGCGATCTCGTCGGCCAGCGCTGCAGCCGAGCCGGCGAAGATGCGCGTGTCGGAGACGAGCAGGCGCCCGAGTCCGTCGAGGCGGTCGAGGCGCAGGGCCGCCGACTCGTCGCCGTCGAGGAAGACGACGATGTCGGCGAACACCTGCAGCGGCTCGCCCTCGCGTCCCACGGCGGCCTCGGCCGCACGCACCTCCGCCAGGATGCCGGCCGCATCGGCGATGCGCTGCGGCGTCACGAAGACGACATCAGCGGATGCCGCGGCGAACCGGTACGGCAGTGCGGCGTGGGCGAGCGCGGCGATGACCGGCTGGCCCTGCGGGGGTCGCGGCGTCACCGACGGTCCGCGCACGCTGAACCGCTCGCCGTCGAAGTCGATGGTGTGCACCTTGTCGGCGTCGAGGAAGCGGTCGGTCGCGGCATCCCGGATCTCGGCGTCGTCCTCCCAGCTGTCCCAGAGCCGGCGGACCACCTCGACGACATCGGTCGCCTCGGCGAAGAGCTCAGCGCTCGCCTCCTGCAGGCGGGGGTCGCTCAGCTCCTCGATCCGGGGGATGTCGCGGCGCCCCACGTGGCGAGCCTCGTCCCACCGGCCCGACACCTTGGGCTGCCAGCCCGCACGGCCCAGGCTCGTGTAGTCGAGCGTGGCGACCGCCTTCGAGATGTGGAACGGCTCGGTGTGGGTCGTCGTCACGGTGGGGATGAGGCCGATGCGCCGGGTGACCGGCGCGACGCGGGAGGCGATCAGCAGCGCGTCGAGGCGGCCGCGCACCTCGTCGGTGCGCTCATCGGGACCGAACGGGATGCTGGACTGCAGCGCGAACGAGTCCTCGATCGTGGCGAAGTCGATACCCGCGGCGTCGGCGCGCTGCACGAGCTGCACCCAGTAGTCCGGGGTGAACAGCTCATCCGGGCGGGACGAGGGCTCCCGCCAGGCGGCCGGATGCCAGCCGGCGCCCTCGAGCGCGACGCCGAGACGCAGTCCGTCACTCGTAGTCATCAGTACTCCTGTCCGTGGGTGAGCGGCGCACGGTGGTCTCGCGCTCCGGATGCCAGCATTCCGCGGGTGCGGGGATGCCTCGGCGGGTGTGCGTCAAAGGCCGTCATGCGACTTCACGCGAGGTAATGCGCGCGTCGTGCGCGGGCTGCCAGCCCAGGGCGGGCAGCACCGCGTGCCGGATGTCGAAGAGGATCTGGCGGTACTCGTCCTCGGCGAATCCGTACGGCAGCGCGACGCGCAGCTCGGTGCGGCCGTCGATGGACGGGTCGCCGAGGAGCCGGTCGACGATCTCCTCGGCGCTGCCGATCAGGTCGCGCTGGAAGACCACCCGGCGGCCGCCGAGGATCGCGGGCTCCGCCGTGCGCGCATTGCGCCCTTCGGCATAGTCGCGGTAGTGCGCGCGCTGCTCCGCGGTGGCGGTCGTGGTGGGCACGATGACCCGCTCCACCCCGACGACCGGCGTGCCGGGGCCGGCGAACTCGGAGTAGTAGGCGTCGAGGTGCACCCGCTGCGCCGGCTCGAACCGGTCGTGCCCCTCGGCGTCGCTCAGGTTGCCGAGCAGCAGCTTCAGTCCGCGGCGCGCCGCCCAGAGCACCGACCGCTCCGAGCCGCCGCCGAGCCAGACCCGATCACGGAGGCCCGCGACGTGCGGCTCGATGCGCGGGATCTGCGGGCCGTACGGCGTGTACAGCGGCTCGGCGTGGAGCGCATGCCCCTCGAGCGCCTCGAGGAACCGCTCGATCAGCGCGTAGGGGTCGATCGGCTCCTCCGACCGCCCCAGCGGGGCGAGCAGCTCGCCGTGCGGCGAGGACGTGCTGATCCCGACATTCACCCGCCCGCCGGCGAGTGCGTCGACGGTGCCGAAGTCCTCGGCGAGGCGGAACGGCGTCTCGTACCCCAGCGGCACGACGTCGGTCTCGAGCCTGATGGTCTCGGTGCGCTGACTGGCCGCGGCCAGGAACGGGAGGGCGGACGAGATCCCCCGCTCCAGGTGCCGCTGCCGGATGCCGGCGACGTCGAAGCCGAGCTGCTCCCCGAAGGCGAACAGCCGCAGCGTCTCTTCGAGTCCGACCTGAGGCCGGCGGTCGGGATGGTTCCCCGCGAGGATGAATCCTGCGCGGGGAACCAGGCGCTGCGTCATTCGGCGTCCTTCCAGGCCGTCACGAGCGACTCCAGCCGCGAGTCGGCGCCCAGCGTGACATCGTGGACGTCGGCCTGAGTGCCCAGGATCGACGTGAGCTCGTGCACCGGGATCTGGTAGTACTGGCTGGCGATCCGCTCCTGCGCCTCGGCGAGGATGTCGGCGCGTGCCGCCGGGTCGCCCTCGGCGAGCTGGGCCTGGAGCAGCTGCTCGAGCTCCGGGTCGTCGATGCGGAGCTTGGTCGTGGCCTTCGAGAAGGTCGTGCGCAGCACGTCGCCGTCGGCGCGTGAGCTGTTGCCCCACGCGATGTCGAAGTCTCCGGCCTCCTGCTTGGCGAGGTAGTCCGGCACGACGCTGCCCGCGAGGTTCAGCTCGATGCCGGCCTGCTTGAGCTGCTGCTGGATCAGTTCGAGGCTGGTCTGGTTGGGGCCGAAGTTCGTGATCCAGATCAGGTTGAGCGAGAGGCGCTCGCCGTCCTTCTCGCGGATGCCGTCATCGCCGGCGACCCAGCCGGCCCCATCGAGCAGCTTGGCAGCCTTCTTGGCGTCGAATGCGAAGTACGAGCTCTGGTCAGCCCACGAGGGCGTGTTCTTCGCCAGTGCGCTGGTGCCGACGTTGAACAGGTCGTTGAGCGAGGTGTCGCGGACCTCTTCGGCGTTGATCCCCGCGGCGATCGCCTCGCGCACGACGACGTCGGACACGAGCGGGCGCGAGACGTTGAAGGTGAGGCCGAAGCTCAGACCAGGGTTCGCCCGGTAGACGAGCGGCAGGTTCGCGGACTTGATGATGTCGACATCCGTCGGCTGGACACCTCCGATCACGTCGAACTGGTCGGACTCCAGCCCGCCGGTGCGCACGCTCGCCTCGGGCACGACCTGGAAGGTGACGGTGTCGAGGTGCGCGGCGCCATCGTTGCCGCGCACGGCCGGTGACCACGCGTAGTCGTCGCGCCGATCGAGCACGGTGGAGACGTCCTTCGTGTACGACTCGAGCGTGAACGGGCCGGTGCCGACGAGGGAGGCGCCGTCGGCGCGGTCAGCGTAGGGGACGGCGAGTGTCGCCGCACCGACGATGCCGAGACCGACCGCGGCCGTCGCGTTGGGGAAGGCGGCGTTCGGCTTCGCGAAGTGCACCTCGACGGTGTCGTCGTCGACCGCGACGGTCTCCTGGTAGCCCACGAACGCGGCCACGGACGGGCTCAGCGCGCCGGCCGCGACGATGTCGTCGAAGGTCGCCTTGACCGATTCGGCGGTGAGGGGTGTGCCGTCGGAGAACGTGACGTCGTCGCGCAGCTCGAAGGTGAAGACGGTGGCGTCCGCGTTCGCCGTGTAGGAGGTGGCGAGCCAGGGCTCCAGCTCACTCGTCTCGGGGTCCTGGTAGAGGAGCGAGTCGACCAGCTGACGGGTCACGTACCAGGTGTCGTTGCCCGAGCCGGTGCCGGACGGGTTGAGCGAGATCGGGTCGTTCGCGATCGCGAAGACGAGGTCGCCGCCGTCGACGGGGCCGGACGCGGCATCCGCTGACGTGGTCTGCGTTGTGGCACTGGCGCACGAGGCGAGCACGAGCGCGGTCGTCAGTATCGCTGCGGCGGAGAGGGTGGTTCGGATTCTCATGGTGGGTTCCTTGCGGTACGGGTGCGGTTACGGGTGGGGCGGGAGAGAGGTCGAGGCCTGCCCGCCAGGGATGGCGTCGATGAGGGCTCGGGTGTAGTCGTGCGCGGGGCGCTCGAAGATGTCGTCGGCGGAGCCGGTCTCGACGATGCGCCCCTGGCGCATCACGGCGACCTCGTGGGCGACTTGGCGCACCACGGCGAGATCGTGCGAGATGAACAGGTAGGTGAGGCCGAAGTCGCGCTGCAGCCCGACCAGGAGCGTGAGGATCTGATCCTGGATCAGCACGTCCAAGGCCGAGACCGGCTCGTCGAGCACGAGCAGCTCGGGTGAGATCGCCAGGGCGCGGGCGATCGCCACCCGCTGGCGCTGCCCGCCGGAGAGCTCCGCCGGTCRCCGCTGCAGCACCGAGACGGGCAGGGCGACGACATCCAGCAGCTCGGCGGCGCGCGCCGAACGGCTGCGACGATCGCCGAGCCCGAAGGCGCGCAGCGGGTCGGCGATGATCTGCTCGATCGACTGGCGCGGGTTGAGGGTGGCGTACGGGTTCTGCTGCACGAGCTGCACCCGGCGGCGCAGCTCGCGAAGGCGCGCGCCTCGCAGGTTCGTGACGTCGTCGCCGTCCAGGCGCACGACTCCCGACGTGGGCGGCACGAGGCGCAGCGCGAGCCGAGCCGTCGTCGTCTTGCCCGAGCCGGACTCTCCGACGAGGGCGAGCGTGCGCGCCCGCGGGATCGCGAACGAGACGCCGTCGACGGCGCGCTGCGTGCCCGAGCCGGCGCTGCGGGGCAGCGCGAACTCCTTGACGAGGTCCCGCACCTCCAGCACCGGCGCGGCCCCGGGCGTGGGCGCCGCTTCACCGGCGGATGCGAACGGATCGCCCGGCCGACCGGAGAGCGCCGGTCGGTCGGCGACACGCACTGTGGCGAGTCGGGATGCCGCGCCCCGCCGGGCGCTGAGGCTCGGCGCCGCCGCGATCAGCTGCTGTGTGTAGCGATCGGCCGGAGCAGACAGCACCTCCGCGGGCGTGCCCGCCTCGACGATGCGTCCGCGATGCATCACGACGATGCGATCGGCCCGGTCGGCGGCCACTCCCAGGTCATGGGTGATGAGCAGGATGCTCGTCCCGGTCTCTGCGCGCAGCTCGTCGAGCTGATCGAGGATCTGCCGCTGCACCGTCACGTCGAGGGCGCTGGTCGGCTCGTCGGCGACGATCAGCTCCGGTCGGCCGATCATCGCGATCGCGATCAGCACACGCTGGCGCATGCCTCCGGAGAGCTCGTGCGGATACTGCCTCGCACGCACCCGGGCGCGGGAGAGGCCCGCGCGCTCGAGCGCCTCGATCGCCCGTTCCGCAGCGGTCTGCCGATCGGCGAGCCCGTGCACGAGGAGGACCTCGGCGACCTGGGCGCCGATCCGCACCACCGGGTTGAGGCTCACCGTGGGGTCCTGCGGGACGAAGCCGATCCGCTGCCCGCGGATCGGGGCGAGTTCGGCGCTCGTCGCAGTCACGAGGTCGATGCCATCGAGGTCGGGGTCGCCGAGCAGCAGCCTCCCGACCGGAATGGTCGCGGCGGCGGGCAGCAGCCGCACGATCGCGTGCGCGGTGGTGGACTTGCCCGAACCGGACTCGCCGACGATCGCGACGRTCTCACCCGCAGCCACGTCGAACGAGACGTCGCGGACGGCCTCGACCGGGCCGCGTGCGGTGCGGTAGGTCACCGCGAGTCCTTCGATGCGGAGGACGGGAGTGCCCCAGGCTGCGGCGGTCATCGGACGCTCCGATCGGGGTCGAGGGCACGCGACAGCCGGTTCGCCGAGAGCACGGTGAGGGCGATCACGATGCCCGGGAACGTGGTCAGCCACCAGGCGGACCGGAGGTAGTCGCGGCCGCCCGACACGAGCGAACCCCACTCCGCGAGCGGCGGCTGGGCGCCGTAGCCGAGGAAGCTCAGCGCCGACACGGCGAGGATCGCGCCGCCCAGTTCGAGCACCGACAGCACCAGCACCGGGCCGAGCGAGTTGGGCAGCACGTGCCGGCCGAGCACCCGGCCCCATCGGTTGCCGGAGGCGTAGGCCGCCTCGATGTAGGGAGCCGAGCGGACGCGCAGCACCTCGGACCGCATGATGCGGGAGACGGATGCCACGCTGGCCGCGCCGACCGCGATCGCGACGTTCACGGTTCCGAAGCCGAGGGCCGTGATGATGGCGAGCGACAGCAGGAGCCCCGGGATCGCGAGCAGGACGTCGGCGCCGCGCATGATCAGGTCGTCGACGGCTCCGCCGGCGAACCCGGCGATGACACCCAGGACCGCGCCGACCAGGATCCCGACCGACACCGCGATGACCGCGGCCGAGATCGTCAGCGGGGTGCCGTGCACGACGCGGGTGTAAAGGTCACGCCCGATCTGATCGGTGCCGAACCAGTGCTCGGCCGACGGCGGCTGCAGCTTGTCCGCGGGGACTCCGAGCAGCGGATCCCCCGGCGCCAGCAGGCTCGGCCAGATCGCCGCGATCACCACGAGCGCGAGCCATATGACGGCCAGCACGACGGTCGGGCGGCGCAGCAGTTCGATCAGGCGCCGCACCCGTGGGCGGCGGGCGCGGTCGGCGACGGCATCCTCGAACCGATCCGCCGAGGTCTGCGTGAAGGTGTCTGCGGGGCGCTCGGCGGCATCCGGCAGCAAGGCGGTCGTGTCGCTCATCGTGCTCCTCCCACGGGCTCGAGAGCCTCGGATTCGGCGTCGGACGGGACGGGCGCGGCGGCGTCGTCAGACGTGGTCGAGGCTGTGCCGCGTCGCCGCTTGCGCCCGCCGGCCAGCACGATGCGAGGGTCCAGGTGCGGGTAGATCAGGTCGACCGTCAGATTCGCGATGACGAAGACGGATGCCGCGAACAGCACCACGCCCTGCACCACCGGGATGTCCTGCTGCTGCACCGCCGCCGCGGTCACCCGGCCCACCCCTGGCCGGGAGAACACCGTCTCGGTGACGACCGTGCCGCCCAGCAGCTGTCCCACGATCAGGCCCGTCATGGTCAGCGCCGGCAGGGCGGCGTTGCGGAGGCCGTGCCGCAGGTGCAGCCGGGTGCGTCGCACGCCCTTGGCCCACGCGGTGTCGATGTAGGGCTCACGCAGCGTCGTGTCCAGGCTCTTCGCGAGCAGCTGGGCGATCACCGCCCCGGTCGGCACGGCCAGCGTGATCGCCGGAAGGACGATCGAGATCGGTCCCCCGTCGCCCACGGCCGGGAAGAGCGGGATCGCGAACGAGAACCACTGGATGAGCAGCAGGCCGAGCCAGAACGACGGCACCGCGACGCCGAGCGGCGGCAGTCCGATCAGGAAGTCGGACAGCGCCTTATTGCGGGTGAACGTGGCGAAGAACGCGATGCCTCCGCCGAACACGACAGCGAGGACGAACCCGGCCGCGGCGATCTGCAGCGTCGGCGGGATCGCCTCCGCGAGGATTGTGGTGACCGGCCGGCCGGTGACGATCGATGTGCCGAGATCGCCGTGCAGCACGTCCACCAGCTGGGTGAAGTACTGCACGATGAGCGGGCGATCGAGCCCGAGACGCTGGCGCAGCTCGTCAAGCTGTGCAGCCGAGATGTCGGTCGCCTCGCCGCCGGCCAGCAGGCTCACGGGGTCGGCGGGCAGCGCGTAGAGCACGATGAAGGACACCGTGTAGGCAGCCCACAGCACGACCACTGCTTGCAGCAGACGCCTGCCTATGTAGAGGGTCACGCGCTCTCCTTGCTCGGTTCGCGGTCTCGGCGGTCGAGTCCGTCGGCCACGATGACAGCCCCGGCAAGCGCCATGTCCGGTTCGGCGTCATCGACGTTCATGTCCTGTCACCGGGGGTCACACATCGACTCGCCGGCCTCCGCCACGTGACTCATGAGTCGTCGTGTGAACTCGGATGACGGCATCCGACCCCGCCGACCACCCGGTGCCGCAGGCTTTTCGGAAGCAACTCACGAAGGAACCCGCACACGCCGATGAGCCACACCCTTGCCCCGCACCACGACGCCGCACTGCTCGACAACCCGGCCTGGCACGCCCTGAACGGTCCGCACGCCTCGTTCGCCATCGGCGACGATCTGGTGCGCCGCTACCCGGCGGACGTGGCGCCCTTCGTCGCCGTGCGCACCTGGGATGAGCCGCGCGTCTGGGAGGCGCTCCTCGAGCTCGTCGGTCCGGGCGAGGACATCGGCCTCTCCGGCTCCTACCCCGAGCCGCCGGCCGGGTGGGACGTCCTGGGGCACGGTGCCGGCGTGCAGCTGGTCGAGACCGACGTCCTGACTACGCGCCCCGACGACGAGGCGATCCTCCTCGGCGCCGACGACGTGCMCGAGATGCTCGCGATCGTCGAACGCAATCAGCCCGGCCCGTTCCGCCCGCGCACCTACGAGCTCGGCCGGTATGTCGGCATCCGTCGCCAAGGCAGGCTCGTCGCCATGGCCGGGGAGCGGATGCACCCGGAGGGCTGGACCGAGATCAGCGCGGTCGCCACGGATGCCGAGTACCGCCGGCAGGGACTGGCGTCGCGGCTCGTGCTCGACGTCGCGTTCCATATCCAGGAGCGCGGCGACCGGGCGCTCATGCACGCTGCAGCGACCAACGTGAACGCCATCGCGGCGTACGAGCGCCTCGGGTTCGCCCTGCGCACGCGCACGACCTTCTCGGCCGTGCGCACCCCTACAGAAGGAGCCTCATCGTGACCGAACCCGTGCAGATCGCGGTGGCACTGGATGGTGCCGGCTGGCACCCGGCCGCCTGGCGGGAGGCCGATGCCCAGCCGCGCGAGCTGACCTCCCCGCGCTACTGGCGCGACCTCGTCAGGCCAGCGGATGCCGCGGGCATCGTCTTCGCGACGATCGAGGACGCCCTCTCCTTCGGCGGCCGCGCCAGCGGCGACGGCGAGCCCCGGGCCGACCGGGTGCGCGGACGCCTCGACGCCGTCCTCCTGGCCTCGTACCTGGCGCCCCTCACACGCCGCATCGGACTCGTGCCCACGGTGACCACGACCCACCCGGAGCCGTTCCACCTCGCCACCGGACTGCAGACCCTCGACCACGCGAGCCACGGCCGCGCCGGCGCACGCATCGTCGCGGGCTCATCACCCGCCGAGCGGGCGAACTTCGGCCGCCGCACGGACGGGCCGACCGGCTTCCCGGCGTCGGGCCGCGTCGAGGATGACACCGCGTGGCAGGCGGCCTTCCGCGAAGCCGGCGAGGTCGTCGAGGCGATCCGGGGCCTTTCGGACTCGTGGGAGGACGACGCGATCATCCGCGACCTCGAGACCGGGCGATTCCTCGACCGCGACCGGGTGCACAACCTCGAATTCGAGGGTGAGTTCTTCTCGATCACCGGCGCATCGATCGTGCCTCGGTCGCCGCAGGGGCAGCCGCTCATCACCGCGCTCGCGCATCAAACGGTGCCGTATCGCTTCGCCGCCGAGCACGCCGATGTCGTGTTCATCACGCCCGCCGACGCGGCCGCGACCGCCGGCATCCTCTCCGAACTCGCCGAAGCTGCCGCCGAGGTGCGCTCGGAGCCCGAGCCGCTGCGGGTCTTCGCCGACCTGATCGTCGTGATCGAGGCCACGAAGGCGGCGGCGGATGCGGCGTGGGCTCGCCTGCAGTCGCACGAGCAGCTCGTCACCGACGCGCGCGTCGTGGTCGGCACCGCTGACGACGTCGTCGACGTCATCCGCGAGCTCTCCGCCGCCGGTGTCGACGGGGTGCGGCTGCGCCCGGCTCGTCTTCCCGCCGATCTCACCGCCATCACCGCGAACGTGATCCCGCGCGCGAGCGCGGCCGGCATCCGGCAGCCCGACAACGGCGCCGCCACCCTGCGAGAGCGCCTCGGCCTGCCGCTGCGCGCGAGTCGCTACACCCGACAGGAGGTTTCGGCATGAGCCGCTCTGCATCGAAGCGCCAGATCCACCTCGCCGCCCACTTCCCCGGCGTCAACAACCAGACAGTGTGGACCGACCCGACCGCGGGCAGCCAGATCGACTTCGCGTCGTTCGAGTACTTCGCCCGCAACGCCGAGCGCGGGCTGTTCGACTACATCTTCCTGGCCGAGGGCCTGCGGCTGCGCGAGCACCGCGGGCAGGTGCACGACCTCGACGTGCTCGGCCGGCCGAACACGCTCGCGATCCTCGCGGCGCTCGCCGGCGTCACCGAGCACATCGGTCTCGTCGGGACGCTCTCCACGACGTTCAACGAGCCGTACGAGCTCGCCCGTCAGCTCGCGACGCTCGACCACCTGTCCGGCGGTCGCGCCGGCTGGAACGCGGTCACCAGCTCCGACGCCTTCCACGGCGCGAACTTCCGCCGCGGCGGCTACCTCGACCACGCCGACCGGTACACGCGGGCGTCCGAGTTCGCCGAGATCTCCAAGCGCCTGTGGGCGTCGTGGCAGGACGGAGCGATCGTTGCGGATGCCGAGGCCGGCGTCTTCCTCGACGACGCAGGTGTCGCGCCGGTGCGCTTCGACAGTCGCCTCTTCGACATCGACGCCCTCTTCGATGTGCCGAGCTCCCCCCAGGGACGCCCCGTCATCGTGCAGGCCGGCGACTCCGCGGACGGCCGGGACTTCGCCTCCGAGCACGCCGACGTCATCTTCTCGGGGCACACCGAGTTCACCGACGCGCAGAACTTCTACCGCGATGTGAAGGGCCGGCTCGCCGAGCGCGGGCGCTCAGAGGACTCGCTCAAGATCCTTCCCGCCGCCAGCTTCGTCCTCGGCGACACCCTCGAGGAGGCGAAGGAGCGCTCACGCGAGATCGCGCTGGCGCAGGTGCGCCCCGAGACGGCGATCACCTATCTCGAGCAGATCTGGAACCGCGACTTCAGCGGCTACGACGCCGACGGCCCGCTTCCGGATGTCGAGCCCGACACCGGCGTCGAGTCCGCCCAGGGCTTCGCGAACCGCCATGCGGCGGTGCGCGCGCGGATCGCGAGCCTGCGTGAGGTCGCCGCGACCGAGAATCTCAGCATCCGGGATCTCATCATCCGGCTCACCGCGAACCATACGTTCGTCGGGACGCCTGACTTCGTCGCCGCCGAGATCGACCGGTTCGTGCAGGAGCGCGCGACCGATGGCTTCACCGTCATCGGGCACGTCACCCCGCACGGGCTCGACGAGTTCACCGAGCGCGTGATTCCCCTCCTGCAGGAGCGCGGCTCGTACCGCACGTCGTACGAGGAGGGCGCGACGCTGCACGACCTGCTGGAGCTCGCCCCGGTGCGGGCGGGGGCGCCGGTCGCCGCAGGCCGGTGACCGAGACGGATGCCGCGGCCACGGTCCTGCGGGTGGTCTTCGTGGGCGCCGGCCCCCGCGCGGTGATGCTGCTCGAACGCGTCATCGCGCACCGGGGCGAGCAGCCCGGCCGCCTCGACATCACGCTCGTCGACCCGCACCCGCCCGGCGCCGGACGCATCTGGCGGTACGACCAGTCGCCACTGCTCAAGCTCAACTCGATGGCGCGGGATGTCACGGTCTTCACCGACGACACTTGCACGATCGATGGTCCGGTGCGTCCAGGTCCGTCGCTGATCGAGTGGGCGGAGCTCGTCCGCAACGGTGCACTGCCGGATGTCGAGCTCACGGATGCCGGAGTCGCCGCCGAACTGCAGGGTCTGGCCCGTGACAGCTTCCCGACCCGGCGGCTGCAGAGCTGCTACCTCGACTGGTTCTGGCGTACGACGGTCGCTGCGGCTCCCCCCGGGGTGTCGGTGCGCTGGCTGCAGGACACCGTGACCGGGGTTCGGCCCGACGCCTCGGGGCACGCTGTCGATCTCGCCGGCGGCGACCGACTGGGGGCCGACCTCGTGATCTACGCGGTCGGACATAACGGCCGCACGCCGGCCGGGCCGACCGCCGCGCTGATCGCGGACGCCGCCCGGGCGGGGCTGACGTACGTTCCCCCGGACTTCACCGCGGACGCCGATCTGTCCGCGCTCGGGGCGGGCGAGGATGTCATCGTCCGCGGCATGGGTCTGGCCGCCGTCGACCTCGTGGTGCTGCTCGCCGAAGGCCGCGGCGGCCGGTTCACCCGCGATGCCGACGGCCCGCTGCGCTACGAGCCGTCCGGCCGCGAGCCGCGGCTGCACATCGGCTCCCGCCGGGGTGTGCCCTACCGGTCCAAGGTGTCGTCCGTCATCCAGGGCGCTCAGCCGCAGCTCGAGGTGCTGACGAAGGATGCCGTCGCCGGTCTGGTCGCCCGCCCCGCGCCGGTCGACTTCGAGCGCGACCTCTGGCCGCTCATCGCCCAGGAGCTCGTCTGGGGCCACTACCGCGAGCTGTTCACCGGACACCCCGAGCGGGTGACCTGCACCTGGGACGAGTTCCGCGAGGTGCTGCGCGACCACGGGGGCGACGTGGATGAGGTGGACGTGCTGCGTCGAGCCGCCGAGCGGTTCGTCCCCGATCCCCTCGACCGCTTCGATGTGCCCGGCCTGGATCGACCGCTCGGCGAGGAGACCTTCGCCACCGACGAGCAGCTGCAGCACCGCATCCGCCGCCACATCGCCGACGACCTGACCCTGCGCACCACCCAGGAGCGCAGCAGCGCCCAGGCAGTCTTCTTCGCGGTGCTGCTGTCGTTCCTGGCGCTCGCCGATGTTCCGCCGGAGCGGTGGAGCGCCCGGTCGCGCGCCGTGTCACTGCCCGTGACCTGGCACACGTTCTTCAGCTACGTCGCGAGCGGGCCGCCCGCGCACCGGCTCGAGGAGCTCCTCGCGCTCTCCGAGGCCGGCGTCGTCCGCTTCCTCGGCCCGGATGTCGATGTCCGGATCGACGCAGAGCGCGGGTTCGTGGCATCCAGCCCCCGCGTGGCGGGCGAGACGGTCGCCCGCGCGCTCGTCGACGCCTGGCTGCCGGAGTCCGGTGCGGCTGTCAGCGACAACCACGCCCTCCGAGAACTCGCCGCCGCGCATGGCCGGGAGTTCCGCGTCGCGGATGCCTCGTTCGAAGGCTCGCTCGGGCGCATCGACGTCGACGCCGACGGCCGCGTCGTCGCTCGCGACGGCTTCGCCCACGAGTCGCTGTTCGGCGTCGGACCGTTCACCGCGGCCACCGAGGCCGGAGCTTTCACGCGCCCGCGCGGCGATTCGCTGTCCTTTCGCCAGACCGACCGCGTCGCCGGGGCCATCACGGCGCGGCTGCGCGATCTCGCCGACGCCGGCGTGACTCCGGAGCTCGCCCTGCGTTGACGCGCCAGGAGAGGGCGTGGCGGTGTGCCCAGGCAGTCGTCGTCAGGCCCGCGCTCGGCATCTCGAAATTGGTCGAAAAACATCTGCTGATCAGGTGGAATTCGGGGTCGGAATGTCGGTGGCCCTCAGCAGAATAGGGGTATGAAAGACCTCATCGATCGCCTCGAAGCACTCGACGCGATGATGGCTGAGGTCGTATCCGAGGCTGTCATGGGCGGGGCTTTGAGGATCGCCGACGAAGCCGGGATCGTCGAGCTGCTGTCGACGACGGCGCGGATCGGCCGGCGGCTGGATGCGGTGCTGATCGAGGCGGTCGGCGAGGTGGAGGCGCGGTCGTCGTCGGGGGACCGGGACGATCGGATGACAACGCGGTTCGGCTGCCACGATGTCAGCGAGCTGGTGGAGCGTGCGACGCTGTGCTCCCGGTCGTCGGTGTCGCGGCTGCGTCGCGCTTCGGGGGCCGGTGCAGCGTGAGGTGTCGCTCACGACGGGTGAGCTGCTCGACCCGGTACTCCCGGGCATGCGCGCGGCAATGTGCGAGGGTCTCGTCGGCGTCGATGGGCTGGTCGCGGTCGCCGGTCCGCTGCTCTCCGCCGGGTCGCGGATCTCCCAGGAGGAGCTGCTCGCCGCCGACGCGGCACTGTCCGCTCAGTCGCGCGGTGAGGGTCCGGATGGGGCGCCGCCGATGGGTGCCGACCTCCTCCGTGTGCAGGCGCAGGCGTGGTCGATCGCGCTCGATCAGGACGGCGCCGAACCGCGGGAGCGGATGACCGAGCGGAAACGCGGGTTCACGCTGGGCGCCCCCACCGACGGGGGCGTGCCGTGCCGGGGGAATCTGATGCCCGAGGTGGCCGCGCAGCTGCAGATGATCTTCGACGCGCACAGCAACCCGGCCTACCACGGCGTCCAGTTCACCGAAGAGTCCCCCACCGACGGGGAACCCGATGACGCTGTGGTTCCGCGCGACTTCCGGACGCGGGCGCAGCAGCAGCACGACGCGCTCGCGAGCGCCCTGTCGGTGGCGGCCTCCAGTGGTCTGCTGCCCACGATCGGCGGAGCCGCCCCGACCCTGATCGTGTCCGTGCGCGAAGAAGACGCCCAACGCGGGGAGGGATACGCGCACGCCCAAGGCTGTGACATGCCGCTCGGAATGAGGGCGGCGCTGCATGTCGGGTGTGCCGGTGCCATCCAACGGATCACGTCCCGCGACGACGGACGCATCGTCCGCATCGGCATCGAAGAACGCGTCTTCAACCGGCACCAGCGCCGCGCCATCGCGCTGCGCGACGGCGGGTGCATCATCCCCGGCTGCGGTGTTCCCGCCGGCTGGTGTGAAATCCACCACGTCCAGGAGCACGTCAACGGCGGACCCACCCACACCGACAACGGGGTGCTGCTCTGCTGGTTCCATCACCGCTTCATCGACTGGCACGGATGGAAGATCCGGATGAACCACGGCGTCCCCGAAGTACGCGCACCCAGCTGGTGCGACGCCACCCTCCGATGGCGGCCCGTCACCACCTCGAAAACCCGACTCCACGACGCCGTCCTCCGACACTGAACCCGGGTCGGCGTTGCCGCACTCGTCGACCGCGGATCGACTAGCGATAGTCGATTATCGGGTACTGTGTGGTCATGTCCGATGCAACGGCGCGAATGCAGGGTCTCGACAGGGGCCTGCTGTCTGATCAGATCTACTCGATGATTCGAGGCATGATCCGAGATTCGACGCTGCAGCCGGGCGAGCAGCTCGTCGAGTCTCAGTTGGCCAGACAGCTGAAGGTCAGCCAGTCCCCCGTGCGGGAGGCCCTCAAGCGCCTGACGCACGACGGCCTCGTGCAGCAGGTGCGACACCATGGCAGCTTCGTCGCCGACTACTCGCGAGCCGAGGTCGAACAGGCCAGAGTCGCACGGGTGACGCTCGAGGAGCTCGCCGCACGGTTCGCGTGCGGCCGACTGGATGCCGCTGC
The DNA here is from genome assembly GCF_054049175.1 of Microbacterium sp. P5_E9. Lineage (NCBI taxonomy): Bacteria > Bacillati > Actinomycetota > Actinomycetes > Micrococcales > Microbacteriaceae > Microbacterium > Microbacterium sp. P5_E9. The sequence goes on along the minus strand of NZ_JBFUMV010000015.1, from coordinate 60,896 downwards.
CCGGTCGTCACTCGAGTCCTTGATCGCGGACATGTCGAGGTCGGCGATGGTGAACGATGTGACCGCGTTCCGCGAGTTCGACTTCGAGTTCCATCGGGCGGTCATCGTCGCGAGCGGCAACAGCTATCTTCCGCGCATGTGGGACATCATCGAGCCGAGTCTCCGCTCCCTGCACGTCCTGTCAGATCCCGGCTATGCCGGGGACTGGCACCACGTCGCGGAGTCGCATCGCGATCTGCTCGACGTCCTCGAAGGCGATGCGCCGGACCGCGCGGCGGATCTCTTCCGCCGTCATGCGAGCGGCGAGCTCCACCTCTCCGAACGCCATGGAAGCCAGGAGTCGCAGACCGCCGAGCCGTAGCCGCTCGGCGTCTCGCACCGGTTCCCACCAGCCACTCAGCTTGCTTTTTCTACAATTGCCCGCTGTCGTCGTCGCGCTTGATCCATGCGCGATCCGCCCCGCCCGAACCCGACGTGTGGAGCGAGCCCGACATCGCCAAGACGATTATCGATTTTCGCTATTGCCAACGATTATCGATTATCGTACGCTTGCCCCGACCCTCACCAAGGGGCCCGAAATACTACGGAAGGTTCAATGATGATCACACGCCGTTTCAGCCTGGCGGCAGCAGCGAGTCTCGCTGTCGCCGGCCTCGCCCTCGCCGGGTGCAGCAGCTCAGGAAACACGCCTGCCGCCTCCGATGAGAAGGTCGAGCTCAGCATGCTCGTCAACATCACGCCCAACCTCACCGAGGAGTTCTGGAACGAGCTGGTCGCGCCGTTCGAGAAGGCGAACCCGAACATCGACGTCAAGATCCAGCCGCCGGCTGAGTCCGTCGCGAAGACGCTGCCGACGCTCCTCGCGTCCGGCGACGTCCCGGACATCGTCGAGACGCTCGCGCCCACCGCGGAGCTCGCGCCCGAACTCGTCGACCTTTCGCAGTACGACTGGGCGAAGAACGGTCCCCTCGCCGAGCAGTACGCGATGGACGGCAAGATCCTGACGGCCGGCGTCGGCTTCCAGCTTCAGGGAACGGTGTTCTACAACAAGCAGGCGTTCAAGGATGCCGGCATCGAGGCCACCCCCACGACGATGGAGGAGTTCGAGGCCGACCTGAAGAAGCTCAAGGATGCGGGCTGGACGCCGATCCAGTCCGGCGGAGAGTGGATGACCAACCTCTCGCTGCAGTACACCGCGATCCCGTCCGTCATCGGCGAGGAGCCCGACTGGTACCACGGCATCTCCTCGGGTGACCTCATCTGGAGCGACACCTACCGCGACTCCGTCGAGCGCTACGCGTCGTGGGTTAAGGATGGGTACATCCCAGCCGACTCCGTGGGCGTGAAGTACCCCGACGCTGAGACGTCGTTCCTCGCAGGCAAGGCGGCCATGTACCCGATGGGCAGCTGGTTCGCCGCCGCCGAGGCGAAGGCAACCGACAAGCCCGAGATCGGCGTCTTCGCGGCTCCGGCCGTAGAGGGTGTCACTCCGGCGCAGATCGCGAACCTCGCCGCCCCCTACGTCATCATGAAGGCGTCCAAGCACCAGGACGCGGCGGCGAAGCTGGTCGAATTCCTCGTGACCGACAAGGACGCCGTCATCGCCCAGCTCAAGATCGACGGAAACTTCCGCGAAGGCTACGAGTACGAGACCACGCCGCTCGGTGAGGAACTGCAGCAGATCATCGCAGACACCCCTGCCGAGTCCTTCACCCCCTCCGGTGACGGCTACGGCGGGCGCACCGTTCCGGCCGGCTACGGCGCCGAGCTGAACACCCAGACCCAGGGCCTCATCACCGGCGGATCAGCCGATGCCATGCTCGCGGCGATGGACGCCTGGTTCGAAGCGAACCGCTAAAAAGCACCACTCATCGGGGGCGCGAGTTCCGGCTCGCGCCCCCATCCCCCACCCCCACCACTCAACGATGAATGGAGGCCGACGATGGCAGATGCATCCCGCGCCCTGGTTGTCTGGAAGCGTCGACTGCCCGGCTTCCTCATGAGCGCCCCGGCGGTCATCGTGTTCCTTGCGATGTTCGTCATTCCGATGGGGCTGGCGTTCGTGCTGAGCCTCACGAGCTGGACCGGCTACAGCCTCAACCTCGACTTCATCGGCTTCGACAATTACCTCGACGCCTTCAAGAACCCGCGCACTCTCGACGCAGCGATCTTCACTGCCATCCTCGCCGTCGCGGGCACCATCCTGTGCAACGCGGTCGGCCTCGGCCTGGCCGCGCTGATCAGCGGACCGGGCGCGACGAATGCGGTCGCCCGCACGGTCTTCTTCTACCCCTACATCATCAGCGCGCTCATCATCGGGTTCCTGTGGTCGGCGCTGCTCGCCCCGCATGGCGTCGTGAACAGCATGCTCGGTCAGGCCGGGTGGGGCTCGATCCCGTTCCTCACCGATCCGATGTTCGCGAAAGCCACCGTGATCTTCACGGTCGTCTGGTCGCACTTCGGCTTCAACATGATCCTGTACATCGCGGGCCTCAAGTCGATCCCCGCCGAGTACTACGAGGCCGCCACCGTTGACGGCGCGAACCGCTGGGCGCGGTTCCGCCACATCACGCTGCCTCTCCTCGCTCCGATCGTCACCGTGAACGTCGTACTCACGCTGGTCGGATTCCTCAAGGTCTACGACATCGTGCTCGCCCTCACAGACGGCGGTCCGGCCGCCTCGACGCAGACCATCGTCTACCAGATCCTGATGGACTCGTTCCAGAACGCCAAGCTGGGCTTCGGTGCCGCCCAATCGGTCATCCTGCTGATCGTCACGGCGATCCTGGGTCTTGCCGTTACCCTCTCCCGTCGTGGAGCCGAGAAGAAGGTGAGCGAGTGATGTCGACGACCGATGCGGTCATGACTCCCGTGGCAGCCGACCTCACCAGCGAGGCCGCAACCGAGAAGGACACCGCCGTCAAGAACCGCAAGCGCCGCAGCCGTACCACGAAGATCAAGGAGCCCCTCGCCGGCAAGGTGTTCAAGTGGCTCATCCTCGGTCTCGTGGCTGTGGTCATGCTCGTCCCGCTGTACATCATGGTGATCAGCGCCTTCAAGCCGGCGCAGGACATCCTGCTGAACCCGCTCGGCTTCTCGCCGGGCTCGTTCACGCTGGACTATCTCGTGAAAGCCGCCACGAGCGAGCGATTCAACGTGATCGCCGCGTACGGCGTCACGCTGCTGTTCGTGCTGCTCGTCAACCTCTTCTGCATCCTCCTCGCCGCGCCGGCGTCGTATGTGATCGCACGCGGTCGGCGCAAATGGCACCTCGCGCTGCTCCTCCTCTTCGTGTCCGGGCTGTTCATCCCGGGCCAGGTCACGCTCATTCCCGTCGTGTTCGTGCTGCGGATGCTCGGACTCATCGGCACGATCCCCGGATTCGTGCTGTTCGAGACAGCGCTCACCCTGCCGATCACGATCTTCCTGTTCACGGCGTACCTGCGCACCGTGCCGCGGGACATCGACGAGGCGGCGTCCCTCGACGGCGCGGGAAAGATCCGTGCGTTCTGGTCGTGCATCTTCCCGATCATGAGGCCGGCCGTGGCGACGATCGTGGTGCTGAACTCGATCAGCGTCTGGAACGACTTCATCAACCCGCAGGTGATCCTCGGCCCTGGTTCGGGGATCTACACCGTGACGACAGGCGTGTACGCGGCGGTCGATCAGTACTCCACTGACTACACCACCGTCTTCCCGACGCTGCTGCTCGCGATCGCGCCGGCGCTCATCTTCTTCATCGTGATGCAGCGTCACATCATCGGCGGCCTGGTCGCCGGGGCGACCAAGGGCTGATCCCGTGCCGGACTGGGAGATCCTGACCACCCCCCTCCGGGAGATCCCCGCCTGGGCGGTGCTGGAGCGGAGGCTGTTCGAGGAGATCGAGCGGGCGTGGCCGCGGTTCGCGGAACGCTACTGCGAGAGCGATGGACGCCTTCGCTACACCGGACCCCTCGAGAGCCGTGATGGGGTGGACGACTTCTACGAGCCGTTCTTCAACTGGCCGTCCTTCTTCGCACTCGGCGGCGGGCACGAGATCCTCGAAGCAGCGAAACACCACTGGCGTGGGGTCACCGCACAGCTCACCGAAGCGGGCATGCTCACCGACGAGTACGAGAACGGCTACGACTGGTTCCACCAGGGCGAATCGCTCATTTTCTTCTACGCTCTCTGCGCCGCCGACCCCGATGACGCCGAGTTTCGCGAGCGTGCGCGCCGGTTCGCCGAGCTCTATCTGGATCAGGCAAAGGGCAACTACGACCCGGCAGCCAACGTGATCCTCGCTCCCCACAACGGCGCACGCGGGGCGCTCGAGGGCGTCGGCGACGAGTGGGAGTCGTATTCGGCCGGCCAGCTCAATATGAAGCCGTACGGGCTGCCGCTCGAGGGGATCCCCGGCATCGACACGTGGGATGACCTCGAGGATCCGGCGAACGCAGACCTCATGGGCGCCGAGATGCGCCGCCGTGCGCACGGAGACGTGGCGGTCAATCTCGGGGCGACGAGTCTCGTCGCGAACCACTGGCTCTATGACGGAGATCAGCGCGCGGCCGCGTGGATCACGCGTTATGTCGATGGATGGCTCGAGCGGGCCAGGGCGAACGGCGGGCTCCTCCCCGACAACGTCGGCCCGGACGGCATCGTGGGATCGCTTCAGGATGGGCGCTGGTATGGCGGCCACTACGGCTGGACCTGGCCCCACGGCCTTCCCTGCGTCGGCATGGCCGCGCTGATCGGCGCGACGAACGCCGCGCTGGTCACCGGCGACGATGGGTATCTCGAGCTGGCCCGCGTGCCACTCGACACCGTCGTCGCGGCGGGGATCACGGCATCCGTCGCAGATACCCCGATGAGTCTCCGCGACAACTGGCTCAGCCGTCTCGGCGAGGACGCGGCGACGCCTGCCCTGCTCGTCCCGCACCGGTACCGGCCCAGCGGCTGGTTCGATTTCGGCCCGATCCCGCTCGAACTGCCGACCTGGCTCTGGTGGGTGTCGCGAGACCGCGGGGATCTCGAACGCCTCCGTCGGCTGATGGCCGTCCAGCCCGAGTCGCCCACCGCGGTCAAGCCGTTCCGCGACAAGGCGGAGGGCGGTCACGACCTGCCGTGGCTGAGCTTCCTGGCCGGCGAGAACCCCGACTACCCCGAACGTGCGCTCTCGATGGCACTCGGACAGGTCGCGCGCCGGGTGGCGCTCATGCAGACCGAGGATCCCGACCCTGCGACCATGCACATCCACTTCTGGCAGCGTGTGCAGCCGGTCGTGACCGAGGTGCTCACCCAGCTCATCTCCGGCGCGCCGCAGGTGCTCTACAACGGCGGGCTTCCGCTGGTCGCGGTCAGCTACGAGGACGCCGACCTGGCGCGTCCGGGGCTGCCACCGGATGTCGCGGCCCTCGTCTCCTCGATCGACGGCGATCGACTTGCGATCGAACTGGTGAACCTGTCGAATCTGGAGTCGCGCCGCATCCGGATCCGCCCTGGCCGGTTCGGCGAGCGCGACATCAGCACCGTGCAATCGACCGGGGAGGTCGATTCCGCCTACCCGGGAGACCCGGTCCGGTACACCTCGGTGCCCGGGAAGATCGTCACGGCCGAGTCGCCCGTCGATGCGCCGGACCTGCTCGTAGAGCTTCCCCCCGCGCATCGCGCCGATCTCGTGCTGACCATCACCGAACCCATCAGACCGCCGCGGCATCGCGTCGCCCGTCCAGCATCAACCGAAGGGACCCCATCATGACCGACCAGGTGACCGCCCCACCGCCCCGCGCCGTCGACCTGCCGATCCGGGGCGGCGCGTGGAGCCGTCCGGACGCGGAAGAACTCGCGGCCATGCAGGAGATCGGGTCGGCCACCGCCTGCTCGAAGCTGCATGGGCTCGGCATCCGTCGCACGTTCGTCGAGGGGCCCCGCCCGCTCGTGCCCGGCCAGAAGGTGGTCGGCTCGGCGCTCACCCTGCAGTTCATGCCACAGCGAGAAGACCTCGCCTCGGGGCTCTCGCAGGAATACGTCGAGCGCCACACGGCGCTCTGGGCCGTGATGGAGACGGTGCAGCCTGGCGACGTGCTCGTCATCCAGGCGTATGGCAGCGCCTTCTCCGGATGCATCGGCGACATCCTCGCCCGCTATTTCCAGCGCAAGGGCGGCGCGGGCATCGTCGTCGACGGCCGCATCCGCGATGCCGGCCGCATCCGCGAACTCGGTATCCCGGTCTGGTGCACCGGCACCACGCCGCACTACGCCTCGCAGTCGGAGCTCTTCCCCTGGGCCTACGACGTGCCGGTCGCGGTCGGCGGTGTGCTCTGCATGCCCGGCGACTTCGTCGTCGCCGACGACGACGGCCCCGTCGTCGTCCCGCAGGCTCTCGCGCGGGATGTGCGCGAATCCGCCAAGGACCACCAGGACTGGGAGGTCTTCAGCCGTGAGCGCCTCGACAGCGGCGCCCGGCTGAGCGACTACTACCCCCTCACCCCGGCGACCCGCGAGGAGTACGAGGCATGGCGCTCGGCCACCAGCTCGCCCCGCTGATCCCACCCGAAGGACTGCTCGCCGGCGTCGGCCTCGGCTGCGCTCCGATCGGCGACCTGTTCACCGCCGTCAGCGAGGCCGACGCCGACGAGACCGTCGCGACGGCGCTCGCCTCCGGCATCCGATTCTTCGACACGGCCCCGCACTATGGTGCCGGGCTCAGCGAACGCCGGCTCGGCAGCGCCCTCGAGGGCGTCGACCGCGACAGCGTCGCGATCGCGACCAAGGTCGGCCGCCAGATCGTCGACGCGCACGGCGACGTCGTCCCGCCAGGCGGCGTCGGTGTCCGCACGATCGGGGATCTCAGCGGTGACGGCGTGCTCCGCAGTCTCGAATCGAGTCTCGCCCGGCTCGGCGTCGACAGGATCGACGTGCTCTACCTGCACGACCCCGACGACGTCGATCTCGCACTGCGGACCGCGATCCCCGCGATGCTCCGGCTGCGCGCGGAGGGCGTCGTCAGAGCGATCGGCGTGGGCATGAACTTTTCCGCACCGCTCGCGAGGTTCGCCGCGGAGTCGGATGTCGACCTGGTGATGGTCGCGGGGCGCTACACACTCCTCGACCATTCCGCCGCCGAGGACCTGCTCCCGGCGGCAGCCTCGCACGGCGTCGACGTCATTGCGGCCGGGGTCTTCAACACCGGGATCCTTGCCGATCCTGCCGACGACGCCCGCTACGACTATCGCCCCGCTCGTGCCGATGAGCTCGCGCGGGCCCGCGCCATGAAGCAGCAGTGCGCCGATCATGGGGTGCGACTCGCCGCCGCCGCCATCGGCTTCCCGCTGCGGCACCCGGCCATCACGGGCGTTGTGGTCGGGGCGCGAACAGCCGACGAAGTCCGGCAGTTCGCGGCGGACGCCACCGCCGTCGTGCCGGCCGCGCTGTGGAACGAGCTCGATGGCTGACGCCGTGCCCCCGATCATCGACGCGCACGTCCACCTGTGGGACACGAGCCGGTTCGACCTGCCCTGGCTCGCCGGCGTGCCCGAGCTCGCGCCGCGCTACCGGGTCGTCGATCTCCAGACGGCGATCGGCGATCGCCCGGTCGTGCAGGCGGTGGCGGTGCAGGCCGGCGAGTCGGCCGAGGAAGCGGAATGGCTGTTCGGTGAAGCGGGCGGGCAGACTGCACTTCCCTTCCGGGTGGTGCTTCAGTACGAGGCGGCTGCCGGGACGTGGCTTGGCCGGGTGCAGGCGGCCGTCGACCGGCTCGGCATCGTGCCGGCCGGTGTGCGCCTGCCGCTCCATCGCCGCGCTGCGCATTGGTTGGATCTGGATGGCCTGGACAGCCTGCTCGAACGTCTTGAGGAGCAGGGCATCGTGCTGGAGCTGCTGCTCCGGCCCGACCAGATCGCCGTCGTCCAGCAGTTGGCCGCCACGCACCCGCGGTTGGAGATCGTGCTCTGCCATCTGGGGCTGGGCGCGCTCGCCCCGACGCCGGAGTGGCGGACCGCTCTGGCGCGTCTGAGCGGCAGCCCCCACGTCTCGGCGAAGATCTCCGGCGTCTTCACTCGGCATGAGACGCGATCGGAGGCGGATGCCGCCGCGCGAGGTGCCATCGACGCCGCGGTCGACGCTCTCGGCCCCGATCGCCTCATGTTCGGCAGCGACTGGCCGATGTCGACGCGGGTCGGAAGCTACGCAGAGATCATCGACCGGACGGCCGGCGCGCTCCCGGTGCTGACCTCGAGCGAGTCGGCGGCAATCTGGAGACGCACGGCACAGCGGATCTACGGTCCCGCGTAAGCCCGGCGATTCAGCGTTCGGCCTGCGCCGGGTCGGCGCCCGGCTGGTCGGCGTGCAGGTCCGCGATGAAGCGGTTGATGATGGGCCCCATGGGTCGCTCGGGATGACCGGCCATGCCGATGGCATGCGCGCTGAAAAGGTCGTCGGCGGCTTCTGGGTCATCACCCTCGAGCACCTCGAGAAGGGCGCGGTGCATGTCGGCGACGACATGCCAATCGCCGTCGTACGCGGGGTCTGACAGCACGTGCATCGATCGGAGACTCGGCTCGAGGATGTCCCACATCCGCGGCAGGTAGACGTTCCCGCCGGCGAGCACCACCGCCTTGTGGAACTCGAAGTCCAGTTCGCGGAACGCCGCGATGTCGCCTTGGTCGGCCGCGGCGTGCATCTGGTCGATGATCGAGAGGAGCACGGCTCTGACTGCCGAGTCGATGCGCCCCTGCGCCAAACGCGCGGCCAGGCCCTCCAGCGCCACTCGTGCGATGCGGGCATGCTCGGCTTCGCGCGGGGAGAATTCGGCCACGAATGTGCCGTGGTGCCGCACCTGCGTGACCAGGCCCTCGTGCGCCAGTCGCTTGAGCGCTTCTCGCACTGGCGCCTGACTGACTCCGAGTCGTCGCGCCAGCAACGACTCGACCACCTGCTCGCCGGGCTTCAAGGTCGAGTCCTTGATCATCGCCTTCACGAGCACATAGATGCGATCCGAGAGCAGACCGCGATCCAACTCCAGTGACATTCCCCCAAGATCCGACACGCCCGGAGTCTATCGAAAATCGCTAGCCAACGGCCGGTTTCGGGCTCCGGCCTGCTTCTTCGAGGTCTTCGCGCGTCGGCCAGTCGAGGTCCCAGATCAATCGTCCCAGCGGCCTTTCGACGGGTGGCGATGATCCTTCCACCAGGAACGGCTTCACCAGCTCGCGCCACCAGGCGCTGATCGCCTCGTCCTCGGGGTCCGCCTGCATCGGTTCACGCCCATCCCTCACGACACAGTGCGTGAGCACGTCGCCGCGCAGGTAGATCTGCCACGACACGACACCGCCGCGCCGGAGGTGCCGATCGATCAGTCGAGGAACGGCTCGATGGAAGGCCTCGTAATCCGCCGCCGCTCCGGGCGCCAGCTGCGTGCAGCTCTCGTAGTAGTTGTCCATGGGCGGGTTCATCGTTCTCCTCAGCGTGTCGCGGGCATGGCGGGCGCCATGCGCAGTCCCGGCGGCCGGCACGTCAGAACCGCGGTCGGACATCGACGAAATCGGGTTGGGCCACGCGCATGTAGGCGGCGTCGTCGCGATGCGTTCTTCCGGACGCCAGATAGACCCCGTGCAGCTCGCGCAGTCGGTCCTCATCGAGCTCGACGCCGAGGCCGGGACCGGTGKGGACCTGCACCGCCCCGTCTCGGATCTCGATCGCGCCTGGCTTGATGATGTCGTAGGCGCCGTTCCAGGGGTAATGCGTGTCGCACGCATAGTCGATGCGGGGCATCGACGCCGCAACGTGGGTCATGGCGGCGAGGGAGATCCCCAGGTGCGAATTCGAGTGCATCGACAGGCCGAGACCGAACGTCTCGCAGATGATCCCCAGCTCGCGGGTACGGCGGAGCCCTCCCCAGAAGTGGTGGTCCGACAGGATGATCTGGACGGCGTCGGTCCGCACCGCCTCCGCGATCTGGTCGAAGCCGACGACGCACATGTTCGTCGCGAGTGGGATGCCGGCCGCGCGGGCGACGGCGGCCATCCCGGCCATGCCCATCGTCGGGTCCTCCAGGTATTGGAGCTTCCCGCGCAGGCGCGCCGCCACGTCAAGGGAGGTCTCGATCGACCACGCTCCGTTGGGATCGATGCGCAGCGGGATGCCGGGGAAGGCCTCGGCGAGCGCTTCGATGGCTGCGGCTTCGTCGTCGGGGTGGAACACGCCGCCCTTCAGCTTCAGGGAGCGGAATCCGAATTCATCGATCATCGCCCGGGCCTGACGGACGATGCCGGCCGGGTCGAGTGCCGCTCCCCATCGATCGGGTTCTGCGGCGTCCCGGTGCCGGTCCCACTTGTAGAAGAGGTAGCCGCTGTACTCGACCCTGTCTCGGACTCGGCCACCCAGCAGCGTGCTGACGGGAACGCCGAGAAGCTTGCCCTGAGCATCGTGGCAGGCGACTTCGATCGGCGCGAAGACCGCCCTGCGGATCCCGGCAGAATCTCCCTCCTCGCCGATCGCGCGACCGACCGCCGTCTCGATGGCGGCGAGGTCGAAGATGTTCAGTCCCCGCAGGCCATCGCGCGCCCGCGTCAGCGCGTCGACGATGTCCCGCTCGCCCCACCCTTCGCCCAGCCCGATCACACCGCCGCGCACCACGACCTGGACGATGCTGCGAAGCGCAAGCGCCTCGTGGACGCCCGCCGCGTTGAGGAGAGGCGGATCGGGAAACGCGACCGCGGTGACGATGACGTCTTGGATGATCACGAGAATCCCTTCATCGCACCTGCGCGCACTGACCTTGTCGACTATTATCGATTATCGCAAGCGTGTCAATGCGAATCTCCAGCTGCCACCGAAGGGCACCATGCCATCGTCGATCGTCCTCACCGGCGCCGCGGGCAGCGTCGGGACGCGGCTGCGGCCGCTCCTTCGCGCAGAGGGCCACGAGCTCACGCTCGTGGACATCGCTTCTCCCCCGGATCCTGCACCCTCCGAGCGGTCGGTGACAGCATCCGTGACGGATGTCGACGCCCTGACGGCCGCATTCACCGGGGCGGACGCCGTGGTGCATCTCGCTGGATTCGCCGGGGAGATGCCGTGGGCTGACATCCTGCGCGTGAACATCGACGGCGGGCGCGGGGTGCTGGAAGCCGCCCGCCGCGCCGGCGTGCGACGCGTGCTCCTCGCGAGCTCGATCCACGCGGTGGGGTTTCACACGCCGGCGTCCGTCGAGGGAACGGCGGTGCCGCCCTTCCGGCCCGACACCTACTACGGGGTCGGCAAGGTGGTGCTGGAGGCTCTCGGCCAGCTGTACGCCGACCGCTTCGGCATGTCGGTCGTCGCCGCACGACTGGGGACCGTCGAACCTGAGCCCACCAGCATCCGCTCTCTGTCCACCTGGCTGTCGATCGCCGATCTGGCGCGCCTCGTCGCAGCCGTCACCAGGCTCGAGAAGCCGGGCTTCCACACGGTCTGGGGCCTCTCCGCGAATCAGCGGGGCTTCGCCGACCTCTCGGCGGGCGCCGAGATCGGATATGTGCCGGTCGACGATGCCGAAGCCTTCGCTGCCCGCCTCGCGCCCGAGGCGCAGGCCGGCCGGATCACCGAACTGGGAGCGGGATGGATCCACCATCCTCTGGGCGAGCCGTTCTGAAGGATTCCCTCACCCGGTGGTCTGGCGCGGCGTCTTGATGGTCGCCCCGGCAGCGAGGAAGGCCGCCGCGGCGACGATGTGCGCGCCATCCCACACCGTGCCGGAGAACTCGAACGGGTAGAGCGGGTTCCAGAGGATCGCGATCGCGAGCATGACCGGCACCCACCACCACTGCCGCGCCTGCAGTGCGAACCATCCGATGATGACCGCGAGGATCGCGATGATGTAGCGGACGACCTGGTAGTACTCGTGGCCCACGAGGGCGATGCCCGCGAGGCAGGCGGCTGCGGCGAGGATCGCTGGGGCCACCACCGCTTCATCGACTTCTGCGGCTGGAAGATCCGAATGAACCACGGCGTCCCCGAAGTCCGCGCCCCCAGCTGGTGCGACGCCCCCTCCGATGGCGGCCCGTCACCACCTCGAAAACCCGACTTCAGGACGCCGTCCTCCGACACTGAGCCTCGAGCGCCGCAAATCCGGCGACCCGCGTCAATTCGCGAAGGAGTGCGAGCGGATCGCCACTAACTCTTGCGTTGACCTGGGCGGTAGTCGAGGTTCCAGCCAAACGGCAATCGGTCCTCGCCGCACTTCGTGCAGCGCTCGTAGCGGCCGCCGTCAGGGCTGATCTGCCACTCCCAGTGATGTCGGATGTTGAGCCGGCACAGCAAGGGCTTGCTTCGCAGCATTGTCATCAGGGTCCTCCTCTCCGGGTCGGGGTTCGCGGTCGCGCGACGCAACGACCACGAGGACCCCAGAATTCGCAGCGCGTACGCGGCCTGTCGCCGCGTGGGCATCCCATAGAGCTCCGCCTGGAATTCCTGAAGGTAGCGGTTCCGCCTCGAACCCCCGGGCAGGACCTGTGCTGCCAGTTCGACCAGGAACGAGGGGACGAGCGCCGGGGGCGTCTCGCTGGCACTCCTGGTCGGGTGCATCATTGCCCCGGTTGTGGAATCAGCGCGCCCCTCGGAGCACGCCGAGACTGATAAGCCCGGGCCAGAGCGCTGCGCGCGGCGGTCTCACCCTTGGCGTCGAGCGCGTAGTAGCGGCGAGCCGGTCGGCCCTCGACCGACGGATCGATGTCCTCCCAACGGGAGGTGACCCAGCCCAACCCCTCGAGGCGAGCGAGGATCGGGTGCACGGTTCCGCTCGGCAAACCGGCAGCAGCGCCGATCTCGACCCCGTAGAGCTCGGCCGCGGGATCGACCAGCAGAGCGCGCAGGACAAGCTGGGTGCTGAGGGTCATCTTCGGGGTCTTCGTCATCACGGTCGTATTCTACTTAGGGGCTAGGTAGAGCACAAGCCTGACCCGAAGGCGGGCGGCGCTCAGCCGGTGGTCTGGCGCGGCGTCTTGATGGTCGCCCCGGCAGCGAGGAAGGCCGCCGCGGCCACGATGTGCGCGCCATCCCACACCGTGCCGGAGAACTCGAACGGGTAGAGCGGGTTCCAGAGGATCGCGATCGCGACCATCACCGGCACCCACCACCACTGCCGCGCCTGCAGGGCGAACCAGCCGATGATGACCGCGAGGATCGCGATGATGTAGCGGACCACCTGGTAGTACTCGTGGCCCACGAGGGCGATGCCCGCGAGGCAGGCGACTGCGGCGAGGATCGCTGGGGCCAATGCGTTCCGCTGGTACTGGGACGGCTCTCGCGGGGGCGCTGGGGACACCGTGCGAGTGTACCGAGCGGTCATCGCCACGGCCGACCGGCCTTCCTCAGTCGCGGACGCGCGCGTACCGCATCCACACCACACCGGAGTCGAACGGGCGGCACTCCACGAGCTCGAGCGGCACCTGCACCCCGGCCGGGAAGAACGGCTTGCCCCCACCGACGGCCAGCGGATTGACCCACATCCGGAACTCGTCGACGAGGTCGATCAAGGAGGCGGCGAGCGACGGGCCGCCGATGTCGATGTGCCCCTCGGCCGGCTCGGCCTTCAACCGCTGCACCTCTGCTCGTGCATCAGCACGCCGGATGAGGGTGCAGTTCTCCCCCACCGCCTCGAGGGTGTCCGACACGATGATGCGAGGTGTGTCCGAATACAGGCGCGCGAACTCGGCCTCGACCGGCGACAGCGAGGGGTCACCGACGGCGGCCGGCCAGAACGGCTCCATGGTCTCGTAGAGGCGACGACCGTAGACGAAGAAGCGCGCCGCGCGCGCCTGGTCATTGGCGAGCTGGTGGATGGCGGGATCGGGCGCCGACCAGGCGAAACCTCCGTCCGCATCCTCGGCATAGCCGTCCAGCGAGACGCCCATCGAGTAGATGACCTTCGACATGCGCCCCAGGCTAGCCCTGGTCCGCTGCGGTGAACACGTCCTCGATGCGGCAGCGGAACGTCTGCGCGATCTGGAACGCAAGCGGAAGCGATGGATCGAATCGCCCGCGTTCGATCGAGATCACGGTCTGCCGGGAGACGCCGAGCGCCGTCGCGAGGTCGGCCTGAGTCCAGCCACGCTCGAGTCGTCGCTCCGCGAGGTTATTCTTCATTTCAGCGCGCGATGGCGGATCACGAGGTAGCGCAGGCCAGCGTCGGCCGCGCTCAATGCGATCAGCGCGAGCACGACGACCAGCGCCTCGACGTCCGGCCGATAGACCATCAATACGACGGCCAGGACGATCGTCGTCAAGAGGACGTCGATGAAAGCGCCGGCAGCCGCCTGCCTGATCCATGCCAGTTCAACGCTCTCCCCGCCACGCGGATCACGGGTGGCCGTGTTGTTCGTGACGAAGATCCGGGCGCCGAGCGAAAAGGAGGGGTAGGCGGCGCACAGCGCGCCGATCCCCGCAGCGAGCCAGAAGTCGTCGGGGTTCGTCGCGCCCACCACCAACGCGACCGCGATCGTCGCGATCGCGCCGAACGCGATCGCGAGCAGGTAGTGCGACGCAGGCGCCCGTCGGGTCACCGGGTGATCGCTCATCGGCTCGAGCCCTCTCTTCCAACGTGTAAAGCGTGCTTTACTCGAGCCAAGTAAAGCACGCTTTACACGCTGGGTCCAGCCTGGTCAGAGGCCGACCGCGGCCATGCCTGCGTCGTCGTACCGGTTGCCCGCGACGCCGACCCGATCGGCGAGCGCGTTCAGGTCGGCGATGTCGTCAGCGGACAGCGCGAGGGACGTCGCGCCGGCATTCTCGTCGAGTCGCTCGCGCCGTCTCGTTCCTGGAATCGGAACGATGAACGGATGCTGCGCCAGCAGCCACGCGAGCGCCACCTGTGCGGGGGTTGCGCCGCGAGCCTCGGCGAGGCTGCGGACCTGGTCGACGATCGCCTGGTTGGCGCGGAGGTTGTCGGCGGCGAATCGGGGCACTCGGGCGCGGATCTCGTCGGGCGCGAATGTCGCGTCCGGGGTGACCGTGCCGGTGAGGAAGCCCTTGCCGAGCGGGCTGAACGGGACGAACCCGATGCCGAGTTCCGCCAGGGTCGGCAGGACCTCGGGCTCGGGGTCGCGGGTCCACAGCGAGTACTCGCTCTGCACCGCGGTGACGGGGGTCACCGCGTGGGCGCGGCGGATCGTGCCGGCGCCTGCCTCGGAGAGCCCGAAGTGGCGCACTTTGCCCTCGCGGATCAGCTCGCCGACGGTGCCGGCGACGTCTTCGATGGGGACGTTCGGGTCGACGCGGTGCTGGTAGAGCAGGTCGATCGACTCGACTCCGAGGCGGGTGAGCGATCCTTCCGCGGCGCGGCGGATCTGCTCCGGGCGCGAGTTCACGCCCTGCATCTTTCCGTCGACTATGTGGAAGCCGAACTTGGTCGCGATCGTCACCCGATCGCGGATCGGGGCGATCGCCTCGCCGACCAGCTCCTCGTTGTCGTACGGTCCGTAGACCTCAGCGGTGTCGATGAGCGTCACCCCGTGATCGACGGCGTACCGCAGCACGCCGATCATGTCGGCGCGGTCGCCGGGGTTCGGCCCGTAGCTCTGCGACATCCCCATCGCGCCGAAGCCGATGGCCGAAACGTCGAGGCCCTGTCCGAGAGTTCTCCTGTGCATGATCTGCCTTTCCTTTCGGTGTCAGTTGGCCGACGATCGTCGCTATCCTCGTCGTGATTCCACGCTAGGCATCGCGGCCCGCCTGTGGGAGTCACTGACAGAACCCCGTTCGGACAGAACCGCTTGCTTTCCATGTTGGAAAGTGATTCACTTTCCAACATGGAAACTGACGACCACTCCTTCGCTGACGATCTCGACACGATCGCCTCAGCGCGCGCCGCCATCGTGCGTCGAAGCGGCACGCCGACCTGGTACTTCCCGCTCGTCGGAGTGCTCATCGCGGTGCTCGTCCTCACGATCGGTCTCGGAATCGGAACGTCGTGGTACCTGCCGGCGATCCTCCTTGTGCTCGTGGCGGAGGGGGTTGTGATCGGCGTGCATCGCCGCGCGACAGGCACATCGGTGCCCGGCAGCGCGTGGCCGGCGTGGGTCTGGGCATGGTCCGCGGTCCTTGCCGCCGTGCCCGTGCTCGCGGCGGTCGCACTTCACTTCACCGGTGCGCCCGCCTGGACCATCGTTCTCGTCGCCGTGGTGGGGGGACTCAGCGCAGGATTCGGGTCGGCGATCCTCAACCGCCGATGGGAAGCGTCCCGGGTCGCACCGTGACGGAGCCGCACTTCGACGAGGTCGTCCACGCTCCGCAGCGGCTGCGCATCCTCGCGATGCTCGACGCCATCTCGGGCGACGTCGAATTCTCGGCCTTACGTGACGCCCTCGACGTCGCCGACTCCGTCGTCAGCAAGCACCTCAAGGTCCTTGCCGAGGCGGGGTACGTGTCAATCCGCAAGGCCGCGAATATCGGCCGGCAGCGCACGTGGGTTCGGCTGACCGCGCGCGGCAGAGACGCGTACGCGGCTCATGTCGCCGCGCTCCGCGAAATCGTGGCCTCGCTGTCGGAGTGACGTGCTGAATCCAGCCTCTAACGAGGCGGAAAGTGCGAGATCGGCGTCGGCCGCTTCGACGCGGGGTGACCGGCATCCGGCAGCGTCGTCGTGTCTTCGTACGGTCGCGTCGGCTCGTGGGCACTCACGGGTGTCCGCCAGATCGGGGGATTGCGCGGTGCCGCGGTGTCTTGCGTCTCGACCGCGAACCGCCGTCCCGAGATCGACACCGGCGTCACACAGATGAAGTCGTGCTTGCTGGTGGGGCTCGCCGAGATCAGGGCGAGCACGCCCGACTCATGTAGTTCGCTGTCGATGGCCACTCGTCGGGCAGAGCCCCGCAGCACGACGCTCCAATAGAAGCCGTCATCTTCACCGTCGATCTCGAAAGCGGCGACGGGGTGCACCGAGATCGCCTTGAGCTTGGAGCCTCGCGCCGTGCGGATGTAGATCGAGCCGTCATGCACCGTGTAATTGAGCGGGAACACGTCGGGCATGCCGTCCAGACCCTCGACCGCGAGACGCCCGAAGAACCGGGCCTCCACCAGTTCCCAGCACTCCGCCGTCGACAGATGCTGCACCGATCGGCGCTCGACCGGCGCGCGGGGTCCTCGATTCGAATCGTTCATGGTTGGAGCTCCTTCGCTCGAGTCCACTCCACCCCCTGCGGCGCAGGGTCGCAGGGCCGAAGGTCCCACGGGTCGACGATCCTTGGTGCTTTCTTGGACGGCATGCTGTGCAATGGAGACGTCGAGCGGGTCAAGCGGAGGGACCGATCCTGAACGAGTCCACGCATCCGTCCCTGCTGTACGTCGAAGACGACCCGGAGATCGCCGAGATGACCATCGAAGTGCTCTCCGACGCCTATGCCGTCGATCATGTCGCCGACGGGAAGGTGGCCCTCGCGCGGGCGCTCGGCCATCGCTACGACCTGATGCTCATCGACCGGCGGCTGCCCGGAATGGACGGGACGCAGCTCGTGGCGGCGGTGCGCACGGCGCGCATCACGACACCGATTCTGCTGCTCACCGCGTTGGGCGCGATCCACGATCGTGTCGAAGGACTGGATGCCGGCGCCAACGACTATCTGGTCAAGCCCTTCGACTTCGATGAGCTGCTGGCGAGGCTCCGGGCGCTGCTGCGCGGCTACCGCGCGGAGGGTGAGCGTCGGCACCTGGGCGAGTGGCTGTTCACGCCCGGGTCGTGGTCGCTGTACTCCCCGACCGGACTGCGGGTGGCGCTGACCGAGACGGAGACGTCGCTGATCGGCCTGCTCTCGGAGAGCCCTGACCATGTCTTCTCCAGAGACGAGATCCTGAACGCGGTCTTCACCGCCGCGGACGCGCCCGGATCGGTAGACACCTACGTGCACTACATCCGTCGCAAGTCGACCCCGGAGCTGATCGAGACCGTGCGCGGCCACGGCTACCGCATCGGGGCGCCGACGTGACGGATGCCGAGGACCGCGTCCGTGTGCGCCGCGCGTCGACAGCGGTCGGCGTGTGGGTCGCCGCGGCATCAGCGGTCATCATCGCCAGCGGGGTCGGAATCCTGGTGGCGGTGATCCTGGTGACCTCCCGTCCGGAGCGGGGCGAGGTCGGTCGCGGTCAGGACCACGACGGCGACCACGTCGTCGTGGACGTGGATCGGGTCGTCCCGTGGATCATCGTGCTGGGCATCGTGGGCGTTCTTCTGCTCGCCCTGGTCGCCTGGCTGGCGGCGAGCCGTTCGGTGCGCCCGCTCGCCGAGGCGCTGCAGGCGCAGCGGAACTTCGTCTCGGACGCGAGC
Organism: Microbacterium sp. P5_E9; assembly: GCF_054049175.1. Lineage (NCBI taxonomy): Bacteria > Bacillati > Actinomycetota > Actinomycetes > Micrococcales > Microbacteriaceae > Microbacterium > Microbacterium sp. P5_E9. The sequence goes on along the minus strand of NZ_JBFUMV010000015.1, from coordinate 42,619 downwards.
CACGAGCTGCGCACGCCGCTGACCGCGCTCACGAGCCGGATTCAGATCGTGCAGCGACGCCACACCCGCGGTGAGTCCCTCGACGAGACGATCGCCGATCTGCGCCGCAACGCGGCCACGATGGACGACGTGCTGACCGACCTTCTGCTGTCCGCCGAAGGCGATGCCGCCGGCCCCGCGGAGCCCTCCGACGTGCGACGCGGTCTCGAGTCCGCGGTGCAGGCGCTGACCCCCCTCGCCGACGATGCCAACGTGGCGATCGAGGTTGCCGCGGGCAAGGAGCTGCGTGCCTCGATCCCCTCGGTGACGCTCACCCGTCTGTGTGTCGCCCTGGTCGACAACGCGATCCAGCATGCCCCGCCGGGCAGCGGCATCCGGGTGTCCGCCGTCGTGGCGGGCCGGTCGGTGCAGATCCGGGTGAGCGATCACGGTCCTGGGATCCGCGAAGCCGACGCGGAGCGCATCTTCGAGCGGTTCGCCCGCGCCGGCGAGACGGGGCGACGGCGCGGATTCGGGCTCGGGCTCGCGCTGGTGCGCGATGTCGCGACCCGCTACGGCGGCACGGTCGCGGTGGAGACGACCTCGCCTCAGGGCACGACCTTCCTCCTCGTCCTCCCCTCGGCCTAGACGAGCGCGGGGCCCGGTGCGACCGCTGCGGTCGTGCTGACCTCGGTGGCGCCGAGCCAGCGCCGCACTGTGCCGCCCTGCCCCACCACGAGGCCCGTGTGCGTCGAGGACTCGCCGATCCAGGAGAGGTCGTCGATCCCGGCGACCACCGCCGTGGTCGCCCATACGTCGGCCGCCGCGAGCCCGTCCGCGACGACGGTCGCGCTCAGCACGCTCCGCGCCGGCTCGCCGGTGCGCGGGTCGATGATGTGTTCGCCGCGTTCGGCAGTGCCGGATGTCGCGACCGCGCCGTTGCGGACCTCCAGCGTCGCGACGACCTCGCCGGGTCGTGCGGGGTCGGCGATGCCGATCGTCCAGGTCCAGTCCGCCCCGTCTGCGGTGAACAGCTGCAGATCGCCTCCGGCATTCACGCCGACCGCGAGGACTCCGGGCTCCGCCAGCAGCGGCGCGAGGTGGCGGCGCGCAGCGGCTTCGACCGCCCAGCCTTTCACGTACCCGGTCGGGTCGAACCAGCCCTGCCAGTGCGCGGAGAAGCGTCCGCCCGTCGCCTGTTCCCACCGGAGGCACGCCTCCGCGACCTCGCCGACGCGGGGGTCGAGGTCGGCCATCGCTGCTTCACCTCGTCGCAGCCTTGAGATGTCCGAGTCCGCGCGATAGGTCGAGAACAGCCGGTCGATCTCACGCAGCTGGTCGAAGCATCCGGACACCGCTTCATCCACCGCAGGCCGGTCGGCCGCCGACTCCGAGATCAGGTGGATGCTGATCGCCGTCCCCATGATGGTCTCGACCCACGCACGCCGCGCGGGAGTGGCGGAGGTCATGCTGTCGCCTGGTCGATGGCGCTCTGCAGCGACTGCAGGTAGCCATCGCTCGTGTACGTCGCGCCCGAGACCATGTCGATGCGGCTGCTCTGCGCGGAGACCGTCTCGGACACGAGGATCGGGATCGCCTGCTGGTTGATCTGCCGGTCGCGGCCGTTGCTGGACGGATACTGCGGGACGTCGACCTTCGTGATCATCCCGCCCGACACGGTGATCCGCACCGCGACCCCGCCGTAGCGGGTGTTCGCCGCCGCGCCCGTGAACGTGCCGTCGGTCAGCCCGGACGCGGTACTGCTCGAATCGGTCCCGGTAGAAGTCGTCCCGGTCGAACTCGTCCCGGTCGAAGTCGTCCCGGTCGTGTTCGTCGACTGACCGGTGGGCAGAGCTTCGCCGACCGAGGTGCGGTAGCTGAAGAGCAGCACCAGACCTGCGAGGGTCGCGAACGCGCCGTAGATGATCTTCTTCATAGGGTCTCCGATCGCCGGTGGGGCTAGAGGGTGAAAGCTTCGCTGTGGATGCGATCTGGTGCCGCGCCGGCGGCCGCGAGGTCGGCGCGCACGGCGTCCATCCACGGGATCGGCCCGCAGAGGAAGACGTCGTACTCGGCGAGATCGGGCGCGAGGTGGTGGATCAGCTGCGCACCGCTCCAGGCCGAGTGGGAGGCCGGGAGCCAGATGGACCCGCTGTGTGAGCGGGCCCCATTCAGCGTGAAGTGACGGACGCCGCGCGCCGCAGCGAGCGTCTCGATCTCGAGACGCCGCAGCAGCTCGTCGTCATCGTGGTCGCGCGTGATCAGCGTCGCATCGCCCCGTCCGTACGGCTCGGACTCGAGCAGGGCCACCAGCGGAGCGACGCCGGCACCCGCGCCGAGCATGAGCAGCTTGGTCCCGGTGCGGGATTCGCCCGTCATGTGCCCGTACGGGCCCTCGAAGATCACCCGGGTGCCCGGTCGCAGCGTGGTCAGGCGATGCGTGCCATCCCCGACAACCCGTGCCGAGATGACGAGGTCATCGCCCTGCGGGGCAGCGGCGAGCGAGAACGGGTGACCGCGCATCCAGCCGGAGCCGTCGAGGAATCGCCACACGAAGAACTGGCCGGCCCGCGCATCGAGACGGCTCATGTCGCGACCGCGCATCCGCACCGTCACTCCCCGGCGCCCGTCCGGCTTCACGCCGACCACCCGCACTTCGTGGCGCATCGCCCGCACCGCCGGGACGCCGATCCGGAAGAAGAGGACGGATGCCGCCACCACGACCCACAGTCCCCACCAGTACGCCGTCGCGAGCGGCGACGCGGTGAAGTCCGCCCCCGTCCACAGCATGTGCGGGATGGCGAGACCGACGCCGAGGTAGCCGTACAGGTGCAGCAGGTGCCACGACTCGTAGCGGAGCCGGCGGCGCGAGCGACGGATCGAGGTGACGACCACCATGACGAGAAGGAGCGTGCCCGCTGTCGCGAGCAGCATGCCCGGATAGTCCCAGATGAACTGCCACAGCTGCAGGAACGGATTGATCGCCGCCGCGGCGGCGTATCCCGCCACGAGGAGGACGATGTGCAGGAGCAGCAGCCAGAACGACCAGAAGCCCACGATGCGATGCATCCGGGTGATTCCTTCGCGCCCGAACCCCCGCTCGAAGATCGGTACGCGGGCCATCAGCAGAACCTGGTACAGCAGGAGGTTCGCCGATACCAGCCCGGTGAGCCGGCCGAGGGTGTTGAGCGTCTCGGCGTTGTGAGCGAGGAGCGCCACGATGCCTCCGCCCTGCACCCACAGCGCCACGATCAGCAGACTCGTGATCCAGATCAGGGAAACTGCCAGGACGTTCCATCGCCCCCGGCTCGCCCCGGGAGCACGTCGCTCGGGCGCAGCGGCGACCGGTCGCGCAGAGGGCGTGCCGGAGGGGTGCGGAGGAGAGGTGATGGCAGCCATGGGACCCACCTTCCTGGGCCGCTTCTGAGACAGCGCTAAGAATGGGGGCCGCCCGGCGAGCTCATAGCAAACGCATGGCTTTCGCGTAGTCGCGCCGGTCGGAGCGGGTTGGGGCGACGGGACCTTCGGCCCTGCCCGTGGAGGCATCCTGGGGTTCGCTGAGAGAAGGGCAGCCGCCGTTGCGGCCGAGAGAAACGATGGAGATGACGTCATGGATGCTACGGATGATGCGGTCGTCGCAGCGCTCAGTGAAGAGGAGTGCTGGGCGCTGTTGTCGCGGTCCGAACTGGGTCGTCTTGCCCTGACCGTGCAGGGCGAGCCCGACATCTTCCCCGTCAACTACGCGGTCGACGGGGGCAGATTGTTCTTCCGTACAGCCCCCGGCTCGAAGCTGTCAGAACTCGCGGTGAACCCCCACGTCGCCTTCGAAGTCGACGAACACGACGAGACGTATGCGGCGAGCGTTGTGGTGAAAGGTGTCGCAGAGCGTCTTGAGCTGCAGCACGAGATCGACGACGCCGATGGGCTCCCACTGACGCCGTGGATTCCGACGCTCAAATACCGCTGGGTGCGCATCGTCCCGGCGTCGATCAGCGGTCGCTCCTTCGAGCGCGGGCCGGAACCTGATCGGTACGCGGCATCGAGCAACGACGAGTGGACCTGACGCTGGCGAACCGACGGTCGCCGTCCTAGATTTGCGGAGACGGCTGGGGACGGAGGATCACCGTGACCGAATCCGGGCCACTCTCGTTTCCCGACGGACCGCGCACCGAGCTCGAAGAGGCGATCTCGTCACTCATAGCGCAGAGTGAGCGCGTCCTGCGCGCCCAAGGACGACTCCGCGCCTTGCTCCGCGCCACACAGGCGGTGCTGGAGCAGAGCGATCTCACCCTCGTCCTCCGCAGCATCGTCGAAGCTGCGACCGAATTGGTCGGCGCACAGTACGGGGCGATGGGCGTCATCAACCCCGAACGCGACGGGCTCGAGCAGTTCCTGTACGTCGGGCTGACCGAGGAGGAGGCAGCCGCCATCGGCCATCTGCCCGAAGGACGCGGCCTGCTGGGAGCTCTGTTCACCGATCCCCATCCGATTCGGCTGGCCCACATGGCGGACGACGAGCGATCAGTCGGCTTCCCTCCGCATCATCCTCCGATGGAGTCCTTCCTCGGTGTGCCCGTGCGAGTGCACGGTGAAGTCTTCGGAAATCTCTATCTGACGAACTCCGGCAGCCGAGACTTCGCCGAAGAGGACGAGCAGCTCGTCGGGGCGCTGGCCCTCACCGCGGGTTTCGCGATCGAGAACGCCCGGCTTCTGGCGGAGACCCGGATTCGCGCCCGGTGGATGACCGCGGCTGCGGAGCTCTCGGCGGGGATCGGCGCCACCCCGACCGACAAGGCGCTGGATCTCATCGCCCATCGCGTGCGAGACATCTCGGGCGCGGACCAGGTCACGGTGCTCATCCTCAACGCGCATGATGGCCGGCTTCAGGTGGGCGCCGCAACGGGTCCGGATGAAGCATCGCTGCGCGGAGCAGCCTTCGAGCCGTTCCGCTCGTTCGCCGGGCGCGTCCTGGATGACGCTGCCGCGCACGTTCGGCCGCAGCAGCACACCACCGATCGGGATCCTCTCCTCGTCACGCTCGACGGGGTCAGCGGTCCAGCCCTGGCCGTCCCCTTGCGCACGCACGCCCAGTTCTGGGGCATCCTGTGCATCGCCCGAAGCCCCGATGCCGGCCGCTTCTCCCCCGCCGAGACCGAGGCTGCCGCGGACCTCGCCTCTCGCGCAAGCATCGCGCTCGAACTCGCGCGGGCCGGCGAGGAGGCCCAGCGAGCACTCCTCGCAGACGACCGACGGCGGATCGCCCGCGACCTGCATGATCACGTCATCCAGCAGCTCTTCGGGGCCGGACTGGGCTTGCAGGCGCTGAGCAGCCGACTTGGACCAGGACCCGATGCCGACACCCTGGACGAGACGATCGATCGGCTCGACGACGCGATCGGGCAGATCCGAACGGTGATCTTCGCGCTCTCCCATCGAGACGAGGAATCGCTGCGCCATCGTCTTCTCGATGTCGTCGGCGCGGTGTCGGGGTCGGCACGCCGGCCGCCCGCCATCCGCTTCACGGGTCCCGTCGACCTCATGGTCCGCGATGACCTCGCCACCGAGGTGGTCGCGGTGGCGCGGGAGCTGCTCAGCAACGCCACACGGCACGCGCACGCCGACCACATCTCAATGGAGGTCGCGGCGCAGGACGGCAGCGTTACGGTCGTGGTCGACGACGACGGTGTCGGGATCGACGACGGCGCACCACGCAGCGGGCTCGACAATCTCCAGGCGCGCGCGGCCGATCGGCTAGGGCAGTTCGAGGTGAGATCGTCGGAAGCCGGCACAGCCGCCCGCTGGACGGCGCCCATCGCGTCGTCCTCACCTGCCGACCGCTCTGGGGACGCCCGATGATCCGCGTCTTCCTCGTCGACGACCATGAGATCGTCCGCCGGGGGCTCGTCGGCCTGGTCGATGCTCAACCCGACATGGAAGTGGTCGGCGAGGCGGCGACGGCACGCCAGTCGCTGGGCCGCATTGAAGCGACGACGCCGGATGTCGCGGTGCTGGATGTCCGCCTCCCCGATGGCAGCGGCATCGACGTCTGCCGCGACGTGCGCTCCCGCCTGCCTTCGGTCGCCTGCTTGATCCTGACGGCCTACGACGATGACGCGGCGGTGTCGGCCGCAGTGCTCGCCGGAGCCGCGGGCTACGTGCTCAAGGACATCGGCGGCTCCCGCCTGGTGGACGCCATCCGCGCCGTCGCGAATGGCCGCATCATCCTCGACGCCGACGCCGTCCGGCAGGCGAAGGCCCACATCCACGAACGCGCCGCCGACGATCCGCGAATGGGGTCATTGGGTCTGCGCGAACGTCAGATCCTCCGGCTGATCGCCGACGGCCTGACCAATCGCCAGATCGGCGAGCATCTCGGCATCGCGGAGAAGACCGTGAAGAACTACGTGTCGTCCCTGCTCAGCAAGCTGGGGCTGGAGCGGCGGACGCAGGCCGCTATCTTCCAGCTCGAACACCCGGACGGGCAGCCACCGAAGTAGCGGGCACGCCGTAATGGGGCGGCACGACGCAGATCGGGCACTCCGCCCGCCAGAGGATCTCCTGACCGACCGAGCCGAGCAGACTGCCCACCAGCACACCGCGGCGGTGGGTGCCGATGACGATCAGCGATGATCTGCCATCGAATCGCAGCAGCGCTGCGGATCGGCTGTCCCTGATGAGTTCGCTCTGCACCGAGAGATTCGGATGCTCGATCAGAACCCGCTGTGCGGCGCCTTCGAGATCCTGCCAGTTGTCCTCGATCACTTCCTCGGGGGTCACGGCGAGGACGGTCGACGCATCGAGAGCCGGCGCGGGCATCAGCCACGAGTGCACGAGCCGGAGATCGGTCGAACTCCGCAGCGCCTCAGCAGCGGCGAAGTCCAGTGCGGCATCCGAGGATTCATCGCTCCCGATTCCCACCGTCACGGGATCGTCCGTGTCTCGCCATCCGACGGGGATCATGCAGACCGGCGCCTCGGAGCGGGTGCTCAAGCGCAGCGGCATCCATCCTCCGGCGGCAGCGCGGATGGGGTGCCCGGGGTTGATCCCCACGACGACCAGATCCGCTTCGTCCGATGCCCGCGCGATCGAATCCGTGACACCTCCTTCGAGGCGGTGCACTGCCACGTCAAGACCTGGGACGCGCTCATCCAGCAGCGCTTGCGCCCTGCCGAGACGCTGCCATTCGATCGCGCGCTCCTTATAGAGCGGCGAGGCGACGAGGACAACATCGACGCTCGTGTGTCCGGGGACGGCTCGAGCGGCCGTCCAGTCAAGCGCTGACACCGCGGCGGGACTGCCGTCGTAGCCGAGGACTATGCGTTCCATCGGAGCCTCCTCCGCTCACACCTGCTCACAGGACCATCCTCGGGATGGAGTGACAGGGATGCCGGGCCGAAGGTCCCGCCGATTCTCCGGCACCGGCGGGCACGTCTCGCACGCCGGCAGTGGCGCCCAACCGTCGTGGGCGTACGCGGTGTCTTGCGGCCGGGTCCGCGCGGCGGGATCCTGAATTGACAGCTGTGGAAGCACCCGTTCCAAAGGACGACAGATGGTCGAGCCCGGCAGCGCACCCTCCGCCGACGGCGACAGCGCCCTCGTGGTCGATCTCGCGCACGTGTCGGCCGACGACGTCGCGGCGGTCGGCGGAAAGGCCGCGAATCTCGGGGAGCTGATCCACGCCGGCTTCGATGTGCCGCCGGGCTTCTGCATCACCACGGACGCGTACCGGCAGGCCGTACGGGAGACTGCCGTCGAGGCAGGAACCGGGACGGATGCCGCGGCCGCGCGCGCGACGGTGCTCCATGCACCGTTCCCCGAACCGGTGGCCGAAGCCGTGCGGGAGGCGTACGCGCGCCTGGAGTCCGGGGCCGACGGGCGCGTCGCGGTGCGATCGTCGGCGACCGCGGAGGACCTGCCCGGCGCGAGCTTCGCAGGGCAGCAGGACACCTATCTCAATGTCGCGGGCATCGATGACGTGCTCGACGCGGTGCACCGGTGCTGGGCGTCGCTGTGGACCCACCGCGCGGTCGCGTACCGCGCCGCGCAGGGCATCGACGGCGCCGGGGTGGCGCTTGCCGTCGTCGTGCAGCGGATGGTGGACGCCGAATCGGCGGGCGTCCTCTTCACGGCCGACCCGGTGACCGGAAGGCGACGGCAGGCGGTGCTCGACGCAGCTCGCGGCCTCGGCGACGCGGTGGTGTCCGGAGCCGTCGACCCCGACCACTTCGTCGTCGACACTGAGACCGAGCAGATCCTCGACCGGCGGCGGGGCGGCTCGGCCGCCGAGCGGCCGGCCAGCCTGACCGACGCGCAAGTGCGAGACCTTGTGTCGCTCGGCGATCGGGTGGAGCGGGCGTTCGGCAGCCCACAGGACATCGAGTGGGCGGTGGACGCCGACGGACACGCGTGGGTGACGCAGTCCCGGCCGATCACGACGCTGTTTCCCGTCCCGGTGCGCGCTGTGCCCCTGCCCGCCGATGAGGCCCGCGTCTACTTCTGCGTCAGCCTCGCCCAGGGACTGCACCGACCGCTCACACCGATGGGCATCGCCGCGTTCCGGGTGGTCGGCTCGGGATTCCTCGATCTCATCGGCCGCCGACCTGCCCGAGTCATCGACGGGCCTGGCGGTTTCGCGATCGGAGGCGACCGGATCTTCGTGGACGCGACTCCGATCGTGCGATCTGCGGTGGGTCGTGAGATCTTCCCTCGTGCTTTGGATGTGATGGAGGCACGGTCCGCCGTCGTGCTCCGGGGACTGTTCGACGACCCGCGGTTCGCTGTGCTGCCCGGGTCCCGACGCCGCTTCATCGGGCCGGCGCTTCGTCTCGCCACTCGGATCCGGCTGCCCTTCGTCGTCGCTCAGGCGCTCGTCAGCCCGGCGGCCGCGCAGCGCCGAGTGCGACGGCTCGCGGACGAGGTCCGTGCGAGAGACATCCCGGCCGGCCGCGACATCCCGACTCGGGTCGACGGCGTCGTCGACCTGCTCCTCCACGCGATGCCGCTCGCACCGCGCAGCCTGCCGGGCGCCGTCGCCGGCTTCGCCATGCTCGGGCTCGCCGGACGACTGCTGCGCGGCTCGACACAGCCCGGTGATCTGCAGACCGTCCTTCGCAGCGTGCCCGACAACGTCACGACCGAAATGGATCTCGAATTGTGGCGCGTCGCCGTGCGCGCGCGGGACGATGCCGACTCGGCGACCGCATTGGGCACGCAGACCGCCCGCGACCTCGCCGACGGCTACCGGGCGGGCACCCTGCCCGCTGTCCTGCAGCGCGGCATGACGGACTTCCTCCGGCAGTACGGTCACCGCGCCGTCGCCGAGATCGATCTGGGGATGCCGCGATGGTCGGACGACCCCGCGCACCTGTTCGGCGTGCTGTCCGGGTACCTCCGCCTGGACCCGGACGCGGCCACACCCGAACAGCATTTCGCGGACGGTGCGCGCGACGCCCGGGCCATGGGCGTGACGCTGATCCGGCGCGCCCGCCGGGTCAGCCGGGTTCGTGCGGTCGCCGTGCGGTTCTGCCTGCGCCGTGCTCGGGCGCTCGTCGGCATGCGCGAGATGCCGAAGTTCCTCGTCATCACAGCGATGCACCGGGCGCGCAGAGCGATGCTCCAGATCGGGACCGAGCTCGCTGATTCCGGCCGGATCGCCGAGGCAGAGGACGTCTTCTTCCTCGACTTCGACGAGACCAAGCGCGCCGCCGCAGGAGAAGACCTGCGCGCCACGGTCGGCGAACGCAGGGAACGGTACGACGCCGAACTGCGCCGCCGGCACGTGCCACGGATGCTGCTCTCGGACGGAACAGAGCTCGAGGCCGTCGGTTCCGGCTCGGAGGCCGCTCAGGAGGGAGCCCTTCGGGGAACACCCGCGTCGGCGGGAATCGTCACCGCGCCGGCGCGGGTCATCCTGGATCCGGTCGGCGCCCGCCTGGAGCCGGGCGAGATCCTGGTGGCACCGTCCACCGACCCGGGCTGGACGCCGCTGTTCCTCACGGCCGGCGGGCTCGTGATGGAGATGGGCGGCGCCAACAGCCATGGCGCCGTCGTCGCACGGGAGTACGGCATTCCGGCTGTCGTGGGAGTGGCGCGTGCGACGGAGGCCATCACGACCGGAGACGAGGTGACCGTCGACGGCGCCAGCGGAGTGGTGACGCTGCCACCGTCCGCCGCGGCCCCCGGTCGTTGAGCGAGCGAAGCGAGACGAAACGCCCCACCTCACCGCCCGGTCGTTGAGCGAGCGAGCGAGACGAAACGCCCAGAGCCATCGATACACGGTTCGTCTCGTCGCTGCGCACCTCACGCATAGGCCGACGTGGTTTGCTCTAAGGGGCCGCTCCGTCTTCGCGGCCGAAGGAGAAGTGCTCATGCCGGATGCCGCGACCCAGTCCAGTCCGACCGCTCCACGGAACGCCCGACCCGGCCCCGACCCGACCTCGCCGTTCTTCCGCGCGGGCGGACGCCACCGGTTCACGGCCCGTCGGGCCAGCGTCATCGGCGTCGAGCAGATCGCTCCGTCGATGCTGCGCGTGCGGGTCACCGGACCAGACTTCGGCGACTTCGTCAGCGGCGGTCCGTCCGACCACGTCCGGGTGTTCTTCCCCGACCCGGTGACCGGCGAGCTCATCGCACCGACCGCGGCCGGACCCGGCGAAGACGGCATCGTCCGGCCGGAGGGTTCGATGCACGCCCGGGACTTCACGCCGCTCCGGGTGGTCACCACCGGGTCCGACGTCGCCGTCGACCTGGACTTCTACCTGCATCCCTCCCCTGGACCAGCGGCGGTGTGGGCAGCCGCAGCACGCACCGGCGACGAGCTCGTCATCGTCGGCCCGCGCGGCTCGAAGGGCGCGCCGCAGGGCGCAGCCCGGCTCGTGCTCGTGTGCGACGAGACGGCGCTGCCCTCGGCCACACGATGGGCGGCGGAAGTGCCCGCCGCGACATCCGTGGACCTCGTTGCGATCACGGCGGACGACGGGGGCTGGGTCGGCGACTACATCGCCGAGACCTCCGGTCGCCGCGATGTCCGCATCAACCCTCTGCCCGCAGGCGCCGGCGACGAAGCGCTCATTGCGCTCTTCGAAAGAGTGCGGACGAACGATCTCGATGCACCCGCTTTGCCGGCGTTCGATCCGACGCCCTCGACCTTCGTCTTCGCGGCGGGCGAGGCATCCGCTCTCGTCGCCCTCCGTCGGCACCTGCGCCGCACCCTCGGGCTCTCCGCGGAGCAGGTCGCGATGAGCGGCTACTGGAAGCGCGGGACCGCCGGCTTCGACCACCACGCGCCCATCGACCCCGCCGACCCCGACTGACCTTCGGCTGCGGCACCCGCTCGCGCGCTCCCGGAAGTGCCGCGACCCGCACGCGGACCTGAGGCCTGCGTGCGGGTCGCGGGTGGGAGACCTCAGTGCTTGTCGAGCACGACCGGACGGCGCAGGAAGAGCACCGCGACCAGCCCGACCAGGATGACGCTGGCCGGCAGCAGGATCGACTGCGCCATCGCCGTGGAGAATCCCTCCAGCACGAACGGCGGCAGGGTGCCGCCGCCGAAGCCGCTGGCGGCCTGCGACGCACCGGGGAGGTTCGCCTCGAGGCGACCCTGCATGAAGGCTGCGATGGCCGCCGAGCCGATCACCGAGCCGACGGTGCGCGTCGTGTTGTAGATGCCCGCGCCGGCGCCCGCCTGCTTCATCGGGAGGCCGCGGGTCGCCGTCGTCGCGAGCGGACCCCACATGCCCGCGTTGCCGATGCCCATCAGCGCCGAAGGCAGGAGGAACATCCACACCGGGGTGTCGACGTTCATGATCGCCGAGTACCAGAACAGCGACCCGGCGACCGCCAGCAGCCCGGGCACCAGGAGGAATCGGGGATCGGTGCGATCGAGGAGCTTGCCGGCGAAGGGGGCGAGGACGCCCGACAGCACCGCCATCGGGATGAGGAGCAGTGCGGACTGGGTCGGGGTCAGGCCGAGCGCGAGCTGGATGAAGAACATGAGGGGCAGTGACATGCTCGTGACCGTGAATCCGACCGTGGAGATCGCGATGTTCGAGACGCTGAAGTTGCGCTCCTTGAACAGCTCCAGCGGGACGAGCGGCTCGTTCTTCGTGCGCGCCTGGGTCCAGATGAAGATCCCCATGACGATGATGCCGGCGATGATCATGCCCCACACGGTGATGGGGCCCCAGATCACACCCCAGTCGTAGTGCTGCGCCTCCTGCAGTCCGAAGACGATGAGGAAGAGGCCGACAGCGCTGAGCAGCACACCGAGGATGTCGAAGCGATGCGGGTGGGTCGGCAGGTTCGGCACGAGGATCGCGGCCATCACGAACGCGACGATGCCCACCGGGATGTTGATGAAGAAGATCCACTCCCACCCGAGGCCGTCGACGAGAAGCCCGCCGGCCAGCGGTCCGACCAGCGTCGCGACACCGGCGGTCGCACCCCACAGACCCATGGCAGCGCCGCGGTTCGCGGGCGGGAAGGTGCGGGTGATGACGGCCATCGTCTGCGGGGTCATGAGCGCAGCGCCGAGGCCCTGCACCGCACGCGCGACGATCAGCAGGGTCAGCGTGCCCGACAGTCCGCAGCCGAGCGAAGCCAGGGTGAAGACGACGAGTCCGATGAGGTAGATGCGCTTGGGTCCGAAGCGATCGCCGAGGCGCCCCGTGATCAGCAGCGGCACCGCATACGCCAGCAGGTACGCGCTCGTGACCCACACGACGTTGTCGAGGTTCGCGCTGTCGGGGTCGAGCGCGGCTTTGATCGCCGGGTTCGCGACCGAGACGATCGTCGTGTCGACGAGGATCATGAAGAACCCGATGACGAGGGCCCACAGGGCCGGCCACGGGTTCTTGGGTCCTTGCGTCTTGTTGACGCCCGTGATCAGGCGGGGTTCCCCGAGAGGAGCGGATGCCGCGGCATCCGTCGATTGCTCTGTCATAGTCGTGCGGCCTTTCGGGATTCGAGATAGTGCGGGGTCGGCGCGATGACCGCTCCCCACGAGAAGCTGGAGGTTTCAAGGCGCTCGAGGATTCCGTCGAGCCAGGCGAGATCGGCGCCCTGCAGCAGCACGGCACGCTCGACCTCGAGCAGGAACTGCTCGGGGACGCCCTTCTCGACCGCCGCGGCGCGACCTTCGCGCAGTGTTGCGAGCGACGCGGCGAGAGCGGCACGGCGGAGGCGCAGCAGCCCGATCACCTCGTCGCGGTCGAGATTGTGCGATTCGGCGAGGGCGACGCGGAATTCCGCGGGGTGATCGATGCGCGCGAGCTCGCGCCGCACCCATTCACAGACGGAATCGCTGCCACGCGGAGTGAGTGTGTAGGTGGTGCGATCGGGACGGTTGCCGTCACGGTCGACGCCGACCTCGGCGACGAGCCCGGTCCGTTCCAGCCGCGCGACCGTGTGGTAGAGAGTGCCGTTCGCGATCGGCACGAGCCGGTCGTCCCGCCGCTGCCGCATGAGCCGCATCATCTCGTACGGATGCATGTCGCCTTCGCCGAGCAGCGCGAGCACCATCACCGCCAGCGGGGTGAGGCGATCGACGGCGTCTCTCATGATGAGCCTTTGCGTGGGGAAGGGGGTGGGACCGAATAGTCCGTGACGTTTAGTCCATATGGACTATACCTCAGCCGAAGAGGTAGGGGTCGGCACGGTGTTCCTCACGAGGGGCGCGCGCTAGCGTGTCGATCATGACGACGAGCGAGATCATCAGGGGCGCGCGCCTCGCGGATGCACCGGCAATCGCCCGGCTCATCCGCCAGTCGAGAGCCGAGGCGATGCCCTGGCTCGCGGTCATCCACACCCTGGAGGAAGACGATGGGTGGGTTGCGGGGGTCCTGCTGCCCTCCGACGACGTGACGGTTGCGGTCAGCCCGACGGACGACGCAGTGCTTCTCGGCGTGCTCGCGCTCAGCCCCGGCTGGGTGAATCACCTCTACATCGCCACGTCGGCACAAGGCCAGGGCGTGGGATCGCGGCTGCTGCGCCTTGCGCAGGAGAGCACGGCCGAGGATCTGCAGCTCTGGGCGTTCCAGCGCAATACCCGAGCGCGCACCTTCTACGAACGGCGCGGCTTCGTCGAAGTGCGCAGCACCGACGGCGACAATGACGAGCGCGAACCCGACGTTCTCTATCGGTGGGAACTCACTCGACAACGATTGTGCGCGTTAACGTGAAATGGMCACCCAGCGTTGGGTGGCCATTTCTCGAAAGAAGTCCGGCGGTGTCCTACTCTCCCACAGGGTCCCCCCTGCAGTACCATCGGCGCTGAGAGGCTTAGCTTCCGGGTTCGGTATGGGACCGGGCGTTTCCCTCTCGCTATGGCCGCCGAAACACTATTGATGTTTCAATCGTTCAAAGCATGAGTTGTCACATCGTGTGTGACGGCTGCTGTTGCAGCTCATGCGGTTCTCGACCGTACATCGAGAACCACTCAGTGGACGCAAGCACCTAGAACGGTGTGTTATCAAATCATCGGCTTATTAGTACCGGTCAGCTTCACGTGTTGCCACGCTTCCACATCCGGCCTATCAACCCAGTAGTCTGGCTGGGAGCCTCTCGCCCGAAGGCATGGAAATCTCATCTTGAGGCCGGCTTCCCGCTTAGATGCTTTCAGCGGTTATCCATCCCGAACGTAGCTAATCAGCGGTGCTCCTGGCGGAACAACTGACACACCAGAGGTTCGTCCAACCCGGTCCTCTCGTACTAGGGTCAGATYCTCTCAAATTTCCTGCGCGCGCAGCGGATAGGGACCGAACTGTCTCACGACGTTCTAAACCCAGCTCGCGTACCGCTTTAATGGGCGAACAGCCCAACCCTTGGGACCTACTCCAGCCCCAGGATGCGACGAGCCGACATCGAGGTGCCAAACCATGCCGTCGATATGGACTCTTGGGCAAGATCAGCCTGTTATCCCCGAGGTACCTTTTATCCGTTGAGCGACAGCGCTTCCACAAGCCACTGCCGGATCACTAGTCCCGACTTTCGTCCCTGCTCGACCTGTCAGTCTCACAGTCAAGCTCCCTTGTGCACTTACACTCGACACCTGATTGCCAACCAGGTTGAGGGAACCTTTGGGCGCCTCCGTTACTTTTTGGGAGGCAACCGCCCCAGTTAAACTACCCATCAGGCACTGTCCCTGAACCGGATTACGGTTCTAAGTTAGATATCCAGAGTGACCAGAGTGGTATTTCAACAATGACTCCACCTGAACTAGCGTCCAAGCTTCACAGTCTCCCACCTATCCTACACAAGCCACACCGAACACCAATACCAAACTATAGTAAAGGTCACGGGGTCTTTCCGTCCTGCTGCGCGTAACGAGCATCTTTACTCGTAATGCAATTTCGCCGAGTTCGCGGTTGAGACAGTTGGGAAGTCGTTACGCCATTCGTGCAGGTCGGAACTTACCCGACAAGGAATTTCGCTACCTTAGGATGGTTATAGTTACCACCGCCGTTTACTGGGGCTTAAATTCTCAGCTTCGCCTTGCGGCTAACCGGTCCTCTTAACCTTCCAGCACCGGGCAGGCGTCAGTCCGTATACATCGTCTTGCGACTTGGCACGGACCTGTGTTTTTAGTAAACAGTCGCTACCCACTAGTCTCTGCGGCCTCCAAACGCTTTCGGGAGTAAATCCCTATACGCCGAAGGCCCCCCTTCTCCCGAAGTTACGGGGGCATTTTGCCGAGTTCCTTAACCACGATTCTCTCGATCTCCTTGGTATTCTCTACCTGACCACCTGAGTCGGTTTGGGGTACGGGCGGCTGGAACCTCGCGTCGATGCTTTTCTTGGCAGCATAGGATCACCCACTTTTTATCCGCATCGTGTCTCAGCCTCTGTGAGCTGCGGATTTGCCTACAGCTCGGCCTACGCACTTGCACCAGGACTACCATCGCCTGGCTTGGGCTACCTTCCTGCGTCACACCTGTTAATACGCTAACCGCCTCAGCATAGGGTCGTGTGCTAGGCCCAACGCTTCACCCCGAAGGGATCCGTCAAAGGGATTCAGACACTTAGCATTACTGGATTGGTTTGGGCGGTTCTTCGCCGGTACGGGAATATCAACCCGTTGTCCATCGACTACGCCTGTCGGCCTCGCCTTAGGTCCCGACTTACCCAGGGMAGATTAGCTTGACCCTGGAACCCTTGRTCWTTCGGMGGACGKGTTTCTCACMCGTCTTTCGCTACTCATGCCTGCATTCTCACTCGTGTAGSCTCCACSGCTGGTTYACACCGCCGCTTCGCTGSCCACACGACGCTCTCCTACCCATCAATACGGCTGGACCACGAAGGCCTACCAATAATATCAATGCCACAACTTCGGTGGCGTGCTTGAGCCCCGTTACATTGTCGGCGCGGAATCACTTGACCAGTGAGCTATTACGCACTCTTTCAAGGGTGGCTGCTTCTAAGCCAACCTCCTGGTTGTCTAAGCAACTCCACATCCTTTCCCACTTAGCACGCGCTTTGGGACCTTAGATGGTGGTCTGGGTTGTTTCCCTCTCGACTATGAAGCTTATCCCCCACAGTCTCACTGCTGCGCTCTCACTTACCGGCATTCGGAGTTTGGCTGACGTCAGTAAGCTTTTGGGCCCCATCGGCCATCCAGTAGCTCTACCTCCGGCAAGAAACACGCAACGCTGCACCTAAATGCATTTCGGAGAGAACCAGCTATCACGAAGTTTGATTGGCCTTTCACCCCTATCCACAGCTCATCCCCTCAGTTTTCAACCTAAGTGGGTTCGGTCCTCCACGACGTCTTACCGTCGCTTCAACCTGGCCATGGRTAGATCACTTCGCTTCGGGTCTAGGACATGCGACTGAATCGCCCTATTCAGACTCGCTTTCGCTACGGCTACCCCACTCGGGTTAACCTCGCCACATATCGCTAACTCGCAGGCTCATTCTTCAAAAGGCACGCTGTCACCCCTACTAAGGAGGCTCCAACGGTTTGTAAGCAMACGGTTTCAGGTACTATTTCACTCCCCTCCCGGGGTACTTTTCACCTTTCCCTCACGGTACTTGTCCGCTATCGGTCATCTGGGAGTATTTAGGCTTATCAGGTGGTCCTGACAGATTCACACGGGATTTCTCGGGCCCCGTGCTACTTGGGATACTCTTCGCGCCAAGAGAGGCATTTCGACTACGGGGTTCGCACCCTCTATGACCGGCCATTCAAAGCCGTTCGTCTATACCTTCTTGTAACGCCGGCTGCTCGGCAGAGCAGCCYGAAAAGTCCCACAACCCCGAATACGCAACTCCTGCCGGATATCACACGTACTCGGTTTAGCCTGTTCCGGTTTCGCTCGCCACTACTAACGGAATCGCGGTTGCTTTCTCTTCCTGTGGGTACTGAGATGTTTCACTTCCCCACGTTCCCTCTACCCGCCCTATATATTCAGGCGGGAGTCACTGGGTCGGCACGCCGCCCAGCGGGGTTTCCCCATTCGGAAATCCTCGGATCAAAGTGTGCTTATCCACTCCCCGAGGCTTATCGCAGATTGCTACGTCCTTCTTCGGCTCCAGATGCCAAGGCATCCACCGTTTGCTCTTAAAGATTTGAAAATCACATGAGTTCGTCTCTTCGGCCCGGATCAAAGACCCGGTATGAAATTGACTAATGATCTAAAAAGATCATCTATGTGAAATGACCACGCGTCAGAGCCACCGGCAAGCCGGTTTCTCATTCCACGAAAGTCATCTCAAAGATGCTCGCGTCCACTGTGTAGTTCTCAAAGTACGGGCGGTACCCACCCCCGCTCACCGTGTTCCGGCAAACAGAAGAAGGTCCAGAGGTTCAGCTGCCGCTTTCGCGGCACCCGGTCCCTCAGGACCCAACAGCGTGCATGTGCCGGCTCTCCCCACCCCAACGTTTCCAGCTGCAAGCAGCGTACTAAGTTCAGGAGGATCTCTCCGGCACCTTGTCAATTGTTCCACCCATGAGCTACCAGTCGAGAACGTGTGTCTCGAATCTGGCGCCTGGACACCCTCAAGAGGATGCCAGATGCTCCTTAGAAAGGAGGTGATCCAGCCGCACCTTCCGGTACGGCTACCTTGTTACGACTTAGTCCTAATTACCGATCCCACCTTCGACGGCTCCCTCCCAAAAGGGTTGGGCCACCGGCTTCAGGTGTTACCGACTTTCATGACTTGACGGGCGGTGTGTACAAGACCCGGGAACGTATTCACCGCAGCGTTGCTGATCTGCGATTACTAGCGACTCCAACTTCATGAGGTCGAGTTGCAGACCTCAATCCGAACTGGGACCGGCTTTTTGGGATTCGCTCCACCTTACGGTATTGCAGCCCTTTGTACCGGCCATTGTAGCATGCGTGAAGCCCAAGACATAAGGGGCATGATGATTTGACGTCATCCCCACCTTCCTCCGAGTTGACCCCGGCAGTATCCCATGAGTTCCCACCATTACGTGCTGGCAACATAGAACGAGGGTTGCGCTCGTTGCGGGACTTAACCCAACATCTCACGACACGAGCTGACGACAACCATGCACCACCTGTATAGAGACCTTGCGGGGCGTACATTTCTGCACGTTTCCTCTATATGTCAAGCCTTGGTAAGGTTCTTCGCGTTGCATCGAATTAATCCRCATGCTCCGCCGCTTGTGCGGGTCCCCGTCAATTCCTTTGAGTTTTAGCCTTGCGGCCGTACTCCCCAGGCGGGGAACTTAATGCGTTAGCTGCGTCACGGAATCSGTGGAATGGACCCCACAACTAGTTCCCAACGTTTACGGGGTGGACTACCAGGGTATCTAAGCCTGTTTGCTCCCCACCCTTTCGCTCCTCAGCGTCAGTTACGGCCCAGAGATCTGCCTTCGCCATCGGTGTTCCTCCTGATATCTGCGCATTCCACCGCTACACCAGGAATTCCAATCTCCCCTACCGCACTCTAGTCTGCCCGTACCCACTGCAGACCCGAGGTTGAGCCTCGGGATTTCACAGCAGACGCGACAAACCGCCTACGAGCTCTTTACGCCCAATAATTCCGGATAACGCTTGCGCCCTACGTATTACCGCGGCTGCTGGCACGTAGTTAGCCGGCGCTTTTTCTGCAAGTACCGTCACTTTCGCTTCTTCCTTGCTAAAAGAGGTTTACAACCCGAAGGCCGTCGTCCCTCACGCGGCGTTGCTGCATCAGGCTTGCGCCCATTGTGCAATATTCCCCACTGCTGCCTCCCGTAGGAGTCTGGGCCGTGTCTCAGTCCCAGTGTGGCCGGTCACCCTCTCAGGCCGGCTACCCGTCGACGCCTTGGTGAGCCATTACCTCACCAACAAGCTGATAGGCCGCGAGCTCATCCCTGACCGAAATTCTTTCCAACTGCTGACCATGCGGTCGCAGCTCGTATCCGGTATTAGACGTCGTTTCCAACGCTTATCCCAGAGTCAGGGGCAGATTGCTCACGTGTTACTCACCCGTTCGCCACTGATCCAAAGAGCAAGCTCTCCTTCACCGTTCGACTTGCATGTGTTAAGCACGCCGCCAGCGTTCATCCTGAGCCAGGATCAAACTCTCCGTGAAAGAAATGTGCTGCAAACAAACCGGAATAGGTCCGTCTGAGCGAGTTTGATCTGACGATCGGATGTCATTGCTGACATCTCGTTTAATCTCAAAAGAATCTCACCGGCCAGCCGAAGCTGACCGCGAGGTTTTTTGGCAATTTGACAAGTGCACGCTGTTGAGTTCTCAAGGATCGGATGCTCCTGCGATTCAGCCTCTCGGCTTCCTCTTCAGGGCAACTTCTCTATCTTATTCTTCGTGTTCCGCTTGTCAAATCGGCGCTTTTCGATTGAAATCGAAGCGGCCGACGATGGCGTCTCACGAAGAGAATTTGTGTCCTGCAGACCGACTCTGTCCGTCGCGGGGCAACTTGTACAGCTTATGCTCTGCGCTCCACTGGGTCAAATCGGGGCGTGCGCGCCGGGCGTGTCACGCGCAGCCGGTCGCCGCTAGGGGCGCGGGAGCAGCTCGGTCCGCGTCGGGACCGCGCGATAGCCGTCGCGTGCGACCTGCACAAGCGTCGCGGTGACAGCCACCAGCACGAGGACGGCGATGGTGATGAGCAGGATGATTGCCATGACTGGCCTCCAATGGCGGGTTTTCGACAAACCCGACGCTCGTCCCTGAGGTGGCCCGTAGGCATGAGGCATAAGCCCTATCTTTCAGACGGTCGCGCCGGCTTGTCTGCGGAGAGCCGCGCCAGAAGTCAGTGCGTTCCGTGCGCCGACAGATAGGCGGCTTCGGTGCGGGTCGTCGCACCCGTCTTGCGGAGGATGTTCGACACGTGCACGCTCGCGGTCTTGGTGCTGATGAAGAGCTGCTCGGCGATCTGGCCATTGCTCAGCCCTCGCGCGACGAGATCGAGCACCTGGCGCTCGCGCTCGGTGAGAAGCGACTCGAGGGATGCGGCATCCGTCCCCCCATCGCGGTGCTCGCCGCCCACGGCGCCGACGCGACGTTCGAGTTCGGTCACGCCGTCGACGATGAGGCCCATGCCGATCGCCTCGGCCCATTCCCGTGCGGTCTGTGCGGCATTCCGCGCACCGGTGCGATCGCCGGCGTTGGCGAGCGCTTCGGCGAGGCGGAGTGCGGCATAAGGCGCGAGCTGGGCAGGGGCGATCCCCTCGCGAGTCGCGTCGACGGCGCGCTGCCAACGCGCGGGATCCGTGCCGGTGCCGCGAGGCCCCGCCAGTTCGGCATCGACGATCGCCGCATACGTGGGTGCCGCCGGCCAGCTGCTCGCGACGGCGAGCGCTGACCGCACCTCCCGTTCGAGCTCATCCGTCGAGCAAGGCTCGCCGTCCGCGCCGGACAGCGTCATCCCCGTGACGCGTGCCGCACCGAGCACTCGCGCGGCGAGAGCGATCAGCGGAAGGTCGTACGCAGGGAACGAGCGGCGCTGYGGGTCGACCAGCACCCGCACCTCTTCCCAGGCCTCGCGGGTCTCGCCGCGGGCGAGCGCGAGCTCACCGCTCACGACGGCGAGACCGAGCGCGGCCTGCACATCCATCTGCCCCTGTTGCCGGAGTGAGCCGCGCCAACCGCGCAGCAGTCGCTCCGCGAGCGGGCGGTCGCCCGACCACAGCACCGCCTGCACCTTGAGGCGCCGCAGCGGCGCGCTGAAGCCGATCGGCGCGTCGAGCTCGAGCGCGCGATCGAGCATCTCGTCAGCGCGACCGGTCTGACCGAGCGCATAGA
Organism: Microbacterium sp. P5_E9; assembly: GCF_054049175.1. Taxonomy (NCBI): domain Bacteria; kingdom Bacillati; phylum Actinomycetota; class Actinomycetes; order Micrococcales; family Microbacteriaceae; genus Microbacterium; species Microbacterium sp. P5_E9. The sequence continues at coordinate 21,424 of NZ_JBFUMV010000015.1, read as the reverse complement.
GCGGGCCGATCACGTTCGACAGCAGCATGGCCCCCGAGGTGCGCTCCACTCCCCGCTGGCGTGCGCGCTCGGCGCCTTCCTCGGCGGTGCGCACCGCCTCCTCGTAGCGACCGAGCAGGTTCAGTGCATCCGACTGGTTGACCCAGTAGCGAAGGCGGGCCGAATCGTTGCCGACGGCGAACTCCCGGGCGAGCGCGAGATCGGCGAGGCCGGCGTCGATGTCGCCGCCGGCCAATCGGGAGAAACCTCGGATGTTGGATGCCACTGACATGCGCGCTCGGTTGTCGACCGCGGTCGCCTCGGCGAAAGCCCCGTCGGCCATCTCGATGGCTTCGTCGAATCGGGCGATGAGCATGAGGCGGGCGGCCAGTTCACCGAGCACGTTCGCGCGAAGCACGCTGCGCGGCTGCCCGTCGAGCACGGCGAGCGCCTGACGCAGCAGCTCGATCGATCCGGTCTGGCCGACGTTGGCCAGGTACGACGCCTTGTGGCGCAGCAGGAGTGCGTAGGCCGCCGCGTCGGTCGGGTCGCAGAGCGAGATCGCCTCGTCGATCAGTGCGATGGCCCGCTCGCTCTCGCCCGCGTTCCGCAGCACATACGAGGTGTCGCCGAGCATCTCCACCTTGGTGCGCTCGGCGAGATCGCTCGCGTCGGTCACCTGGTCCCACAGTTCGATCGCCCGTTCGCCCATCGTGGCGGCGGTGGCGAAGGCGAACGAAGTCCTCGCCTGCTGGAAGGCTGCGATCGACGCGATGAACGCCTCGCGCACGTTGTGCGCCGCCATCCAGTGGTACGAGATCGCTGTGGCGTCCGCACCGCTGGTGCTGGACTGCGCCACCAGGGCTTGGGCGTAGCGCGTGTGGAACCGCACTCGCTCCCCCGGCAGCAGCTCATCGTGGATCGCCTCGCGCACGAGCGCGTGCCGGAATGCGTAGGCGGTGTCGTCGACCAGCAGCACGCTGGCAGCGATGGCCTCGCTGGCCGCCGCGTCGATGGCCTCGGGCGACTCGTCGCATACCGCGACGAGCAGCTCGTGCTCCACGCGCACGCCGCCGGCGGCGATCAGCCGGAGCATGCGCTGGGTGGGGTCGGTGAGCTGCTCGTAGCGAGCGAGCAGGATGTCGCGAAGCGTGTCCGGGAAGCTGTCCATGCTGCGCACCCCGCTGCAGCAGACCAGCTCCTCCACGAAGAACGGCACGCCCTCCGTGCGCAGGTAAACCTGCGCGAGCTCGTCTTCGTCGGGTGGCCCGTCGAGGATCGCGGTGGCCATCTCCCGCACCTGCCGGCGGTCGAGGCGGGCGAGCTCGAGCCGCACGACACGGCGATTGCGGTCGAGCTCGGGCAGCAAGGCCCGCAGGGCGCTGCCACGGCCGAGCTCGTCGCTGCGGAAGGTGAGCACGATCACCACTCGTGCGTCTTCGATCACCCTGATGAGAAAGCGCAGCAGCCCCAGACTCTGCGGATCGACCCAGTGGACATCTTCGATCACCAGCACGACGGGCCGGACGGCGGCGACGTTCTCGAGCACCTCGGCAACGGCGTCGTAGAGCCGGTCGGCCCCACCCCGGACGGGTGGATCGCCGACCGATGCGGTGGGACTCAGCTCAGGGAGAAGCATGGCGAGCGCGTCGCCCGCCGGACCCGAAGCGTCGAGGACCGCCGCTTCGCCCATCTCTTGTGCGAGCGACCGGAGTGCGGATTGGATCGGCGCATACGGGGGCGCGTCGCGATCGAAGTCGACGGACTGGCCGCGCAGCACGATCGCCTCCGGCGGGAGGGATCGCAGGAACTCTGCCACCAGCCGGGTCTTGCCGATGCCCGCCTCGCCACCCACCAGCACCGCTCTGGTGGAGCCCGCGGTGCTCTCGGCGTAGGCGTCGCGGAGCGCGTCGAGGTCGGCCTCCCGGCCGACCAGCGAGGGGCTGACCGTAGCTCGCATGTATTCATCGTCCCACCGTCCTCCGACAATGGGCACGGTCGAGCGCGGCGCGATCGCGATGGGGAGCGGCCCCGCCTGCGGAGCCGTCACGGGTGGGTGAGCGGCCTCGGCGCCGGGTGCCCCATGCGACGGATCCGCTGCGCGAGCCGCCGCAGACCTCGCGCGGCGGTCGACGAGGTGTCCGCACCGCGCTCGTGGGCGATACGGCGGTATTCGAGCTCCCGGAGCTGTCGCTCATCGGCGGCTTGGCGAAGGTGGACGAACGTGTCCTCGCTGACGTACATGGGTGCCTCCTCAGGCGCTTTGTCCTGAGTGACACTGCTCGCTAAGGCACCCGGCATCCATCGGGAGGATGCCGTATTTCCCTGCGCCTGCCTTGTCAGACACTGAGGCAGGCGAGCTTTCGACATGAGTCGAAGCAGCGGCATCCGCTCTTCCACATCGTGAGCTGGCGAGGGCTGCCGTGCGCGTCTAGGTTGGGCGCACCCGTCGGCTTTGCGACGGAGCAGAGGAGACAGCTCGATGCCGCACCGTTCGACTCGAGCGCGGCGCCGCGACACCGCCGCGATGCCCGGGGCCGCGCAGCCTCTTCGGCGCGGGATGCTGGTGGCCTTCGCCCTCCCCACGGTGATCCTCGGCGTGATGCACGGCCCCGAAGGCCTGATCTCGGGCGTGTACGCCGCGAATGCCGGCATCTCGCTCGGCGCGCTGGCCGTGGCGCTGCTGCTCACCAAGATGTTCGACGCGGTCACGTACCCGCTGATCGGCTATCTTTCCGACCTCACCTATTCCCGCACCGGCACGCGCCGCGGCTGGCTCATCGCGGGATGCGCGCTCTCGGTGCTGGGCGTCTGGTTCCTGCTGCGTCCGCCCTCCGGGGCGGACGTGGTCTACTTCGGGATCTGGATGGCGGTGACCTACCTCGGCTGGAAGGTCATGGAGATCCCCATCCAGGCGTGGAGCTACGGACTGTCGGCGGATTACGGGCAGCGTGCCCGCGTTCAGGGATGGCGTGGCATGGCCCAGGTCGTGGGACAGCTGCTCTTCTTCATGATCCCGTTCCTCGCACTGCAGATCGGGGTGTCGGACACCACCGAGGTGGACTTCCAGAGCCTGGGCTTGACCGCGGTCATCTGCGCCATCGCGCTGCCCCTCGCCACCGCGCTCTTCATCGTGCGGGTGCCGGCTCGGAGTGTCGATCGGCCCTTCGCACCGCCCGTGCCCGGGCCGAGGCACCGTGTGCGGGATCTCTGGGACGCCGTCCGCCGCAACCCACCTCTGCTGCGCCTGCTCGCGGCATTCCTCCCCGTCAACCTCCTCACCGGGATGAGCTCGGGACTGGCGTACCTCTACATGGACGTCTATCTGGGTATCGGCGCGGAACTGCCCGCCATCCTGGGGATCGCGCTCCTGACGAGCATCATCGGCATCCCGATCTGGACGGCGCTGTCCGGGCGCTTCGAACGTCACCGCGTGTGGGCGATCGCATTGATCCTCGGCGGCCTGGCGAGCGCATCCTTCGTCTTCATCACGCCCGGCCCTGGGGCCGCCATCGCCTGCTTCCTCCTGTTCCCGGTGGAGACGCTCGTCATCACGGGGTCGGTCGTGGTCTACACGATGTCGGCGGACATCGTCGATTTCGGCAGGCTCCACACCGGGCAGGATCACGGCGGGCTCTACGGATCGATGTTCGCCTTCCTCCAGAAGTCGCTGATCGGCGTGGCATCCGCTCTTGGACTCGCATTGATCGCCGCATTCGGGTTCGATGCCACCGCCGACGTGCAGACGACGACGGCCGCGATCGGGATCACGTTCGCGTTCGCCGTCCTGCCTGCGCTCGGTCTGTTCGGGGCAGCGGCCATCATCTGGAACTACCCGCTGAACAAGCGGCGGGTCGAAGAGATCCAGACTGCCCTGGCGGAGCGCGGCGGCACCGATGGATGACATCCCCCTGGTCGATCCCCCACTTCGTTCGATGACGCTTGCCGACGGACGACGGCTGACGTGGCAGGAATTCGGGGCGCCGGGCGGCACGCCGGCTCTCTATTTCCACGGCGGCGGAAGCACGAGTACGGAAGGCGGCATCTTCCACCGTGAAGCGGTGCGGCGCAACGTTCGGCTCATCGCGACGAACAGGCCCGGCGCCCACGGCTCGACGCTCCGGCCCGGCCGACCTGTGGCCGCCTACTCGGACGACCTGCGAGAACTGCTCGACTCCCTCGACATCGAGTCTTTCGCCTGCTTCGGGGAGTCCAACGGCGGCATGGTGACGATGGCCGTCGCCGCGACCATGCCCGCTCGGGTCACTGGTGCTGTGCCCATCAATCCCACGCTTCCTTGGTTCGACCCGGTCGCACGAAGAGTTTCGTCATCGGCCGCGGCCGTGGGGTATCGGCTGCTCCGGCATGCACCCGCGCTCGTCGCCCGGCTGGACGAGAAGACGGCGGCCCGGCGCCTGCGGGAGCGCTCCGAGCCGACGCCCGCTGCCGCCACCTCGGAGCTGGTGGGCCCGCCGCCTGGTACCGAACCTGATGTCGCCGACCTCCACCGGCGCATCGACGCGGAGCGAGCGGGAAGGCAGGCGCTCCTGGCCGAGCTGAAGTGGGCGACCTCGGACTGGGGCTTCGACCACTACGCGATCCCTGCTCCGCTCGACTTCTTCTGCGGGGTGCATGACGCCCAGGCGCCCTTCGCGCTCGTCCTCGCCGACCGCAATCCCGACGCGCGCTTCCATCACTTCTCATACGGCCACAACGGGTTCTCGCACCCGGAGGCGCGACGCCGGATCCTCGACGTCGTGGCCGGCTCCCTCGACAGCGCTGCGGAGGCCTGACCATGACCACGGGGTATTCGCACATCGTCATCGGCGCGGGAGCCATCGGCTCGGCTGCCGCGTACTGGCTGTCCGAGGCCGGCGCCGAGCGCGTCCTGGTGCTGGAGCAGTTCGACCTGGGTCACTCGCTCGGATCGTCCGGAGATCACTCGCGGATCATCCGGCGCGCCTACCACCGCGACGACTACACGAAGCTGACGGACGCCATGTTCGACGCGTGGGCACACGTCGAGGAGCGCTCCGGGCTGAAGCTCTACACGAAGACCGGCGGGATCGATCTCTCCGCCGCCGTCGGATCGGGCGCCGCGGAGATCGACGACTACCGTCGGGCGATGGATGCCGCCGCCATCGCCTACGAGGAGCTCACGGTCGACGACATCCGGGAGCGCTACCCGCAGTGGCGGGTGCCGGACGACACGATCGGGCTGTACCAGGCGGACGGCGGCATCCTCGACATCCGCAAGTCCGTCTCTGCGCACATGTCGCTCGCGCTGGCGGGCGGGGTGGAATTCCGCCCGCGCACCACGGTCACGGGCGTGCAGCTCCGGCCGCGCGGAGTCACGGTCACCACCGCCGAGGGGACGTTCGACGCCGACCACCTCGTCGTCGCGGCCGCGTCCTGGCTCGGCGATCTGATGCCCGACCTCGGGCTGTCGTTCCCGCTCACGCTCAGCCAGGAGCAGGTCGGCTACTTCACCGGGCCGAAGCTGTCCGACTTCACGCCCGACCGATTCCCGATCTGGATCCACCACGCCGAGGAGGTGCACTACGGATTCCCGGTCTACGGCGAAGCGGCGGTCAAGATCGCGCGAGACATGCGCGGCCACTTCATCTCCAGCGCCGACCGGGTGTTCGAAGGAGATGCCGAAGAGGCGCGGGTGCTCCACGCCTTCCTGGCCGAGTACCTGCCGGGGGCGGCCGGTCCGCTCCTCGCGAGCAGGACCTGCGTCTACGACATGCCCGCCGACCGGGACTTCGTGCTCGACACGGTGCCGGGGCATCCGCATGTCGCCGTCTTCAACGGCGCGGGGCACGCGGGGAAGTTCGCCAGTCTGGTCGGTCGGATCCTCGCCGACCTGCTGACCACCGGCGGCAGCGAACACGACATCACCGCGTTCCGCCTCACCCGGCCCGCTATCGTCGACCCCGACTTCGTGCCCCTGTTCCGCCTGGGATCATCGGCCACAGAGTCCGCGGTCTGAGGAGGCAGAGTGCACGACATCCGGCATCTCGACGACTACGCCGCTGTCGCAGCGCACCTGACGGCATGGCACGGGCCGGCGTTCGGCCGCCCCCACGCACTCAGCGACCCCGAGCTGTCGCCGGATGGCTCGCACGTACTCGTGGTCGGGTCGGTCCTCGAGCGGCTCGAAGGCGTCCCCGAAACGCGCCTCTTCACGATCGCGGACGGACGACTCGTGCCTGCGACGGCGGGCACGGGCGCTTCCCGCTGCGGACGGTTCTCCCCCGACGGCACCCGGTTCGCGTACCTCGCCGATCCTCAAGGGGTGGGCGACTTCCAACTTCGCATCGCGGCGGTGACCGATTCAACCGACGTCATCGAGCCCCCCGCCGTCGACGGCACCATCGAGTATCTGCACTGGTCGCCCGACGGTCAGCGGGTGCTGCTCGGCGTGGCCGGTCGTGGAGCCGAGCTCTCGGGCGGGCAGGGCTCGGGCTCGCATACGCGCCCGGCGGACGATCTGCCGTCCTGGCACCCGATCGTCGAAACCGGTACACCGGAGTGCGCGTGGCGGACCCTGTGGATCTATGAAACGCATACCGGGGCGCTCACGCCGGCGTTGCCCGAGGGTTTGAACTGCTGGGAGGCGAGCTGGTGCGGGCCGGACCGCGTTCTGGCCATCGCCGGCGACTCACCGGGCGAGGACTCCTGGTACGACGCCTCGCTGTCGATCATCGACCCGGCGACGCGCACGTCGTACGTGCTCCACTCGAGCGACGTGCAGCTCGCGCTCCCGTCTGGTTCGCCGGACGGGCACTACGCGAGCGTCGTTCAAGCGATCTGCAGCGACCGGCAGGTGGCGGCGGGAGAGCTGATCGTGCTCGACCTCGCCTCGGGCGCGCAGGTCCGTGTGGACACCCGCAGCACCGACGTGACCTCAGCCCGGTGGTTCGACGATCATCGACTGGGCTTCGTCGGTCAGCGCGGACTCGAATCCGTCCTCGGACGATTCGACGCGGCATCCGGTCGCTCTGAGGAGAACCACAGCGCGCCACGGTCCTGGGGGTACCGCTACCCCGAGGCCGCCTTCTCGGCGACGGGCGACGCGCTCGTGATCGAGGAGGCCTACCACCTGCCGCATCAGGTCGTGCGGATCGCCGACGGCGCCGCGCTGGTACTCGCGAGCGTCCAGCATGCGGGCACCGATCACCTGCTGGAGAGCTGCGGACGCGCGAAGGCCGTGTCGTGGGAGGCACCGGACGGACTGGCGATCGAGGGGATCCTCGCCCTGCCAGACGGGGACGGGCCCTTCCCTCTCGTGGTGAACATCCACGGTGGTCCGGTCTGGGCGTTCCAGGACTCCTGGTCGATGCGCTACCCCTGGGTGCCGCTGCTCGTGTCGCGCGGCTATGCGGTGCTCAGCCCCAACCCACGCGGGAGCGGAGGTCGCGGTCAGGAGTTTGCGGCACGCGTCGTCGGCGATATGGGCGGGCGGGACACCTTCGACTTCCTCGCCGGCATCGACGCCCTCGTCGCCCGGGGCATCGTCGACGCGACCCGGATCGGGCTCATCGGCGGCAGCTACGGCGGGTTCATGTCGTCCTGGCTGGTGACCCAGGATCAGCGGTTCGCCGCCGCCGTGCCCATCTCGCCGGTCACCGACTGGTACAGCCAGAGCTTCACGAGCAACGTCGCGGGCTGGGGCAAGGCCTTCCTCCGGGCCGACCCCGAAGATCCAGGGAGCGCGGCGCACACCCGCAGCCCGGTCCTTCAGGCGAGCAGGGTGCGGACGCCGTGCCTCAACGTCGCCGGTGCACGGGATCGCTCCACGCCACCCGAGCAGGCTCGCGAGTTCCATCAGGCACTCACCGCTCACGGCGTCGAGTCGGCGCTGGTCGTCTATCCCCAGGAGGGTCATGGGATCCGGAGCTACTCCGTCATGACCGACTTCCTCACCCGCGTGATCCGGTGGTTCGACCGGCATATGCCCGCGTGAGTGGCCGTCATCCGGCGCTGACTATGATCGCGGGATGGCCGCAAACCTCCAGGAGCTCGTAGAGGAGCTCGCCGGCAGACTGGAGCGCTCGGTGGCGATCGACGACGCGCGGCTGCACCTTCTGGCGCACAGCCCGCATCGCGGCGACGTCGACCGCGCCCGGGCGGAGTCCATCATCCGGCGCGCGGTGCCGCGAGAGCTGGTCGACCATGTCTATACGTGCCGCGACGATGCGACCGGCCTCTACCTGGTCACGCCCCGCGCCGACCTGGGGCTCGACGACGCACGGGTCGGGTATCCGATCCTCCACCAAGGGTCGCTCCTCGGATTCGTGTGGCTGCTGCGCTCCGAAGGAACGACGGATGACGAGCACCTGGATGCCGCGGAGCGTGCCGCCGCGGAGGCAGCTGCGCTCATCCATCGCGAGCACCTGCGCGCCGGCTCCGTCCGCGACCGCGAGCGCGAACTGCTCGATCGCCTGCTGGGCGACGACGACGGCGCCCGCGCCTCAGCCGCCGCCGCGATCCGCGCGGAGGGCCTCTTCGACGCGGCCTCGTTCTCCGTGATCGTGGCCGAGGTCGCCGCGAGCGACCGGCCCCGCGGACTATCCACCGAAGCGGACCGGCTCGCGCTCGCCTCGGGCCTGGCCGCCGTGCGCAGCCGGCGCCTCCCGCAGCATCTGCTGACGCTCGAACAGGGCGACAGGGTGATCCTGGTCGTCGCCGATACCCTGGGCGACGACGCGCGTGAGCGACTCCGCGCGCTCGCAACCGGGCTGAGGGACACGGTCCTCTCGGAGTCGGGCGCGGCGCACTGCCGGGTCGGGGTGAGCCGATCCCGCAGCGACCTCGCACATGCCCGCCTCGGCGTCGCGGAGGCGCTTCGCGCCGCGCGGGTGGGCCGGCGCGTTCACACGTTGGGCTCCGTCACAGACATCGAGTCCTTGGGGGTCTACGAGCTCCTCGACCAGGTGCCGGATGACGCACTGCGGACGATGATCCACCCCGGCCTGCTCGAACTCATCGAACAGGGGTCCCGCACCGACTCGCTCGTGCAGACGCTCGAGGTCTTCCTCGACAATGCCGGTGACGTCAAGGCTGCGTCAGAGCAGCTGTTCGCCCACCGGACAAGCCTCTACTACCGGCTGCGGCGCATCCAGGAGCTCACCGGCCTCGATCTGTCCAGCGGCGATGACCGCCTGACCGCCCACCTGGGGCTGAGGATCGTTCGCCTGATGGGCCTCCACGGACCCGACGCCTGAGGCGATTCCTACAACTGCCGAAGACGGGAGGGAACGTCTTCGACCGTTCGGCGATGCCCGCGGGGTTGCCGGCGGCCTATCGTTGCTCGGACGAGACGCGACAGAGACACGGGAGCGCGCACCATGGCCCAGCCTCCGACGACCACCGCACACGAAATGGACACGGAGTCGGCCGCTCGGGAACTGCTCGACGCCACGTGGCGGGTCGTGTCCGAGACCCCCCTCGTCGCGCGTGCGCTGGGGCGAACCCTCGAGCAGGTGCCCGACATCGGGATCGCTGCGATCTCGCGGCGGACGCGGGAAGGCAAGGACATCGTCGCGCGGATCGATCGGCTCGACACGGCCGCGCTGCCCGCCGATCTCGCCCTCGATCTGTCCGTCGCCCGCACGCTGGCGACGGGGTGGACACGCTCTGAGGACTGGTACTGGCTCGCGTTCGATCCCCTCGGCGACGGATTCTTCAGCATGTTCGCCCCGTCGGCATACTCCGGCGCCTTCGTCCTGAACATCGTCCACGAGGCGCTCGAGAGCGCCAGCGTCCAGGGTCCGGCCGACGTCGAGCGGCATCTCGAGCTGATCGGCGACTACGGGGGACTCGTTCGCCAGCTCACCGAGCGCACCGCGGGTCAGGCCGATCGCGGCATTCACATGCCGGCGGCGCAGCTCGACCGGGCCCTTCCGCTCGTCGTCGGACTCAAGGACGTGGCGACGAAGAGCCTGCGCGCGGTCTCGGAGCGTTCGCTCGGCATCCTCTCGCCCGCCGCGCTGAGCCGAATCCAGCGGCGCATCACCGCGGAGGTCGAGCCGGCGTTCGACGACCTCCTCGGTCTGCTCGGGAGCGCCGATTACGCCGCACGCGCGCCCGAATCGGTCGGGCTCGGCAGCTATCCCGGCGGTGCGGAGATCTACGAGCAGCTCGTCGGGATCCACACGACGCAGCCGCTCTCGGCCGACGAGGTCCACGAGCGCGGGCACACGCGGATGGCGCGCATCGAGGACGAGATGCGGGCGCTCGTGGCGAGCGTCGGCTTCGACGGAAGCCCCGAGGCGTATCATGCGGCGCTCGCCGAGGATCCGCGCTGGCGTGCGAGCACCGACGAGGACATCGCGGCGCATTTCCAGCGCTACATCGACCGGTTCGCTCCCGAGGCGGACAAGCACTTCGGAACGCTTCCGGACGCCGGGTACAGCGTGGCGCCCCTGCCGTCGGCTGTCTCCGGTTCGATGACGTTCGGCTATTACTCGCCTCCGCAGCCCGACCGGGAGTCGGGGGTGTACTTCTTCAACGGCGCCAATCTCTCGAAGGCCTCACTGTCGATGGTTGCAACGCTGGTTTATCACGAGCTCGTTCCGGGGCATCACCTCCATCTGGCGCTGCAGCACGAGACGACCGACCTGCACCCGCTCCGGCGACACTCGGGCGCGACCGCGTTCACCGAGGGGTGGGCGGAGTACGCCGCGCGCTTCGCGGGCGAGATCGGGATGTACCGCGAACCGGAGGAGCGCTTCGGACGACTGGTGATGGAGGCATTCCTGACCTCCCGGCTCGTCGTCGACACCGGGATGAACGCCTTCGGGTGGAGCCTCGAGCGGGGCCGGGACTACATGCGCGCGCACTCGTTCATGGGCGAGACCGAGATCGAGTCCGAGACCCTTCGCTACTCGTGCGACATCCCCGCGCAGGCGCTCGCCTACAAGCTGGGAGATGACTTCCTGCATCGGCTTCGCGAGGATATCCGGGCCGAGCTCGGCGAAGATTTCCGGGTCGCCGACTTCCACGGTGCGGTGCTGGACGCCGCGGGCCTTCCGCTCCCCCTCGTCGAGCGACAGGTGAGGGGACGGATGCTGTGACCTCCATGCTCGATCGATATGACAGGGCCGCCGCTCTGGCCCCCGAGAAGATCCCGGGCCTCATGAGCAATCGACGCGTGACGCCGGTGTGGACGGGCGACGGAGACACCTTCTGGTACCGCCGCGAGAGCGACGACGGAGCGCAGTTCGTGCTCGTCGACCCGGTCGCCGCAACGAAGACCGTCGCCTCGTCCCTCGCCGAACTCGGCGTGGAGGTCGCATCGGCCGAGGTGCGTCCCGGCATCCTTCCCGGTCCCGATGGCCGGGGACTCCGCCGGCACGAGAACGACCTCTGGCTGGTGGACGGCGACGCAGAGACGCAGCTCACGTTCGACGGCGAGACCGACTTCGCGTGGGGAGAGCTCTCTGCGGACAACAACATGGTCGTGCCGTTCCGCCGGATGGGTCTGAACCTTCCGCCGGTCGGAACGGTCCACTCTCCCTCCGGACGTCGGGTGATCACGATGCGACCCGACGAGCGCGGCATGGCGTTCAAGCACATGGTCGAGAACCTGCCACCGTCGGGCGCCGCGCGTCCACAGGTGCATTCGTGGCGCGTCCAACTCGAGGACGAGGGCGAGCCACCGGCATCCGAGTGCCGTGTCATCGACCTGGACACGGGGACGTGGGTGCAGGTCGACGCGTCGGACGGGCTCGTCTCGCAGCTGATGGTGAACGGCAGCAGCGAGGTCACGTGGTCCGCCGACGAGACCCGCCTGTACCTGCTGCATCACCAGCAGGGCGGCGCTCGGGCGGCGCTCGTCGAGATCGACACCCGCACCGGCGCGCGACGCGAGGCGATCGTCCTCGACGAGGGGCCGCTCTACGAATCGAATCAGTTCCTGTACAACCTCCCGCTGATCCGCGTGCTCCCCGAGACCGGGGAGGCGGTGCTGTTCTCGCAGCGGGACGACTGGGGACACCTGTACCGCTACGACCTCGCCACCGGCGAGTGCCGCAACCGCATCAGCACGGGCCACATCGTCGTGCGCGACATCCTCCATCTCGACAGTGAGCGCCGCGAGATCACCTATCTCGCGGGCACCGCCGAGGACGGCGGAAACCCCTACTGGCGGCGCGTCTACCGCGCCGGACTCGACGGGGGCACCCAGCGCCTGCTCACGCCCGAGCCGGCCGATCACGATCTCGCGGCGCCCGAACCGCAGTTCTTCCACCTGGTCTTCGGCCAGGGCAAGCCGCCGGTGCAGAGCATCAGCCCGAGTGGACGATTCTTCGTCGATCACCAGTCGACCGTCAGCGACCCGCCGGTCATCGTGCTGCGCGACGCGGATGCCGGCGGTGACGTGGTGCTCGAACTCGAGCGCACCGATATCGGGCCGCTGCTCGACGCCGGGTATGTCGTGCCGCAGGCCTTCCGGGTCAAGGCGGACGACGGGGTCACGGACCTCTGGGGAGTGCTGTCGCTGCCAGACGATCCACACGACGGCGAGAGCATCCCGGTGATCGAGGACGTCTACGGCGGCTTTCAGACGACTCATGCGCCGCATGCCTTCATCGGCGGAAGCAAGATGTCCAGCAGGCAGGTGCACCTCCCCGCATACAACGCGCTCGGGTTCGCGGCGATCATGGTCGACGGCAGGGGCACCCCCGGCCGCGAGCGCGGATTCCGGCAGTGGACGTTCCAGCACTTCCACACGGGTCGCGGCCTGGAAGACCACGTCACCGCCATCACGGCCCTGGCAGAAAGCCATCCGCAGCTCGACCTGCGTCGAGTAGGCGTAATCGGCCACTCCTACGGCGGGTACAACGCAGCACGGATGCTGCTGATGTTCCCGGACTTCTATCGCGCCGCGGTCAGCAGCGCCGGGGTGCACGTGACGAAGAAGATGCCATACGGGAGGTGGGGCTGGCACCTCGGCACGGACGTCGACCGGAACAGCGATGCGTATGTCGGGTTGGGGAACGTGCCGCTCGCCGACCGGCTCGAAGGGGATCTGCTGATCGCCTGCGGCGAGATCGATGAGAACGCCACCGTCGATCACTCGTTCGCCCTCGCGGACGCGCTCATCCGGGCCGGGAAGCGATTCGATTTCAAGGTCTGGCCCGGCGTGAACCACTACACGCTCAGCCCGTACGCACTCATGACGTTCTGGGACCACTTCGTCCGGAGCCTTCTGGACGAGAAGCCGCCCAGCGGATTCGTACCGACACCCGGGTAAAGCGGGTGGCTCAGGCCACCGGGATGAGGAAGGCGATCAGCGCGACGACCGCGGCGATCGCGAAGGACAGCCCCGTGATCAGGAGCGCCCTGCGCTGATCCTTGCGACGGAACTCGGCTTCGTACACGGTCTCCTCGTGGCCGAGCTCCCCGAAGTTGAACAGCCCCTGCGAGGCGAACCCGACGCAGAAGTGGAACGCCGCCTGAAGGAAGCCCACCGCCGACAAGAACACCGGCACCGCGACCAGCAGCCGCCACGGGGCCGCCCACCCGAGCACGAACGCGACCACCAGGAAGAGCACCGAGACCACCAATCCGAGGTAACCGGACTTGCGCCGCCGGCGGATCTCGGCCGGGCCGATGTTGCACACCCCGGGCTGGTACACGGTTCCCTGCGTCATGAGTGAAGTATCCACCACCTAGGAGAGCACATCCTTCGTGCGGAAGCGGGCGATCGCCGCAGCGCCGAACACGACGATGTAGGCGCCCTGCAGCAGCACATTCGCCGCGAACGAGTCCCAGACGATCGGCGAGCGCAGCAGGTCGCCGAAGTCGAGCCACCGATCGGTGAACAGCCACGGGTGCAGGGCCTCCAGCTGAGGGATCGCCCCGACGATCTGGGCGGCGACCGCCAGGATCGCCGTCGCCGCCATCGCGCCGATCGGCACCGACGTGAGCGTCGAGAGGAACAGTCCGATCGCCGACAGGCCGAACAGCGACGCCGACACATACGCCCCGACGGCGAGCAGCCGCAGCAGCCCCTCACCGACCGACACCTGCACACCCGAGAGCAGCGTGACCGGGCCGACGGGGAAGAGGATCCACCCGACGAGCGTGCCGACGACGACCACGGTGACGGTGGCGGCGATGCAGAAGGCCACAGCGGAGAGGTACTTCACCAGCAGCAGCCGCACCCGACCGGCGGGGGCGATCAGCAGGTAGCGGAGCGTGCCGTGGCTGGCCTCGCCGGCGATCGCATCACCGGCGGCGACGCTGACGGTGAGAGGCAGGAAGAGCGGAATGGCGACGGTCAGCGCCGCGAGAGCGACGAAGAGCCCGTTGTCGGTGATCTGATCGAGAAAGGCAGGACCCCTGCCGGGGCGGGACCCGCCGACGATCCGGACCGCGATGCCGAGCAGGATGGGGATGAGCGCGAGCGCGCCGAGCATGGCCCAGGTGCGCCACCGCCGGAACTGGGTGGCCAGCTCATTGCCGAGTAGCTGGAGGGTGCCCGATCCGGCGCGCGCGGTCGGCGCGGCGACCTCAGGCGACGACATCGAAGCCCTCGCCGGTCAGCTCGACGAAACGCTGCTCGAGGCTCTCGCCGACCACCTCGAACCCGCGCACGCGCACACCGGCAGCCACCAGCGCCGCGACGATCGTCTCGGGCTGGGCGCTGTCGGGCATCGCCCCGGTGAGCAGATCAAGATCGGATGCCGCGTCCCGCACGTCGACCTCGACCCCCAGCGACGCGAGCACCGCGCGGGCGGCCTCGAGGTCGGCGGTGCGGAGCTCCACGCGCGCTCGTGCCCCCGCCCGACGGAAGTCCGCGAGGGTCCCCTGTGCGACCAGCTTGCCGCCGCTCATCACTCCGACGTGGGTGCACAGCTGCTCGACCTCGGCGAGCAGGTGGCTCGAGACGAATACGGTCGTGCCTTCGGCGGCGAAGGAGCGGATGAGGGAGCGCACTTCCCGTGTGCCCTGCGGGTCGAGCCCGTTGGTGGGTTCATCGAGGATCAGCAGCTCCCGCGGCATCAGCAGCGCGTTCGCGAGACCGAGTCGCTGCTTCATGCCGAGCGAGTAGGCGTGGGCCTTCTTCCTCGCCGCATGCGTGAGGCCCACCCGCTCCAGCGCCCCGGCGACACGCGCCTTCCGCGTCCGTCCCGAAGAGTGCCGGTCGGCCGCGTCGAACCGATGCAGGTTCTGCTCCCCGGTGAGGAACGGTGAGAACGCCGGACCTTCCACGAGCGCGCCCACGCGCGGCAGAACCATGTCCAGCGACCGTGGCATCGGCGAGCCGAGCACCCGCGCCTCGCCGTCAGTCGCGTTCAGCAGCCCCAGCAGCATCCGGATCGTGGTCGTCTTGCCCGACCCGTTCGGCCCGAGAAAGCCGTACACCGCACCGCGCGGCACCGCGAGGTCGACCGCATCGACGGCGGTCTGAGCACCGAAGCGCTTGGTGAGACCGGTCGTCTCGATCGCAAGCTCTGCGCCCGCAGTCGGGCGCACGGGAGTCGGCCCCGTCACCGCGGATCCGTCACCGGCGTGCCGTCAGCGACCGGTCTGAGTGGCTTCGACCAGGCGGGATGCCGGCACCGCGCCCGCCAGCACACGACCTTCATCGGTGATCAGCACACTGACGAGCGCCGTCTGCAGCACCCTGCCGCCGTCGACGGCGGTGGTGACGCTCTCGAGCATCGCGCGCTGCTCGGGGTCGAGGTCCGCGAACACGCTCTGCTCGCCCGCTTCGGAGGTGCCGGGCAGTTCGACCACCGCAGACCAGCCCTCTCCGAAGACCGTCGGGGCCGCGGCATCCGTCTTCGTCCCGTGGTGATCCGGCGGCGTGACGTCCTTCTCGGTGACCGTGATGTCGGCGCCGGGTTCGAATGCGAAGACCGCGGGGTCGGGCGCCGAGAAGTCGACCTGCGTGAAGGCGATCTCGAACGCGGGTGCGCTCGCGCCGCGAGGGGTGACGGATGCGGCGAGCGCGACGCCGTTCTCACCGTCGATGGCGAAGCGCACTTCGCCGATCAGCGTGTCGGCGGTGCGCGGCACCAGGATCAGCTCGTACACGTCGCGGCCGGCGACGCGCGAGTCGGTCCCGACCGTCACGTCGGTGGTCTCGTCGAGTCGGGTGAGAGCATCGTCGAGCATCGCGTCGGGGGTGGGCAGAGTCTCGTCCGCGTCAGGAGCGTCCGACCCCTTGGGTGCGTCGCCGGGGAGGTTCAGCTTCGTGGCCGTCTGCGTCTCGCTGTCGACGTACCAGGTCTCGCCTGCCGCTCCGTCGACGTAGACGTTGCGCTCTCCGAGCCGATCGAGCACCTGCAGGCGGGCGCTCTCACCGTCGAGGTAGAGCTTCGCCGTGTGCGAGCCGGTGACGAGCGCGATCAGGTCATCGATGTCGGCCGCCGACGACTCGTCGTCCGAGGCGCCTTCGGACCCGCCCATGGACCCGGTCAGAGCCCCCAGGTCCGGAAGTCCCAACTCCGAGGTCTGCTCGATCGTGCCGCTGAGCGCATCGACCTCGCTCGCACCGGCGAACTCGATCAGCTGCTGGACGGTCTTGTCGGGCAGGTCTACGGCCCCGCTCGCCGCCATCGGCACGAGGATCGCAGCGCCGGCCACGAGTGACACGACGATCGCCGAGGTCCACAGCACAGGGCGACGGTCGAGCACACGACGGGAACGGCTCACTCGACCAGGCTACGCCGGTCGCCGCGTCCCGTCTCCGGTCACGGCCAACGCTCAGGGTGCTGCGCGAAGGCTCATGTCGGCGGTGCGTGGGACGATCCGCAGGACGGTGGATCGGTGGGGGCGGGATGCGGGACGAGGCGACGGTGCTGCACGCCGATCTCGACGCCTTCTACGCCTCGGTCGAGCAGCGGGATGCGCCTGCGCTGCGCGGCCGCCCGGTCATCGTCGGCGGGGGCGTGGTGCTCGCGGCGAGCTACGAGGCGAAGGCGCGTGGGGTGCGCACCGCGATGGGCGGCCGGCAGGCGCGCGAGGTGTGCCCGGATGCCGTGGTCGTCCCGCCGCGGATGGACGCGTACTCCGCAGCCAGCAAGGACGTGTTCGCGATCTTCCGCGATACGACGCCGCTCGTGGAGGGGATCTCCATCGATGAGGCGTTTCTGGAGGTCGGCGGTCTCCGGCGGATAGCCGGCACACCGGAGCAGATCGCGGTGCGGCTGCGTGAGCGGGTTCGTGCGGAGGTCGGCCTCGCCATCTCGGTGGGGGTCGCGCGCACCAAGTACCTCGCCAAGGTCGCCAGCGCGGTCAGCAAGCCCGACGGGCTTCTGGTGGTCGGGCCCGACCGGGAGGAGGCGTTCCTGCTCCCGCTGCCGGTCGAACGGCTGTGGGGCGTCGGTGCGGTGACCGCCGAGAAGCTGCACCGGCTCGGCATCACCACCGTCGGGCAGCTGGCCGAGCTCGAGGAAGCGACCGCCGAGCGGCTGCTCGGCAAGGCGACGGGTGCGCACCTGCACGCGCTCGCGCGGCTGCGAGACCCGCGCCCGGTCGACACCACACGGCGACGCGGCTCCATCGGCTCGCAGCGCGCGCTCGGCAGCCGCCCACGCACGACGGCCGAACTCGACGTCATCCTCACTCAGATCGTCGATCGGCTCGCGCGCCGGCTGCGCGATCGGGACCGGACATGCCGCTCGGTCGTCCTGCGCCTCCGTTACGGCGACTTCGCCAAAGCCACCCGGTCCCGCACCATGCGCTTCTCGACCGACCGCACTGCGGTGCTGCTCGCTGTCGCGCAAGGGCTGCTCGCCGCCGCGCTGCCGGAGATCGAGGAGCGCGGCATCACCCTCATCGGCGTCTCGCTGTCGCAGCTGGGCCACGTCGAAGACCTCCAGCCGGAGCTGCCGATCGACTGGGAGGACGGCGCGCGTCTGGACACGGTGCTCGACGCGGTGCGCGATCGCTTCGGCGCGGCCTCGGTCGCCCGCGCGGCGCAGCTCGGTCGCGATCCGGGCTGGTCGACGCCGCTGCTGCCGGAGCACGAGTGAGCGAGTATGCGGGGCGGTCGCCAGGATGACGATCCGCATCGGAACGTCCGGCTGGAGCTACGCGCATTGGGATGGTGTGCTGTACCCACCGGGGCTTCCCGCCGCCGACCGCCTCGGGGCGTATGTGAAGGAGTTCGACACGGTCGAGCTGAACGCGAGCTTCTACCGTTGGCCGCCGGCGAGCCGGTTTCGCAGCTGGCACCAGCGCACGCCCGATGGTTTCGCGATGTCGGCGAAGGCACCGCGAGGTCTGACTCACGCCAAGCGGCTCTATGCGCCCGAGGTGTGGGTCGAGCGAGTCAGGGAGGGATGGCACGCACTCGGTGACACGAGGGCGGTCCTGCTCGTGCAGCTGCCCCCGACGTTCCAGCGCGACGATGCGCGGCTGTCCTACTTCCTCGACCTGGTCCCGGAGTGGATCCGCGTCAGCGTCGAGCTGCGGCATCCGTCCTGGTACGACGAGGACGTGTTCCGCCTCCTCGAACGGCACCGCGCTGCGTACTGCATCATGAGCGGCGCAGGGCTGCCGTGCGTCCTGCGCGCGACCTCGGACATCGTCTATGTGCGCCTCCACGGTCCGAGCCACGAGCACCTTTATGGCGGTTCGTATTCCGACGATGACCTGCGTTGGTGGGCCGATCGGATCCGCGAATGGGCGGATGCCGGCCGCGACGTCTTCGCCTACTTCAACAACGACGGCGACGGAAACGCGGTCCGCAACGCGCGGTCGCTGAAGCTCTTCCTCGGGCTCTGAGGCCAGACGCCCTCATTCGCGGTGGTCCGCGGGCGCGGCAGGCGGCTGGTCGTCGTGCTGCTCGCGGATGCGGCGGCCCTCCGCGACATCCTTCTCCTCCTTCTCCGCGGACTTCTCGCTCTTGCGGGTGTCACGCGGCGGCAGCTGGATGTTCTCCTCGGCGGCGATCCCGGCCTGCAGTTCCCGGCCCCGCTCCAGCTCGGCGTCGAACTCGGCCCCGAACAGCAGGGCGAGGTTCGCGATCCACAGCCACAGCAGGAAGACGACGATGCCGGCGAGCGAGCCGTAGGTCTTGTCGTAGTTGGAGAAGTTGGCGACGTAAAGGCCGAAGGCCAGCGTCGCGACCGCCAGCACCACGATCGCGAGCAGCGCCCCGATGCTGATCCAGCGGAACTTCGGCTGCTTCGCGTTCGGGGTCGCGTAATAGAGGATCGCGATGATCAGGACGACGATGAACGCGAGGACCGGCCATTTCACGATCGACCAGGTGAGCTTCGCCACCTCCCCCAGCCCGAGCGCGTTCCCGACTGCCTCGGCGACCTGGCCGGACACCACGAGGATGATCGCGGCGGCGGCGACGAGGACGATGGTGATCACAGTGACGAGAAGCTGGACGGGCTTGAGCTTCCAGAACGGGCGTCCTTCGTCGATCTCGTAGAGGCGATTCATCGCCCGGGTGAACGCACCGACGTACCCCGAGGCCGCCCAGATCGCCAGGACGATGCCGGCGATCAGGGCAAACCCCGCGGCCGGCGAACTCGCCATCTGCTCGATCGGTCCGCGGATCGCATCCGCAGTATCGCCCGGGGCGACCTGGTCGATGATCTCGAGGATGGCCGCGCTGGCTGCCTCGCCCTGGCCGACGATGCCCAGCAGCGAGAAGATCGCGATCAGCCCGGGAAAGATCGAGAGCACCGCGTAATAGGTCAGCGCTGCGGCGATGTCGGTGCATTGGTCGGACGAAAACTCGCGGACCGTCTTGCCGAGAACGTACTTCCACGACCGCTTCTCCAGGTCCGTCGGCGATTCTGGCTTGCGCGGGTCGTCGGGCGCCACGACGTCGGGCGCGTCGGCGCTGGTGGTGGGGGGATGAGCCTTCATCCGTATTTCCTACGCCCGCGGACGGTGTTCCAGACCACCCTTGCCAAGGGCTCCGAAATGTGCGGTCAGTGCCCGGAACCGGGGGTCGACAGCACTTCGCCCAGGGCGAGACTCAGTTCCGGAGCGAGGTCGCCGGCGAGGAACCCGATGCCGATGCGGGCGGTCAGCCGATCTCCCGCGCGTGCGTGTGTCCAGCTCCCCCAGACCGCGGCCCGGTCGGGGTCGACGCCGCGTGCCGCGAAGCCGGCGATCGCGCCCGCCAGCACATCGCCGCTCCCCGACGTGCCGAGCGCGGGGCCACCTTCGCCGATCTCCCAGGCCGTGCCCGACGGGGTGGCCACGACGCCGTAGCAATTCACCACGGCGTCGAACCGCCGTGCGATCTCGAGGACGTCATCGACGCGGTCCGCGCCGATCTCCCTGCCGAGGAGGATCGCGGCCTCTTCGAGATTGACGTTCAGAATGAGCGTCGACGGGAGCCGCGTGCGGTCGATGTCAGGAAGGATGCCGATCGCGAAGGCGTCGAGCACCAGAGCGGCCACCTGCGCGTCAGCGACGGCGAGCAGCGTGTCGCGCGTCTCGTCCGCGTCGTCGAATCCCGGACCGACCAGCACCGCATCAGCCGATTCCAGCTCTTCGCGCACGGCGCGCCCGAGCGGATCGGTCGCCTCGGCGGGGAGGGCGAAGATCGCCGCCTCGCGGATCGCGGTCCCGAGCTGCGCCTCGATCGAGGCTGGTGCGACCAGCCCGAGCCGCCCCGCTCCGACCCGCAGGGCGGCCTCTCCGGCGAGGAGGACTGCGCCCGGTGAGCGACGCGACCCGCCGACGACCATCACCCGACCGCGGGACTTCTTCGACTCGCCAGGATCGGGCAGCCCCCACTCCCGGAGCAGCTGCCGACCGACGGGGCTACTCGGGCTCGACATCGGGGTGCCCCGGGTGGACGGTGATCTCGGCGCCCTCACGGCGGAGGTGATCGACCGAGGCGAATTCGACCAGCTCCCACCCCCTCCCGGCCCGCACGACGTGGGTCACCGACGCATTGAGGACGGTGTTGGTCGCCGCGAACTCCAGCAGCTGCGCCTCGTCCATGGGGAGCATCAGATAGAGCAGGAGCATCACGACGGCGTCATGCGCGACGACCATCGCGCTCCCGCCCTCCATCTCCGTCGCGTCGCGCAGGAACGAACGAAGCCGCAGTGCGACATCGGCCCACGATTCACCGCCCGGGGGTCGGTGGTAGAACTTGCCGAGGTGACGGCGTCGCTCCATCTCCCCAGGCTCCAGACGGGCGACACCATGACTGGTCAGCAGATCGAGGATCCCCAGTTCGCGATCCCTGAGTCGCTCATCCACGACCACCGGGGGGTGGGGGCCGTCTTCCCCCAGCGCGATCGCGAGGGTCTGCCGGGCGCGCACATACGGCGACACCCAGAATCCGTCGATGGCTGAGCGACGCTCAGCGAGCCAGGTGCCGAGCGCCTCGGCCTGCTCCTGTCCTGTCGCGGATAGCTCGACATCGGCGTCACGGGCATCGAGCGCGATCCGGTCGACGCCCTCCCGCTCCGCGCGCGACGCCGCCTCGTTTCCG
>NZ_JBFUMV010000014.1:0-102112 GCF_054049175.1 Microbacterium sp. P5_E9 | reverse complement strand
CTCCGCGACGGTAGTCGTTGCCACCGTCAGTCCCGTCCTGAGCGTTCCAGGTGTGCGGAAGGGTCACCGCCTCCCCATTGATACCGCCCGCGGAAGAGGGATCGACTTCTTCCGGAACGAACGTCCAACCGTCGTTGAAAAGGGTGGAGTGCCGGAGCACGGAGGTCATAGTCCGTCCTTTCGTGCAGCGCTGCCCGCTGTGTTTCGTCGCCCTAGGGTACGAACCACAATCGGACCAAAATAGAATGAGATCGTGTTTCGTAGAAGAACGGAGACACCGTGGATGCAGGGTCAGTGGAATTCGCCGCCCGCCAGAGCACAGTCGAAGCCGTGCTGGGCTGTCGCGTGCACGTCACGCGCGACCCGATTCTGCTGTTCACACAACTTGAGGACACACTGCGCTTCGACGACACGCTTCAGCACTACCTGAGGGCGGAGCACCTCAGCGACCTCGCGCAACGCCTGCGTCGCGACACCGTCTACGAGCTTCGCGACCGGCTGGGCGCCACGCTCAGCGTCTTCTGGTGCGACGACTCTCTCGTCGTGATCGGCCCCTATACAGATGCACCGACGATCGAGTCCCAAGATCGCGAGACGTTGCGGTCGCTGGGCGCTTCGCCCTCGCTGATCACCCGATATCGCATCTGGCGGGCAGGTCTGCCAATCGTCGACTCCGAGTTTGTGATGCGGAGCGCAGCCGTTCTCGCGGGCTCGGTCTCGGGTCAGCTCGGCTTCGAACGAGTCGCCCTCGAGGGCCCCACCACCCTTCCTGCCCCGTCGTCGCGTGGCACGGCGGGATCGTATAGCGCCATTGCAGACCGGTACGCGAGCGAACAGGCCCTCATGCGCGCCGTTTCGCGGGGCGACGAGGCGAAAGCTCTAGCCGCACTGCGGCGTCTTAGCACCGTTCCCGCTTCCTTTAATTACCTTTCGATCCCCTATCTCGCTCCCACAATCCTGAGAATCATGTGCCGCATCGCTGCGCAGCGCGGCGGCCTTGCTCCAACGACCATCGAGGCGGTGTCCCAGAGCTTCGCCCAGCGGCTGCATCGCGTGGGACTCACGCCGGGACGGTCAGACAAGTACGCCGAAGTCGACCGAATGGTCCGTGAGTTCTGCACCCTCGTCCGACAACAGCGGGCCCTGCCCTATACCCCTCTGGTGAGGAAAGCTGTCTCGAGGCTGACATCGGACTTAGTTGGTCCGCCGACACAACCGGAACTTGCCGCTAACCTCAAGATCTCGTCTGAGCATCTGGGCCGCAGATTCAAGTCCGAGACAGGTCTCACGATCTCGCAGTTCCTTGCCCGCGAACGCATCTCAGCCGCCACAACCCTGCTCACCGAAACCGATGACCGCATAAGCGACATCGCGGCAGCAACAGGGTATCTCGATGCGAACTACTTCGTGAAAGTCTTTCGATCCGTCACGGGGATGACGCCAACGGAGTACAGGCGCACGACCCCGCCGTAGCGTCAACGAGGCGGCCCGACCACCGAATCGGACGCGTCGTGACCGTGCAACGGACACATCGACGGAACGGAGAGTGAATCAGTTCGCTTTCTCGACCAAAGTGCGCACCAGCCAATTCCAAGGAGCCGGTCGCGGCACATCACGTGGTTCGCGGCTATGCCGCTCACCACTCACTACTGCAAGCGGTGCCATCCTCCATCGGTCGACCCTCTTTTGGCGGATTGCGGTGTTCGATGTCGGGTTCGTCCAGAGGTCCCCCAAGGGTCCCCGAGTATCCCGAGGATGTCGATTCCGGATGATTTTAGAGTGCATAGAGTGCGTGATGTGCGACTCCGCTCGACGCACGAATCCGCTGGTGAGGGGGAAGATCCGCGTGATTCCGCGGCGGAGCGCGCGTCGAGCCGACTCGGCCGCGATGCGCCGATTTCACCCTGCTAAGGGGAGTCGTTCGCGCGGTGATTGGCTGTCGTTCTTGGGCAGGTTGATGCCGACGATCCCGGCGCGCAGTGGTGTGGACGGGCGTCGTCGGAAGCGTTCGGGGTGGGTGTCGTAGTAAGCCTGCTGGGTCTGCTCGCGCCGCGCCCAGGCCTGCTGCCAGGTGCCGTCGTGGACCTCGTTGGGTGAGAACAACGCGATGCCGGAGTGCTTGTGCTCGGCGTTGTACCAGGGCACGTACCAGGCCATGAATGCTCGCGCCTGCTCGAGGTCGGCGAACGTGCCGGGGTAGTTCGGCCGACACTTCATGGTGCGGAACTCCGACTCGGAGAACGGGTTGTCGTTCGACACCCGCGGTCGGTTGTGGGTCTGTGTGACGCCGAGGTCGGCGAGGTAGTCCTTCAGCACGGTGGACCGCATCGCCGGCCCGGAGTCGGCGTGCACGACACCGGGGATCCCCTTCGCGGGCGATCGCAGCGTGGAAAATCTCGACGGCGAGGTCGTCGACTTCCCGGTCTTCGGCACGGTATCCGACGAGTTTGCGGGAGTAGATGTCGATGATCGAGTACGCCTTGAACGCGACACCCCGCCACGGGGACCGCAGGTCGGTGATGTCCCACGACCAGACCTGTCCGGGTCCGGTCGCCTCCAGCACCGGCGCCTCCCGCGGTGGGCGGTTGCTGCCGCGCCGGGTCGGCGCGACAGGGCGGGGCGTCTGATCCTCGATGTCCGCGGCGACACGCCACCCGGACCGGCGGGAGCCGAGCATCACCCCCGCGTCCCACGCGTCGGCGAACGCGTGATCGACGGACACGCCCTCCACCCAGCCGGCGGTGATCAGTTCTGCGATCGCGTCCCGATCGGCCTGGTCGATCCGAGACGGATACGCGCGCTCCTTCACCGGGTTGTGGATCCTGGGCCGCGGATTCCGTCGGTAGTGCCACGTCGACCGTGACAACCCCACGAGCTGCAGCGCCTGCCGTTGCGACCCGGTCGCGGGAGTCAACTCTCCGACGATGGTGTCCTCGGTGTCGAGGAACCAGACCGACCGGTCTTCGGCTGGGGCGCGTCGGGCTCTTGCTCGCTCACCTTGTGCAAGAGCCCGATAGCTTTTCCCAGCGCAACGTTGGTCTCCTCGAGCTCTCGGATCCGCGCCTGCAGCCGCTCGGTCTCCGCTTGATGCGCGGCACGCTCCGCGGCGCGCTGCTTCTCCAGCTCGGTCCGCTGTTTCGGGGGCAAGGTCATCCCCCTAGCCTGCCTCGGCACCAGGCCCCGGTCGAGGTTGCCACCGAACACCCCCTTTCGCCACCTGATCAAATGCGCGTAGGTGAGCCCGCGCTCCCGCAACCAGATCGCCTTCTGACCATGCGGCTGCAACTGATACTCATGCACGAACTCGCGGATCTCCGCCGTCGTGAACCCCGGAGTGATCGACACCCAGAGCCTCCCTCGCTGATCGTGAACTGACTCACAACCAGCCTGGCGAAGAGGGATTTGGGTAAGAATCTTTACGCACTCGACGCGGACCAAGCACCATCGGCGACAGTGCAGGGCCGCCATTCTGCGGATCCTCTTGGTGAGGACCGAGGGAATCTGTCCATCCGTCGCTGCGCTGCCGACCGCGCTGATGGGCGGGTTTCTACGTCCAGGCGAAGGCAGCCGCCAGACGGACCCGGATGTCGATGTCGATGTCGATCTCGGCTCACGGGCTTGAAGTACACCACCCCGCACAGGTGGTGTCCCTCATACAACTTGAACGGTTCCCGACGCACCGACATCGGGCGCTTCATTGGGCGGGACATTCGAGTTGACGGCGATGATACTCAAATGGCCCACGGAGTGCCGTCGCCGACACCCCAGCCATTTCGCGACTTGGTGCACCGGAATGCCTGCGCGCAGCCAGCTCGAGGCCGCGTAATAGTGGCACTGGCCCCGGCCGCAACCTTCACTGGATGGCGCCGAACGCCGCGGCTGAAGGCGGGCTCGAGAGCGCGTGGGGTGTCTTTGCGCGATCCGCAGGACTGTGACGCCACGTGATGTGCGCCGGCCCCTCGACTCGGTGCCCGTCCGCGTGCACGAGCGTGGTGCCGCCCGGGAATTCGACCGACACCCGAGCCGCCTCCGCCACGACTACGATGTCGCCCGCGGGGGCAGGGATGACGAGCGAAGCCCACTCGAGATCTCCGAGGTGCGTATCGACGCTGAACTCCGCCCAGCCATCCGCGAGCGGGGCCACTCCCAACACCGCCTCGGGAATGATGGCTGCGGGCCCCGCTGACCAGGCATGGCACAAACTCCGCCCGAATGGTCGCCCATACATGCTGTGTGGATCGCCGTCGGTGGTCACCTCCTCCCAAAAGGTTCCGGGCCCGCGATCGAGCATGCCTCCCCAGACGCGTCGAATCTCGTCGAGGACCTCATCGTGTGAACCGGCATGGATCAGGGCCCGCAGGCGAAGTGCGTTCATGAAGGGTGTACCGGCGTCGTGTCTCCGCGCTGCGTCGTGAACGCCCGACGGAGGGGAAGGATGCAGCCCGGCAAGGATGGCCAGGAAGTTCGCGTATGGTGCAGCCGACGGCGCGGCAGAGTCAAGGTAATCGGACCAGCGACCGGGTGCACTCGTCCAGCCTCGAGTGCGCAGTGTCGTCTCAAGACGATCGGCGAGATCAGACCACCTGTCGGCTCCATCGTGTGCAACTCGCCGAAGCACCCGCTCGGCACTGCGAAGCGCCCAGAACCAGAGCATCTGCAGGGCAACGGAGTCGCGTCCTTGCTCGAGCGTCACGCCCCAGTCGATGAAGACCGAGCCGGGTCCCGCGTCCGCGAAGCCGCCTGGGTGCTTGACCGGCCGGAATACGCCCTGGTCGTCGGCGTACTGCGCGAGGTCGGTGACAAAGGAGTGGACCAGATCTGCGGAGCGCTCGACGAACTGCTTGTCGTCGAAGTAGCGCACGTACAAGTCGGCGTTCACCACCCACCACAGCGAGTAATCCGCGATGCCGTTGACRTATCCGTGACCGGGCTGCCCCAGAGCGACCAGGCCATCCGCGACCAGTCCGCCTTCGCCTAGTGCGAAGGCGTTCGCAAGAGTGCTCATCGCCTGGTCTCCGGCCCAGGGCATCCGATCACGTTTGATGCCGTCCACGAGCAGTCCCTGCGAGCACGTGCGCAGTGTGTACTGCGCCGCGGCCCAGATCCGGGTCAGCTGCTCGTCAGAGCAGGCGAACGCTCCGGGTCTGGCCACATCAAGCACCGACGCTTCGATGTCAATCTCGGACGGGGCAACCGGCGCGTCCACGATCAGGTAGCGGAACCCCAACCGGTGCCGCGTCGTCCAGCGGCCGTCCGGCAGTTGGACCACGTCGTGGCGCGTTTCGTGCGTCGAAGGATCCGAGAGCGCCTCGTCGACACTTTCCCCCGTCGCGATGATCGGAGGGGGACCCTCGGGAAGGATCGGCCGCCCGAGAACTGGCGCGCCGACGTCGAAGACGCCATCGCCGTTGTGCCGAGCGGTAAGGAGAACGGTGGAAGCAGGCTCGAGGTGTGGAGGCACGTCACCTCCGGCCCGAAGCCCCACGGCCGCCCAGGGCCCACCCTCCAGACTCGCCGTCCATGGATCTACAGGTATCGGGGAGTCAACCGCGATCGCAGGGACGACTACCGGGCTGCCCACTACCTCGATCCGAAGCTCCCCTTGGCCGGCCGGGCACTCGAACGTCAAGTACCCGTCCTGTGCCGCGGCGAGCTCTGCCGATCGCCCGTTCACGGTGACACTGGCGTCGCCCGAGACGCGCAAGCGAACGGAGCCGGGTCCCGCGAACGCGGCACGGAATGTCGCCGCGACCGCTATGCGCCCATAGTTCCGGGTGTAATGGACGTGCCGATTCGCGGCGAACCCGTCGTCGATGAGTCGTGCCAGGAGCGCAAGTTCGTATTGCCCTTCCCCATACATCCATTGGACTCCGGTCGGCGACCGCTGGATCTCCGACTCGTCGAACGGCTGCGGCGAACGATCTACAACGTGAGCGCGAATGACCTCCGCCGTCCGCGGCAGGGCACCCTCGTGACTCACCCTTTCACTGCGCCGGAGGTCATGCCCGCGACGATCTGACGCTGGAAGAAGATGTACATGACCAGCGGCGGAATGGTGATGAGCAGAACATTCGTGAACAAAAGGTTCCAGGAGCTGATCGCCTGAGACGTGTAGTTGTACGTCGTCAACTGCACTGTTGCGTTCTCGTCCCCTGGCAGGAAGTACAACGCGTAGGTGAAGTCGTTGAAGACGAACACGGCCTGCACAACGACGACCGTCACGATGACCGATTTCAACAGAGGGAAGATCACGCGGAAGAACAGCTTCACAGGGCCGGCGCCATCGATGATCGCAGCCTCGTCCAACTCCTTGGGGATACCGGCGACGAAGGCGCGGAAAAGCAGTATGCAGAACGACAGGCCGAACGCGACATGTACCGCGATGAGTCCGACCATTGTTTTGAAGAGGCCCAACCCTTGGAGTACCCAGATGGTGGGAACGACAGCGGGCGGGATGATGAGTCCTGCGAGCACGAAGAAGTTGATCAGCGGATTCCATCGTGAGCGACGACGCTGCAGAACGTAGCCGACCATCGCGCCGAGGATGACCATGATGGCCACGGAGACGACAGTGAGCACAGTGCTGTTGATGAAGGCGCGCACGATCAAGTAGTCGCGTGTCGTGAGGACAGTTACGAGGTTGTCGAAGAAGACCCATTCAGTCGGCCAGCTGAACTCCAGGGCCGACGCTTCCTTCTGCGTCTTGCCCGCCGTGAACACCATGAACACGAACGGCACTACGAAGACCGCAATCGCGACCACGATGGCGATGATGCCGGCGGTCCAGCGCCAGGTCCTGTTTCTCACGCGTTCGCCTCCCCACGGTTGAGCCACCGAGACAGCGGGAAGATGATCGCGGCTACGACGATGAATAGGACCACGTTCCCCGCGGTGGACAGGCCGAAGAATCCGGCCTGGTATTGCTTGTAGACGACTGAGGCAAGGACATCGCTGGTGAAGCCGGGCCCGCCCTTCGTCATCGCCCAGATGAGGTCGAATGACCTCAAACCACCGATGAGCGACAAGAGGACGACCGTAGCTGTCGCGGGCTGGAGGAGCGGAAGGGTGATGTGGCGGAAGCGCTGCCAGAAGCTCGCGCCATCCATCTCTGCTGCTTCGAAGTACTCCTGCGGGATCGCCACCATGCCGGCGATGAAGATGAGGGTCGCGAGCCCTACGCCTTTCCAGATGTCGACAAGAGCGACCGATATGAGGGCCAGAGATGGATCGGTCAACCAGCCTGGGCCGGTGATTCCAATGAGGGCAAGAGTCTCGTTGATGGGGCCGTCAAACGGATCCAGGAGGACCTTGAACATGATTCCGACGCCAATGGTGCTGGCGAGCACCGGGAAGAAGATCGTGGCCCGAAGGAAACCGCGCCCGATGATCTGGGTACTGAGGAACACGCCCAGCGCAAGCCCCAGCACAACTTTTGCCGCCGACGTGAGGAAGGCATAGATGAAGGTGTTGATGAACCCCTGGACGAGCTGCGGTTCCTTGAAGAACTGCACAAAGTTGTCGAAACCGATGAACTCGACGTCGAACAGCGTCCAACGTGTGAGGGAGAACCACAGCGATGCCACCGTGGGGACCAGGAAAAGAAGAACGTAGAAGACGCCTGCGGGAAGGAAGAACCAGGTCGGGTAGGGACTCTTCATCCTGCGCCGATGTGGGGGCTTCGGGGCGGACGTATTTGTCCCTCGGGTCTCTTTGCGCCCGGCTGTGGTGGTGCTCWTTGTGTCTCCAGACWGTCGGGGSCGGGCGGTAGGCCCGGCCCCGACAGGTCAATGGGTGTCTACCAGCCGTCGAGGCCCAGCTGCAGGGCCTGCTTCTTGACATCTTCGTCGTACTGCGCCGCGCCGTCACTGGCGCTCGTGATGCCAGATCCGACGGCGACGGTGATCTGCTCCAGAGCAGGTCCCTTGATCGGGGAGAGGAACTCCAGCGCGAGGTTGGTCTTGCCCTCATCGAAGTACGGCTGGAGGTCCGAGATCATCGCCGGCACGTCATCAGACAGCGTGCAGCCCTCTACAACGAACGGGCCCTGGGGAGCCGTGGACTCCGCCTGAATCTCGCAGCTTTCCGGCGTGGTGATGAACTCGAGGAACTTCTTCGCCGCGTCGAGCTGGGCGCCCTCCGTCGACTTCGGGATGTAGACGCCGTTCGGCATCCACACCGTCAGTCCATTGCTATCTGCATCCGGGCCGGGGAGCGGGAAGGTTCCCACGACATCGGCAGCCTCCKGGTTGGTGGTCATCATCTGACCCGCCGCGAACGTGAGCATCGGGTATTGAGCCCCAGCGCCGGTCGCCACCATGGCGACGCCGTCGTTGTACGTCGCGGACGCGAAGTCCTCGTTGAGCAGTCCAGCCTCGTAGACCTGCTGAAGGTGCTGGAAGCCGGCGAAAGCGGGCTCATCGACGTACTTCGCCTTGTTGGCGGTGTACTCCTCCGCCCAGTCCGGGTTCTCCGCGAGCACGTTGTTGAAGTCGCCGAGGATGAACAGCTGCGAGGACCAGGTGTCGCCGTACGTCTGGATGATGGGTGCGGCGGTGCCGGCAGCCTTGATCGCTTCGCTGTTTGCGATGAACTCGTCCCACGTGGTCGGGATCTCAAGACCCAGCTCGGCGTAGATGTCCTTGTTGTACAGAACGGCGCCCGCCATCGACTGACCCATGGGAGCGCCGTAGAGGCCGGCGTCGGTCGAAACGGTGCGAATGAAGTTCTCGTCCAGCTTTCCGACCCATTCCTGGTCGTCGAGGTTGACAAGAGTTTGGTCGGGGCTGAGGGCCTGGAACAGGGAGCCAGAGTTGTAGGAGAAGAGGTCGTCCATCTCGCCCGTTGACAGGCGGGTCTTGATCAGGTTGTCGCCCTCAGCGCCTTGTGGACGCGTCTCGATCTCCACCTTGATGTCGGGGTTCTCGGCTTCGAAGGCCTTGGCAAGCGCCTCAGCGACGACGACCGTCGCTTCGCCGTTGTCGACGAGATACTTCAGGGTGACGGCGCCATCTGCGTCGCTCGATCCACCGGCGGAGCAGCCGGCGAGCGTCAGCGTCAACGCGACGCTTCCGGCGCCGACCGCCAGGAGCGCTCGGCGGGTTGTCATGCGGGAATCCATCTCTTTACCTCCATGTAAAGGCACTTCGCTGTCGATGCCCCGGAGCATCTTCGTGATGCCCGTGCTCGGGTGCTTGGGTGAGGCCACGATAGACACGTCGTGTGCCGCGTGTCAACCGATCTACACACGATTTGTGGATTGATCTACAACTCGTTACATTCCTGATATCGGACGAGGGAGTCATCACGATGAGGAGAGCGGCCAACATCAGCGACGTCGCCCGTGAGGCCGGCGTTTCTCGTGCGGCGGTCTCGAAAGTCATCAGAGACGCCTACGGCGTAAGCGATCAGATGCGCGTGCGCGTCAATGATGCGATCGAGCGACTGGATTATCGCCCACGCGTGGCGGCCAGAGCGATGCGCGGAACCACGAGCACTATCGGAATCGAACTTCCCGACATCGGGAACCCCTTCTTCGACAAGATCATCGACGGCGCTGCCGCGGCACGCGAAGGAACAGGGTTCCAGCTGATCATCGCGCCGGCGGGTCGCGACGTGGAGGAGGGGCGGCGCGCGATCACAGCGCTGTCCGACCGTCAGGTTGACGGCATCATCGCCATCTCGCCGCTCGTAGCCACCGAATGGCTCGAGTCGCTGGCCCAGCGAGTTCCGATCGTGATGGTCGGGCGCCACGACAACTCGCTCGCGTATGACACAGTCACTGGCGACGACATCGAGGGGACTCGACTCGTCATGGACCACCTGCATCGACTGGGTCACCGAAAGATCGCGCACCTCACTCGCAGTGCCGAGGTGACGGCTTTTGGTTCAGGAACGCCCCACGCAGTCAGGCTCGAGGAGTACGAGCGGTTCATGAGTCAGCATGGGCTCGAGGGTGTGTCCCGTGTGATCCGGAGCGGCCCGACCGAAGACGAGTCGCGCGGAGCGGTCGCTGAGATCTTGACCGGGCCAGACTTTCCAACGGCCATCTTCGCGGGCAACGACGCCATGGCGCTCGGGGCACTCCGGGCGCTTGCGACAAACGGGCCGTCTGACGCGTCCGTATCGGTTGCGGGATACGACAACATCACGATCGCGGGGCACCCCGCAGTGTCGCTCACCAGCGTCGATCAGTCGGGCTTCGCGATGGGTGAGCACGCTGTCGAGCTCCTGCTCAGCCGGCTTGCGGGACGAACCGAAGCGCTACACATCACGACGGCGCCCCGACTGTACCCGCGGAATTCGACGCGACCGCCCGCAGGGAACAGTTCTGAAGGCGTTTGACCCATTCCCGGTTCGGACACCGGCGCTTCGCGCGACGTGAGCGGCGCTAACCTCTACACCATGACATTTGTCCCGGGCCGCAACGCGACAATCGAAGACGTCGCCGCAGCGGCGGGCGTGTCCCGCGCAGCCGTGTCGAAAGTGCTGCGCAACGCATACGGAGTGAGCGACTCCATGCGCGAGCGTGTCACCGCGACCATGACGGAGCTCGATTACCGTCCTCGGATTGCTGCACGAGCAATGAGGGGCCGCACATACACGATCGGCATCGAGATCCCCGATCTTGGCAATCAGTTCTTCACCCGAATGCTCACGGGCGTGATGGGCGCGCTCGCGGGAACGATCTACCAAGTGGTCATCGCGCCCGCCGAGGAAGGTTCACGTCTCGGACTCCGCGCAATTGAAGCTTTGGTCGACCGCCAGGTGGACGGCGTGGTTGCCGTTTCCCCCCGGGTCAGCAGTGAAGCGCTCGACCGGATCGCCACGCAGACACCCGTCGTGATGTTTGGCCGACACGATCACTCGGACGCGTATGACAGCATCGCCGGCGACGACGTTGCGGGGACGCGGATGGCGATGGACCATCTCTTGAATCTTGGGCACACTCGGATTGCACATCTCACACTTGAGGAGGCGGAGGAGGAGACGCAGTCCGCCCACGGCATCCGACTGCGCGAGTATCGCGCCGCGATGACCGAGGCGGGTTTGGCAGACCAGATCGTCGTACTGCGAACGGACGAGGGTCAGGATGCGGCGAACTCGGCAGTCCGGACGGCAATCGAAGGCGGGACGCCAATCACGGCCGTGTTCGCCGCTCACGACGAATTGGCGATCGGCGCACTTCGCGCAACAGCGGAGACCGGGCGACAGTTGTCGATCGTCGGCTACGACGATGTGCCGATCGCGTCGCATCCGGCGCTCGGGCTCACAACGGTGCACCAGCCTGGCAGCGAGATGGGGCTCCGTGCGATCCAACTGCTGATGGAGCGCCTGCAAGGTCGCACCGAGGCGGTTCATGAGATCTTCACGCCAGAACTGCGGGTGCGGACGTCGACGCGATCCGCTCCGACTTCCTGAGCCGATGCGCCAATCCAGTTGATCAACAGTTCCACATTGGTGTAGACCGTTCCACAAAATCGGCTAGGCTGACGAGGTCCCACTGACGACCGGCTCCACGCGTGTCGAGTCCTGATATCCAGGAGAATTCCATGACCGAGCGAATTGGGCGATTCATCGCTGCGGATGCAACCCTTCATCGGGCACCCCTCTTGCGTACTGAATTCGTGCTGGACGAGGGCCATGGAACAGTCGTCGGAGCGGCTGCTCAGGTATCCGCGCTCGGCGTCGTCGAAGCGTTCATCGACGGCGTGCCCCTTTCAGAGGACGTCTTGACGCCCGGCTGGACCAGCTACGAGTGGCGTCTGCGATATGCCGCCTATGACGTCACCGCGCAGCTTGCGCTCACGGCACGGAACCGGTTCGCCCTCGGAATGGCACTCGGCGACGGGTGGTTCCGCGGACGTCTGGGATGGGAGAACTCGCCCCCTTACGGTCCCGAACTGGCCGGTTTCCTCGAATTGCGCATTGAGTTCGAGGACGGCCACGAGCAGATCATCGTCACCGATGAAACATGGCGTGCCGGCGAGGGCGCGGTTGTATCCGACAGCATCTACGACGGGCAGGAAATCGACGCGCGTCTCCTTCCGTCAGGGTGGGACCGAGTCGGGTTCGACGAGTCTTCATGGGGTTCGGTCCACACAGTCGACTTCGATCTCGCGAAATTGGAGCCATACGTCGGTCCACCTGTCCGGCGTCAACAGAGTCTCTCGCCGCAACGCATTTGGGAGAGTCCGTCGGGCAAGACGTTGGTCGACTTCGGCCAGAACCTGGTTGGCTGGGTGCGTGTCGCCGTCACCGGCCCGGCAGGGCAGGCGATCACGCTGCGCCACGCGGAAGTGCTCGAGCGCGACGAACTCGGAACGCGTCCCCTGCGCACAGCGAAGGCAACCGACCGCTTCATCCTCAGCGGCGACAATGACGTGTTCGAGCCCACGTTCACATTCCACGGCTTTCGCTACGTCGAAGTCGACGGATGGCCCGGTGGTATCGATGCCCTGACGCCGTCCTCCCTTACGGCTGTTGTCGTCAGCTCGGATCTGCGACGAATCGGTCGGTTCGAGTCATCCGACCCCCTGCTGAACCAGCTGCACGACAATGTCGTCTGGGGCATGCGGGGCAATTTTCTCGATGTGCCCACGGACTGCCCTCAGCGCGACGAGAGACTGGGCTGGACCGGCGACATCGCCGTGTTTGCGCCGACGGCCGCGTTCCTCTATGACGTGAAGGGCTTCCTGACCAGTTGGCTGCGTGATGTCGCCCTCGAGCAGGAGCACCAGGGCGGCGTCGTACCGTTTGTCGTCCCAGACATTCTCAAGTACATGGGAGTTCCTGAGGAGTTCAAACCCGTAAACTCCACCGCGGTGTGGAGCGATGCAGCTGCGTGGGTGCCATGGGCGCTCTGGCGGGCCTACGGAGATGAGGGCATCCTCCGCGACGCGTTCCCTTCGATGGCATCGCACGCCCGCCGGGTGCGTTCATTGCTGTCACCGATCGGACTGTGGGATCAGGGGTTCCAGTTCGGTGACTGGCTCGACCCGGACGCGCCGCCGGACCACGCCGACGCGGCAAAAGCTGACAAGGGCGTTGTCGCGACGGCATCCGCTTACCGAACTGCCATCATCGTCTCGGAATCTGCTGCCATCCTTGGCAGGCCCGAGGAAGCGGCCGAGTTCGCCGAGTTGGCAGCTGGGCTGAGGTCGTCTTTCCACGATGCTTACGTGCACGAGGAGCGCATCCTCAGCGACTGCGCGACGGTGTACTCGCTGGCGATCGTCTTTGGGCTATTGGACGAAGCGCAGCGAGAATGGGCGGGCAGGCGGTTGGCGGAGCTCGTCCTCGAGAGTGGTTCGCGCATCTCCACAGGCTTCGCCGGCACGCCGTTCATCACGGATGCGCTGAGCTCCACCGGGCATGTCGACGTCGCTTACTCGCTGCTGCTTCAGCGTGAGTGTCCGTCATGGCTGTACCCAGTCACGATGGGCGCCACCACCATCTGGGAACGCTGGGATTCGATGCTGCCGGACGGCACCATCAACCCGGGCGAAATGACGAGCTTCAACCACTATGCGCTCGGCGCCGTTGCAGATTGGATGCACCGGGTCCTTGGTGGCTTGTCAGCGTTGGAGCCTGGATACCGTCGCATTCTCATCGCACCGCTACCGGGCGGTGGGCTCACCTGGGCAGAGACCAGCCTCGATACACCTCACGGCCGGGCAGCCGTTCGCTGGGACCTCGAAGACGCGGAAATTCGAATCATGGCGAGTATCC
This sequence comes from Microbacterium sp. P5_E9, assembly GCF_054049175.1. NCBI lineage: Bacteria > Bacillati > Actinomycetota > Actinomycetes > Micrococcales > Microbacteriaceae > Microbacterium > Microbacterium sp. P5_E9. The sequence continues at coordinate 88,384 of NZ_JBFUMV010000014.1, read as the reverse complement.
CTGAAGGGACGACTGCCTTGGTCCGCGTGGCGGGCTCGCCGGATATCGAATTGACGGCGGGCGACCACGCGCTCACGCTGCCGGCGTCATGACTCGCGGGTGGGTGGCGCAGTTAGCCACCCACCCGCCACCACACTTGCCTGTAGGACTGCTAGAACCCTCATTCACCGGCGTCGCGGTCGCGCAGGTCACGATCAAATTGCGAGCTGGTTCCGTCGCAGTTCTGCTTGTTCGGAGTGGTCCGCGCGCGAGTTCGAGCCCGCACGGCAAGGCCCGGCCACACGCGAATTGGACTCTCATGTCCTAGACCGCAATCCCTTGACATCGATGCACGACTCTGAGAATGTAGAGCAATCTACAAAACGTAGAGCGTTCTACACAGCCCTTCAGAGAAGATGGACAAACAATGAGGTTGAACAGATTTGCGTCGGTCGGCGATCGCAATCGAGTGCGTCGCCGCTCGACCGCGTTGCTGCTCAGCGCGGCGCTGGTGGTCACGGGAGGCGTCCTCGCCACAGCCGTGCCGGCCGCCGCGGTTGACTGCTCGACTGTGCCATGGATGGACACGGCGAAGACGAGCGGAGAGCGTACTCAAGCCCTGATGGACGCGAGCACCCCGCACCAGAAGTACCGCTGGATGAATGTCGCGGCCACCGAGCGTGTCACACAGACAGTTTTCGGCACAGTGACATACCCGGAGCAGGTTCCMTGCACACCGAAGATCTTCTACTCCAACGGCCCGCAGGGCGTGGCGATGACGGACGGAGTCACTTCCTTCCCCGTGCCGCTTGCTGTGGCAGCGACGTGGAATCTCGACCTCGGGTACGACAAAGGAGCAGCGCAGGCGGCCGAAGCCTTCGACCGCGGCAGCAACGTCATCCTCGGCCCCGGTGTCTCGAGCCAACGCACCCCTCTCACCGGTCGCTCAACCGAGTACTTCGGCGAAGATTCCTTGCTCAGCGGCCTGATGGCTGGGGCCAACAGTCGCGGGATCGAGGAAGGCAATCCCACGAAGCCTGTCATCTCGAACCTCAAGCACTACGTGGGGAACGAGCAGGAGTTGGATCGCCAGACAAGTTCGTCGAACGTGGATGAGCGAACCCTGCACCAGGTCTACACGTTGCCCTTCGACATCGCGGTCGAGAGCGGCGCCCCCGATAGCGCGATGTGCTCCTACAACCAGATCAACGGGGTGTTCGCGTGCGAAAACTCCCTGATGAACACGCAGCTGCGCGGTGAAGCATCCTTCGACGGGTTCGTCATGTCCGACTTCGGATCAGTCCACTCGGTTGCACAATCGGTGAAGGCCGGACTTGATCAGGAGTTGAACGATCCGACCTTCTTCACTCCCGCCAACTTCGACGCCGCAATCGCAGCGGGCGAGCTCACTGCCGCAGACATCGATGCTGCAGTCTTCCGCGTGATCAACTCATACATCCGCGCGGGACTGTTCGACAATCCACTGCCCACGACGCCCATCTCGATCGTGACCAACGACCAGCACAAGGCAATCTCGCGGCAGGTTGCCGAGCAGAGCACCGTCTTGTTGCAGAACGAGGGTGGGACTCTCCCGATTGCAGCCGAAGCAGGCAAGACGATCGCCATCATTGGTCAGATCGCGTCAACGACCCCCACGGCTGGCGTAAGCGCCAAGACAGTGTGCTCGTCCTTCTTCCGATTCCGCAACGGCCCGATTATGAACTGCGATGGCCTCATCGACCCATTGACCGCGATCACCCAGCGTGCCGAAGCCAATGGCCAGACGGTGGTTTACAGCAACGGGGCCGACCCGGCGCAGGCGGCATCGATCGCAGCCTCAGCCGATGTGGCTGTCGTCCTCGGCTACTACACCAGCGGCGAGTTCTCCGACATCCCGGATCTGCGACTCGACAACAATGGTGATGCTCTGATCAGCGCGGTGGCTGCGGCCAACGACTCTACCGTCGTGATCCTTGAGACAGGTTCAGCGGTGGAGATGCCGTGGATCGACTCGGTGGACTCAGTCCTGGAGGCGTGGTACCCGGGCGATCAGCAAGGTCCTGCATTCGCGTCGCTGCTCTTTGGCGACGTGAACCCGTCGGGCAAGCTGCCGCTGACGTTCCCGAAGTCACTCGCTGACAACCCCACCGCAAAGTCCATTCAGCAGTATCCCGGGGTCTTCTCGGACGGTTCGACCACGCGCCCCGCGGGCACAAACGAGATCCGTCAGGTGAACTACACCGAGGGCCTGCAGGTCGGATACAAGTGGTACGACGAGCAGAACATCGACCCGCTGTTCGAGTTCGGCTATGGCTTGTCGTACACCGAGTTCGAGTACTCCAACCTGAAGGTCAAGACCAAGGCGAAGAACGGCGAAGCCGTCTCGACGATCTCCTTCACGGTCGAGAACGCTGGAGACCGCAACGGGGCAGAAATCCCGCAGGTGTACCTGACGCTCCCCGACGCCGCGAACGAGCCGGGCAAGCGTCTGGTCGGCTTCGACCGCATCGAGCTCGCCGCGGGGGAGAGGACGACCGTCGAGATTGTCGTCGACTCGAACGCGAGCAACCAGCCGTTCGGAGTCTGGGACGTTGACGCGGACGCCTGGAAGATCGTGGACGGCACGTACACGATCTCAGTCGGCGCGTCTTCGCGTGACCTTCCCCTCGAGCAGGACTTCAAGGTCAAGGCCAAGTAAGGCTGCTGGTCCCAATCGGACGGCACTGCGTTCCCGCGCGAATGCGAGGGAACGCAGTGCCGTCCGTCTCACGACTTTCGCGCACCCGCCGGGCCGCGATCATCGAGAGCCTCGCCCCGTCGCGGGCGAACGGCGCAGACGCAGCGAGCTGTGGCTCTACCCCGTCACGATGGGCAGGCTTCTCCTGGCCCACTTCGGCAAGGGGCCTCTCCGTGAGGCTCTCGTCTTTGAGAGTCGGCAGCTGAGGCATCTGGCGGCGACGCCGTGAGATCACCTTCGCCGCGCGATGAGTCCGGTCTCGTAGCCCAGATCACCAGTCGGGCTCTGTCGTAGGCGTCCAGCTTGAATGCGATGAGCGGCGGGACAATGAGCGTCAAGAGGGGGCTCGCGGGAAGCGAGCTGCGGACGCCTGTGCGGTGGATTATCGGTGATGGAGGGCGAGATGGCGAACTACTCCCGCTGGGAAGACTTGAAGCGGCGGCGCCCTGCGATCAGCGACGAGCGCCGCGGCGAGGTCGAGCAGGACCTCGCGCTCGGTCAGCTGGACTACGACCTTCGCACTGCTGCTGGGCTGAGCCAGCGCGAGCTTGCCGCGCGGATGAAGACCACCCAGTCCGTGATCTCCCGCCTCGAAGAAGGTGGCGGTGCGAAGAACGGGATCGATGGCATCTACCGTGCGTCCGGCATGAGGCCGCGGCAGCCGCTGAACGCGACACGCTGAGATCGTGGCCATGCCTGCTGACGGCGACGATGGCCGGCGCACGGAGAGTGGACGCGGCTCACTGCGATCCGCTGGAGCTCGTCGGCCGTCACGACTCGCTGATGCGGCGGAGCATGGCGGCGAACGCGCGGACTTCAGTTTCCGGCTGGGCCAGAAGGATGTCGCGGAGGCGGTCGTGCTGCTGGGCTCGTACTTCTCTCACGCGTTCGATCGCGATAGGTGCTGCCGAGAGCACCCGTGCGCGGCCATCGTTGGCGTCGGCGCGGCTGACGACCAGGCCCGCGTCTTCGAGGATGCGGATCTGACGGCTGATCACGCTCTTGTCGGTCGCGAGCACTTCGGCCAGCACATACGGGTTCGCTTCGCCGAGCCGCACGAGAGTGCCGAGGATCTTGCAGCCGACCGGCTGAAGACCGGGATGGATGCCGGCTGCCGCGTCCTTCCACATCGACCGGACCAGGCCGACGACGATTCCGAGGTGTTCTTCGACCTCGTCGATCGTCCGGTTGAGGTCGCTCGTGGGCTTCATCGCGCGCGCGAATCGGGTGCCGTGCAGGTCATGAAAGTTCTTTCGTCGTGTTGACCGCGGGCAACCGCGGGCGGCTAGATCAAGCCAGATCGGGCGGGGGCATTGAGCACCGCGTCCGGGTGCGTGACGGGAGCGGACAGCATTCCTGCGGATGCGTCGATGAGGAAGTACCCGACGCTGATCCAGTCGGCGGAGACCTCGCCTCTGTTCATCCGCTCCTCGTACTCGCCGCAGACGCCGAGGACGAGGTGTCCGATGATGCTCGAGCGTCCGCGCAGCACCGCGTCGGAGACTCCCTCGACGTGGGTCTTCAGCAGTGCGAAATCGAGGCTGCCGTCGGTCTCCACGAGCGACTCTTCGAGCACCGCCACTGCTGACGGCACGGAACGCACCTGGGCGAGGAACCGGGCACGCCAGCTCGGACGCGGGAGCGAGTCAAGGTGCTCGAACTGCGGAAGCAGTCGGGCGCGGACGATGTCGTAGACGGTCGGTTCGTCATCCAGTTCTGCGATGAGCTCTCTGCCCCGGTCGCCGATGCCGTCGATGTATCGCGTGATCAACGCGCGGATGAGGTCGTCGCGGGTGCCGAAGTGATATCCGATGGCGGAGTGGTTCGCGGAGCCGGCGTGCTCGGCGATGCGGCGGTTCGAGACGGCGTCGATGCCGTGCACGGCGAACAGTTCCTCCGCGGCATCCAGCAGCGCCTCGCGAGCCCGATCGCTGTGCTGGCCCATCGTGCGCTCTCCTGTCGCATGTTGCGGATTTGCTGAGACTTCAGCCTATGGATTTGCAGTTTACGCCATGTGACTTAGATTGGGGATATTCCACGATCAATGGCGATCCCGTTTCCACCGTGTCAGGAGAATGATCGTGACCACCCCACACACCGTTTCCCGTAGGGAGGCCCGCGAAAACGTCGAGGGGGACCCGTTGGTCCCCGAAGCCGACGCCCCTCTCAGCGAGGCGGAAGCTGCCGCGAAAGCCGCGAAGCGTGCCAAGGCCGAGTCGATCGGCCGTTATGTGGCGATGTTCCTGATGCCTTTGATCATGGTGGGCATGATGATCACCGGCTACCTGGGCACGATGCATTCGCCGACGGCGCACGACATGCCGATCGCGATCGCGGGTTCGAGCGTCTCGGACGTTCGCGGCTTCGAGCTCGCTCTCACGGACAGCGATCCGGATGCCGTCGACGCAGAGGTCGTCGATGACGCCAAGGCGGCGCGGGACATGGTGATCAACCGGGAAGCCGTCGCGGCTGTCGTGATCGACGGCGACACCGCCACGCTCTACACGGCGACCGCGGCCGGTGCCACGCAGGTGTCGAAGGTGACCAGCCTGATCGCTCCGGTCGTCCTCGAAGAAGGCTTGACGGTGGTGTCCGAGGACCTCGTGCCGCTCCCGTCCAACGACGGGTCGGGGCTCGGTGCGATGTTCCTCGCCACGGCGCTGGTGATGGCCGGGTACCTGCCGTTCAGCGTGCTGCGCTCGAACTCGCCCGAGCTGCTGAAGTTCCGCCGGATCGTCCCGCTGCTCGCCGGGTGGGCGGCGCTGATCGCCGGCATCGTCTGGGCCGTCACCGGCCCGATCCTCGGGGTCGTCACCAGCGAGCACTACCTGGCGGTGGTCGGCATAGCCTGGCTGGGCGTCTTCGCGATCGCCTCGATGCAGCTGTTCATCACCCGCCTGTTCGGGTCGATGGGGGTGATCATCGGACTGGGCCTGCTGATGGTGCTCGGCATGCCCTCGTCGAACATGGCGATGTCCGTGTACACGGCGCCGCCGTTCTACCGCGTCCTGCACGAGATCCTGCCGATGGCTGCGATCGGCGAGTCGATGCGCTCCGTGCTGTACTTCGGCGGCATCGGCGTCACCGGGCACCTGCTGGTGCTCGCGATCGGCGCGGTGGTGGGCCTGCTCGCGACTGCCGGGTTCGACGCGATCCAGCGCCGCCGGCACCCGGAGGGTGTCGTCCTCGACGTGAACATCCCGTCCCTGCACGGCGGGCCCCGGCAGAAGACCAAGTTCTGGCGGTACGCGTCGCTGCTGTTCTTCCCGCTCGCGATGGTCACGATGATGCTCACGACGATGCTCGGTGCGATGCACCAGCCGACCCCCCGCGACATGCCCGTCGCGGTGGTCGGGGCGACCGTCGAACAGGCCGAGCAGACCATCGCCGGCCTCGAGCAGAACATGGACGGGATCTTCGAGTTCACAGCGCTCGACTCCGCCGATGACGCCCGGGCCCTCGTCGAGGACCGCGACATCATCGCCGCCGTCGTGCTGCCGTCGCAGACCAGCCCCGAGTTCRCCCTGGTCGCGAACCAGGCGGGCAGCCCCAGCGCCTACCAGGTCGTCAACCGTGTGTTCAGCCAGGTCGCCCAGGCGCAGCAGCTGCCGATGGAGGTCGACGACGTCGCACCGCTTCCCGACAGCGACAGCAATGGCGTGGCGACGATGTACATCGCGATGGGCTGGGTGCTGGCCGGATTCATGGTCATCATCGTCAGCGCGAACGCGGCGCCCTCCAGCCGCCCCAAGCGCAAGATCCTGCCCCTCCTGGCCGTGTACGCCCCGTTCATGTCCGCCGTGGTGTGGACGATCGCGGGCCCCATCACAGGATCGATCCACGGTCACTTCCTGCCCCTCTGGGGTGCCGGGGCGATTGCGATCTTCTGCGTGGCGATGTTCGCCATGGTCCTCGACCGGCTGTTCGGGATGCTCGCCGTGATCCCCGCCGTCGGCGTGCTGATGTTCCTCGGCACGCCCTCCTCCGACGGCTCGCTCTCGGTCTACATGGTGCCGGAGTTCTTCCGCACCCTGCACGACTACCTGCCCATGCCGGCAGCCGTCGAAACCGTCCGGTCGATCCTCTACTTCAACGGGGATGTCGCGATCCAGCACCTCCAAGTGCTCGGGATCTGGGGACTCGTGTCCCTCGCCCTGGTGTTCGTCATCGACTCGCTGAAAACCGTCCGCACCGAACACGACTTCGGCGACCTCGCGAAGCCTCTCACCCCGGCCCCGACGGGTCCGACCGGCGCAGCATCCGAGGACGAAGGGGACGCACCGGACTACGAGCTGTGGGAAGCCGACCTCGCAACCACAACCTCCGCTGAGGACGAGGATGGCGAGTCCCGCACCGAACGCGAACTCGAGCCGGCAGGGGCGTAGGGTCCGACGCGGCTCATGAGAACAGGGCATCGCCCCGCTGCAGAGCGGGGCGATGCCCTGTTCGGCTCAATGGGGGACGTGCGGGATCGGCTGCGGGGTGGATTACCCGTGATGGAGGACAAGATGGCCACTACTCACGCTGGGAAGACGTGAAGCAGCGTCGCCCTGCGATCAGCGACGAGCGCCGCGGCGAGGTCGAGCAGGACCTTGCACTCGGCCAGCTGGTCTACGACCTTCGCACCGCTGCCGGGCTGAGCCAGCGCGAGCTCGCCGCGCGGATGAAGACCACCCAGTCGGTGATCTCCCGCCTCGAAGAAGGCGGCGGCGCGAAGAACCGGATCGACACCCTCGCCCGGCTCGCCACCGCACTCGGCCGACACCTCGTCCTGTCGTTCCCGGAAGAGCCTTCCGTGCGGACCGCGGACTCCGTCCAGGTCGCCTGACCAGCCCACGTCATCACGCGCGGAGGCGATCCTCCGTGCGTAAGAATCGCGTAAACCTGAGCACCCGCGAACGCCTCTGAACCTGCAACAACACCGCCGCGAACCCAGCCATATCAACCGAAGTGCCACTGAACGCCCCCGAGCCTCCACGTAGAGGCGGGGTTCAAATCCCTCCGTCTCCGCGTTGAAAACCCCTGGTAAACAGGGGTTTCCTTGTTGCTGCGGCCGGGCTGATTCAACGTGCCGCGTCGGCAAAAGTGACCCCCAGGTGACCCCCACGGAGTCACTTGGGGGTCACTTGAGGAGCAGCGGCACAGCTCGCTCCCGCACACATCAGTGCGTGCTGGGGCGGAATTCCGGGGAAGTCGGCCAGCTCGAGCGCTTGAGGTACACCACCCCGCAGAGGTGGTGCACCTGTCGGTTGCCGAGCCGAGGCCCGCAGAGTTCACTGACGCGGTGCCCTCTCCGCAGGAGGGGGGCACGGAGGCATACTGCTTGCGCGCGCGCCATCCTACTTTCTTACGCGCACATCACACATACTTATGCGCAAAACCGACCATTCGGGATAGAATGGCGGGTATGGCGTGAAGATGCGCCGTCTGGTCGCGGAGATCACATCCGCCGCGATCGCCCTTCTTCAGAGAGCGCACCTTCCATGCTCCTCGAGCGAGACATCATTCAATCCGTCGGCTTCCGCAACGTGCGCGAAAACGGTCGCATCACCGGCTTCCAGCTGCGTTTGCGCATGCCCTCATATCGCGGAATGACCGCTTCCCTGATCGACGGCGTATCCGTCCGCATTGGCGACCTCGTCGATGTCGCCGCGGACGTGCCGCTGTGGACGCTGCAGGGAAAGACCTACACGCTTCAGGAGCTGTGGGACGGCGACGGCGTGCGCTGGCCGCTCGAAGACGCCGCGATCATCACGGTCCCGCACCCGGGTGGCCTACCCGACGGCGTGCACGAGGTGTCGATCGAGCTGCGGCTGCGCATGTCGTACATCCCGGTCGAGCACCAGCCGTCGACCTACACCGTCACCAAGCACGTCACCCTCTCGCCCGAAGCCGAGGGTGCGCCATTCAAGTACGGCGTGAGCCTGTACAGCTTCATGACGGACTTCGGCACCGTGCTCGACCTCGAGACCGCGATGGCCGGCATCGCCGACATCGGCGCGACCGGCATCGAGATCCTCGGCGAGGGGCACGTCCCCAACTACCCGAACCCGTCGCAGGAGTGGGTGGACGAGTGGTTCCGCCTGCTCGAGAAGTACGGACTAGAGCCCACCAACTACGGCTCGTGGATCGACACGCGCCTGCATTCCAGCGGTCCGAACGGCCGTGACATGACCGTCGAGGAGGGTACCGCGGCGCTCCAGCGAGATCTCCGCCTCGCCAAGCGGCTCGGCTTCCGGTTCGTCCGGCCGAAGATCGGCGTGGTCTCGAGCGACCTGGTTCCGCACCCGATCTGGACCGAGGTCGTCGAGGCGTCCCTGCCGCTCGCCGAAGAACTTGACGTGATCATCTGCCCTGAGATCCACTCGCCCACGCCGATCAAGCACGAAGTCGTCGACGAGTACGTCGAGTTCATCAAGCGCACGGGAACCAAGCATTTCGGCATCCTGATCGACACCGGCATCTTCCAAGACCGCCCGATCCCGCTCAAGCCGGGCGAGCTGCCCGGCCGGCGCCCGGCGTTCCTCGACGGCATCGGAGTCGACCCCGCCGACTTCGCCGACGTGGCGGAGCATGTCGTATTCATCCAGGCGAAGTTCCACGACATCGACGAGAGCCTCGAAGACCAGCAGATCCCGTGGGGGCCGGTGCTGCGCGCCATCAAGGACGCCGGCTACACCGGATACCTTTCCAGCGAGTACGAGGGTGAGCGCGAGCCGTGGCGATCGATCGAACAGGTGCGCCGCCAGCACTCCCTCATGCGTCAGGTCGCCGACCGGCTCTGAGCCGCGGCATCCCGAATCGAACTTGAAGGAACACGAAGATGCCCAATGGACTCATCGCCGAAGACAGCCTGCGGGTGCACCCCGACGGTCTCGCGCTCTCACTGACCCTGCCCTGGTACCGCAGCCTGTGGCTATCATCGGTCGGCACGCTCAAGGTAACGATCGACGGCGCCGAGGTCTCCGCTGCTGACATCGCGTTCGAGCTGAAGGGCGTGCGGTACACGCTCGACCAGCTGCCCGAGCAGAGCGAGGTGCTCTGGTACCTGCAGGAGCACCCGCTGCTGATCGTGCGCCGCGAGGCCCCGATCGGGCTGGGTGAGACCCACCTGGTCGAGATCGTCGGAGAGCTGCGGCTGCCGTACATGCAGATCGCGCCTGGGCAGGACGGCGGTCCAGGCATGTACGTGCCGAACTTCGTCCGGCAGTCGTTCACGCTGACGGCGACGGATCGGGATGCCGCGCCCCCGGCGCTCGTGTCGGATGTGCCGCCGCCGCCCCCGGCGACTGACGAAGACCCTTTCAAGCTCGGCCTCACGCTCTACTCGGCCAGCGCGGAGTTCCGCGCCGGCTGGTTCGACTTCGACGGGCTGCTCGACCGGGTCGCCGAGCTCGGCATCGGCCCGGGAATCGAGATCGTCGCGTCGCAGGTGCTGCCGACTTACCCGATCGTGTCGGACGAGTTCGTGGCCGGCTGGCGGGCAGCGTTCGACAAGCACGGATTCGACGAGAGCTCGTTCGGCGCGAACCTCGACATGGGTCGCCGTCGCGACCGCGACATGACCCCCGACGAGGAGTTCGAGTTCAGTGAGGTCATGTTCCAGGGCGCGAAGAAGCTCGGCTTCCCGCTCGTGCGCATCCAGAGCGCGAAGCCCGAGCTACTGCGCCGGCTTCTGCCGGTCGCGGAGAAGCTCAACCTGAAGCTCGCCTACGAGATCCACGCCCCGATGGGGCCGAACGCACCTGCGGTGATGAAGGTGCGCGAGACGTACGCCGAGCTCGACTCGCCTCTGCTCGGCTTCGTCGCGGACTTCTCCTCGACGATGCACAGCATGTCGCCGACCCTCTTGCGCGCCGTGCAGCGCGCGGGGCTCGATGACGCGTCGCTCGAGAAGCTGCAGGCGATCTGGGCGACGGACGCCGCGATGCAGGAGCGTCAGCAGGAGTTCATCGGCTACCTCAAGGGCCGCGACTTCGACCCCGGCCGGCTGGGCTCGTTCGCGCACCTCGCGTTCAACATGCACGGGCACGTCGCGCCGCAGGAGTGGGCCGACATCATGCCGCAGATCCTGCACGTGCACGCGAAGTTCTACGACATCGACGAGAACGGCCTCGAGCCGGCGATCGACTACCCCGAGCTCGTGCGCGTGTTCGTCGAGGGCGGCTACCGGGGCTATTGGTCGAGCGAATGGGAGGGTCACGCGTTCGCTGAGCTTGGCGAGGTCGACCCGCTGGTGCTCGTGCGCAGGCAGCACGACCTGATTCGCCGGAGCATGCGGGAGCTGCAGCCCGCTGGGTGACCTGCCCTCGGGACGAGAGGTGGTCAGACGTGCGCGTGTGCGCCGTCTTTGACGAGCCGCCCGGCTTCTTCGAACAGTCCTCGCATCCAGCTGTGTTCGGGATCCCGTCCGTGGACAGGATGCCACCACAGGGCGTTGACCAAGGGCGTCGCATCGAAAGGAAGACCGACCACGCGTATGCCGGGGACCTGTCTGGCTACCGGGGCCAATGCGCCTTGGATGATTCCCAGACGATTCGTGCCTGCGATGAAGTGGGGCATCGAGAGGAAGCTCTCGACGATCACCTCGACGTGCGGCTCGACGCCGAGCTGCTGAACCTGCCGGGTGGCAGAGGTGAAGGCGGTTCGCGATTGATAGGTCATCACCCAGGGCAACGTCGCGATGTCGTCCATAGTGAGCGTGTCTCCGACCGTTGAGTTCGTGTCGGAGACGACCGCCAGCCAGCCGTCTCGCCACAGATCGGCGTATGGCAGGTCGGTGAGGTAGCCGTGCGGAATCACCATTCCGTCTACGGATCGCAGTCGCGTGGCTGCGTCCTCGACGATGGCGGGGTTGTGCAGCATGAATCGGAAGCGAACGCCGGGGGCGCGCTGGGCGGCGAGCTCGGAGACGACTTTTCCGACCGTGACGAAGCCGTAGTCCGACCCGTACACCGAGAATTCCCGCACCGACTCGGCCGGAGACCAGCTCGCCTGGCTCTCGAATACCCGTCGCGCTGCGTCGAGCGCTGTCGTCGTGTGCTCAGTGAGCCGGACGGCGAAGGGCGTGAGTTCGTAGGTGTTTCCGCGCCTGGCGAGGATGGGATCACCGAAATGCGTCCGCAGGCGAGACAGTGACGCGCTGAGGGCGGGTTGGCTCAGATGCAATCGCTCCGCTGCTCTCGTCACACTGCGCTCGGTGAGCAACGCGTCGAGTGAGATCAGCAGGTTGAGATCCAGGCGGGAGAGCGGCGAGTTGTCGGTCACGGCGATGTGATCCTTCGTTCGGGATGCTGGATCGATCGTATCGCCGTCCCCTATGCGCGTAGGGGTTCCATCGAGGGCATCGATAACGATCTGACGACATGCCGGAACCACATCATTCGGGAACACGGCTCCGCTTATGTCACGTATCGATCAAACTAATGTGTGTTTTCGACACATGTACGTCATGATGGATCCATAGCGGACCGCAGACCGTGCGCTCCGCAGACAACGAAGTCAGAAAGGCTGGACATGACACAGCACCGTCGCATTCGCGTCCTTCGTCACGGCGTTCTCGCCGTCACGGCCGCGGGTGCCCTCGTCCTTGCAGGCTGCACGTCCTCGGGCTCGCCCGATGAGTCCGCCGATGCGAACCAGGATTTCTCGTTCACCTTCGCCACCTCGAACAACCTCGAGAGCCCGTACCAGACGCTGGCAGACCTCTATATGGAGGAGAACCCCGACGTCACCATCACGACGAACCCGACGCCGAACGACAAATACGGTGAGACGATCCGCACCCAGCTCCAGGCGGGCAACGCCTCGGACGTGATCCAGACGACTCCCGGGAGCGGTGACGCGCGCGGCCTGATCGGTCTGGCGGATGCCGGATTCCTCGAGCCGCTCGGTGACACCGCCACGAGCCTGGTCCCGGCCGGCAGCGAGTCGCTCTTCGAGATCGACGGCAAGGTCTACGGCCAGCCGCTCGACTTCACCATCGGGTCGGTCGTGGCCAGCTTCGGCAATGCCGGCCGCATGGGAATCACAGACTTCGCCTGGCCGACGTCGATGACCGAACTCTATGACGCGTGCGACGCCGCGGCCGCCACCGGCGGATCTCTGTTCGCTCTCGCCGGTGCCGCGCCCCCCAACACGGGCCTGATGGCGCAGGCGATCTCGGCGACGCGTGTATACGCCGAAGAACCCGACTGGAACCAGCAGCGACTCGACGGCGACACCACCTTCGCGGACAGCGACGGCTGGAAGGCCACCCTGGAGACGGTCGTCGACCTCAACAAGGCCGGGTGCTTCCAGGCCGGGTCCGAGGGCGGCGGCTTCGACGCCATCACCAACGGCCTCTCGACCGGCACGTCGATCGGCGGGTTCATCCCCTCGGGTGCGGCGATCGAGATCGCCAAGGCCGCACCGCCGGAGGCTGCGTTCGCCGTCGAGCCGTTCCCGGCCGAGGACGGAGCCACGCCGTACATCATGGCCAGCTCGAACTACACGCTCTCGATCAACGCCGCATCCAAGGCCAAAGACGCATCCGCCGCGTTCCTCGAGTGGATGGCCGAAGACGCCCAGCAGCAGAAGTACTACGAGCTGTCCGGCGAACTGCCGGTGTCCGCGTACAAGACCATGGACCTCACCGGAACCATCTACGAGCCGGTCGTCGACCTGCTCGCATCTGAGTCCTACACCTCGCTGCCGTCCAACGTGTGGCCCAACCCTTCGGTCTACGAGGCACTCTCGGTCGGCGTCCAGGGCCTCCTGACCGGTCAGAAGACCGTCGATCAGGTGCTCGCCGATATGGACAACGCCTGGGATCAGTGACAACGTGACCGCCCGGGGGATCCCCCCGGGCGGTCGCCACACTCTGTGCACGAAGACGTGAGGAACACGAGGAAATCATGACCGGAACGGTCGAATCGGAGACGGAGCTCGTCGTCCTTCCCAAGAAGGAAGGCCGCCGCCGGCCCGCCCCGCAGCCGCGGCGCCCAGGGCTGATGAAGTTCGGGCACTGGTGGTGGGCCCTCCCTGGCATCATCCTGGTGATCGCGATCCACTATGTCGCGACGGCGATCGGCGGATTCTTCGCCTTCACGGACTGGTCCGGGATCGGCGACTTCTCGTGGATCGGGCTCGACAACTTCGTCCGTATCTTCCAGGATCCGAGCAAGCTCCTCGCCCTCGGCAACACGCTGTTCCTGGCATTCGCTTCGGTGATCCTCAGCAACATCGTCGGGCTCGCGCTCGCGCTCGGACTCAACCGAGGGCTGAAGTCGCGCTACGTGCTCCGCGTGCTCTTCTTCATGCCCGTAGTCCTCAGCCCGCTGGCTGTCTCCTACATCTGGAAGTTCATCTTCGACTTCAACGGCCCGATCAACCTGGTTCTGAAAGCCGTGGGGCTCGAGGAATTCGTCAAGCCCTGGGTGGCCGATCCCACGCTCGCGATCTGGACGGTCCTGATCGTCATCGTGTGGCAGAACACGGGATTCGCGATGGTCATCTACATGGCCGGCCTCGCGGCCGTGCCCGTGGAAATCGAAGAGGCGGCGGCGATCGACGGTGCGAACCTCCGGCAGAGGTTCTGGCACGTTGTTCTGCCGTCGATACGACCCGCCGTCGCCATTGCGACAACGCTCGGGATCGTCAACGGGCTGCGCATCTTCGATCAGATCATGGCGCTGACGTCCGGCGGGCCCGCGGGCGCCACCGAGACCCTCGCCACCCAGGTCTACAAGCAGTCCTTCGCACTCGGCAATTTCGGCTACGGGGCAGCCTTGGCCCTGCTGCTGACACTCATCATCCTGGCCTTCGCGCTCGTGCAGCAGCGTGTGACCAGCGGCCCGCGCGAGGAGAACTGACATGTTCCGCTACACGAAACTCACTCTGCTTCGCGAGATCGGCTTCTGGGTCCTCGCCGTCGTCTTCCTCGCCCCCTTCTACTTCCTCGTCTCGACCTCGCTGAAATCCGATCAGGAGACCCTCGTCACCAGCACGCTGGCGCCGCCGTCATCGATCGACTTCTCGAACTTCGTCGAAGTGATGACCGCCAGCGGGAACTCGAACGTGATCCTCGGGCTCGTCAACAGCGTCCTCATCACGGCGGGGAGCATCTTCGCCCTGGTGCTGCTGGGCTCCCTCACCGGATATGTCATCGCACGAAGCACGCGGCGCTGGAGTCGCGGCGTCTATTACCTGTTCCTCATCGCGATCGTCCTGCCCACGCAGCTCGGAACCGTGCCCCTGTACATCGGGGCGCGCACCATCGGGCTGACCGGTTCGATCTGGGGCATGGTCATCCTCTATACCGGGATGCTGCTTCCTCTGTCGATTTTCCTCTACGCCGGATTCTTCCGAGGGCTGGGCACTGAGTACGAAGAGGCCGCGACGATCGACGGCGCCACCCGGACCCAGATCTTCTTCCGCATCGTGCTCCCGCTGATGTCGCCGGCCACCGGAACCGTGGCGATCCTGTGCGGGCTCATCGTCTGGAACGACTTCTTCACATCGCTGATCTTCCTCGGCGGCTCCGCGAACCAGACCCTTCCGGTCGCGATGTACTACTACATCGGGTCGCTCGTGTCGTCGTGGAACAAGATCTTCGCCATCGTCATCGTGTCGATGATCCCGATCCTGGGGTTCTACTTGTTCGCGCAGAAGCGCTTCATCCAGGGCTTCGCCGGCGGGTTGAAGGGCTGATCACATGGGCGCCGACAACCGCGCGGCGTTCGAGGAGTTCGTCGATCTCTTCTACACGCAGAAGCGTGTGAAGGATGCCTTCGGCCTGCTCGTCTCGGACGCCTACCGCCAGCACAACCCGACCATCGTGGACGGCCCTGAAGCGGCGATCGAGGCACTGATCCCGAAGTTCGATGGATCGCCCGATGCCCGCTTCGAGATCCAGCGGATCATCGTCGACGGCGACCTGGCGATGGTGCATGTGAAAGCTTCCCGACCCGGCGCCCCTGACGCTGCGGTCGCGGACATCTACCGATTCGAGCGCGGCCGGATCGTCGAGCACTGGGACGTGCTTCAGCAGGTTCCCGTGCATGCCGCCCACGACCATCCGATGTTCTGAAACCGAAGGACGAACCCATGTACCAGCTCGCACCCAACATCGAACTCCTCTTCACCGAGGCCGGCGACTATCACGACCGCGTCCGCGCGGCCGCGGCATCCGGATTCTCTGCCGTGGAGATGTGGGGCCCGACCGGCGCCGACGCACCGTCTACCCCCAAGGATCTGCCCGCGCTCAAGGCTGCGCTCGATGAGACCGGCACGCAGCTGACCGCGCAGCTGTCGGAGCCCCGGACGCAGTTCATGATCCCGCCGTGGGACCACTCGGAGTTCTTCCGCAAGCTCGACGAGGGCGTCGAGATCGCGCACTTCCTCGGGACGCCCCGCATGGTGGTCGGCAGCGGCACCGGTTTCGGCGGCTGGAAGCGGCAGGTGCAGCTCGACAAGCTGATCGAGATTTACCAGAAGGCCATCGCGCAGATCGACGGCTCTGGCATCACGCTCGTGCTCGAGCCGGTGAACGTGCGGGTCGACCACCCCGGCTCGCTGCTGGACCGCACGAGCGAGGGCGTGTATGTCGCCCGAGGCGTCGACTCGCCGTTCTTCGGTGTGCTCTACGACATCTACCACTCGGCAGTCGAGGGCGAAGACATGGCCGCAGAGCTCGCGAACGCGGGATCGATCGTGAAGTACGTGCAGCTCGCCGACACGGACGGCCGCGGAGAGCCGGGCACCGGATCCCTGAACTGGCCTGAGACGCTCGCGACGCTGCGTGCTTCGGGCTACGACGGGCCGATCGGCCTCGAGTACTACCCGACCACTGAGTCGTCCGAGTCGGTGAAGCTCATCCAGAAGCTCGCGGCCGACGCATGAGCGACCGCGTCTACCCGGCATCGGTCGACGTCGCCATCGTCGGCAGCGGACCGGCGGGTGCCACTTACGCGCGCATCCTCAGCGAGCAGGCGCCGGCAGCGACGATCGCCATGTTCGAGGTCGGCCCGACCGTCTCCGATCCGCCGGGCGCACACGTGAAGAACATCGCCGACCCCGACGAACGCGCGCGCGCCCAGCTGCGCTCCGAGGGACCGGACGCCCACGACGATGGCGATCGGGTCGGCGGCATCGTGAAGACGGCCCAGCGCCGCGCAAGGCCTGGGACGTTCCTCCTCGACTCGGGTTTCCAGGTCGAGGGAGAGGACGGACTTCCGGTCGCCGCGTTCTCGAGCAACGTCGGCGGCATGTCCGCGCACTGGACCGGGGCGTGCCCTCGACCGAACGACAGCGAGCGCATCGGCTTCCTCGACGACGACGGTGAGCTCGACGAGCTGCTCGCCGAGGCCGAGCGTCTGCTCGGGGTGACGGCCGACGCGTTCGAGGGGTCCCCGCACGCCCCGCTCGTGCGCGGCCGGCTGGCTGCAGCCGCTGATGACGGCCGTGATGAACACGAACGCGTGCAGCGGATGCCGCTCGCCGTGCACCGACGCGATGACGGGCGCCTGGTGTGGTCCGGCTCGGATGTCGTGCTCGGCGCGGCGACGCGGTCGAACGCCAACTTCGCGCTGTTCGACGAGTCGCTCGTCACCCGGGTTCTCGTCGAAGACGGTCACGCGGCCGGAGTCGTCGTCACCGACGTGCGCACGGGCGAGAGTCACGAGGTGCGCGCGCGCCACGTCGTCGTTGCGGCCGATGCCCTGCGCACGCCGCAGGTGCTCTGGGCCTCCGGCATCCGTCCCGATGCCCTCGGGAAGTATCTCAACGACCAGGCGCAGATCGTGTTCGCCGTGCGGATCCGAGACTTCGTCCCAGCGGAGGACGTCGACGGCGCAGCCAAGACCGGACTCAGCGAGTACAGCGGCGTCACCTGGGTGCCCTTCACAGACCAGAGGCCGTTCCACGGCCAGGTCATGCAGCTCGACGCCTCGCCGGTGAAGCTCGCCGACGACGATCCGGCGGCGCCCGGATCGATCGTGGGGCTCGGTCTGTTCTGCGCCAAGGACCTTCAGGCCTCCGACCGGGTGGAGTTCTCCGACGAGGCGGTCGACGGCTACGGGATGCCGGCCATGACCGTGCACTACACGCTCAGTGCGCACGATCACGAGGTGATCGATCGCGCCAAGGCCGAGATCGTCCGTCTCGGCAAGGCGATCGGCGAACCTCTCGACGACCGTCCGTTCATGATGCCCCTCGGTGCCTCGCTGCACTATCAGGGCACCACGCGCATGGGCGAGACCGACGACGGTGAGAGCGTCTGCGGCCCCGACAGTGAGGTGTGGGGAGTGCCCGGCCTGTTCGTCGCGGGCAACGGCGTGATCCCGACCTCGACCGCGTGCAATCCGACGCTCACGGGCGTCGCGCTCGCCGTGCGAGGCGCGCGGTATATTGCCGTCGAGCTTGCTTCTGTCTGATTCAGACATTAGAGTGTAGAAATAATGACAAAGATGTCCGGCCGACCGTGTCGGCACAGAACGAGGAGGTTCGCGTGATCCCCGATCGCATCATCGAGCAGGGAACGCTCACGACCCACGGTGCCCGCGCCGCGGTCGAAGTACGTCTTCCCTGGTACCGCGCACTCCCCGGATCGTGCATCGCCGGCGCGAAGCTCACCATCGACGGAGTCGAGGCACCGGCGGAGTCGCTGCGCTGGAACATGAACGGCCGCGAGTTCAGCTTCGACGAGCTGCGCACGAATACCGAGGAATGGTGGTTCCCCACCGACTCGGCGGTGCTCTCGGGTGACCTTCCGGTCGCTCCGGATGCCGAGCACGAGGTCACCGTCGGTCTCACGCTCTACATCCCGTACATCATCATCTCCGACACGGAGACCCTCCACATCGACGAGACCAACACCAAGACAATGAAGGCGGTGGCGGCATGACCCTTCGACAGGCTCAGGACGGCGGCCTCGGTTCGCCCATCCAGGGCGTCACGCTCTACAGCTTCACTCGTGCGTTCCACGGCCGGGAGTACGACCTCGAAGGCCTGATCCGCAAGACGGCCACCGAGGGCTTCGGCCCGGGCCTGGAGATCATCGGCTTTTCGAGCTTCCGCGGGTTCCCCGAGATCGACGACCAATACGCGGGGTGGTTCCGCGACCTCGTCGACGAGGTCGGGCTCGTGGCCACGTCGCTCGCCGTGAACGCCGATATCGGCATCCACCGCGATCGCCTCCTGAACCAGGACGAGCTCATCGCGTACATGACGCGGCAGATCAAGGCGGCGGCGAAGCTGGGCTTCCCGATCGCGCGCGTGCAGATCTCGATCGAGCCCGACTCGATGGAGGCCCTCGCACCCATCGCCGAAGAGCACGGTGTGACCCTCGCGCTCGAGGTGCACGCCGACCAGTACGCCTCGCACCCGCGCATCCTGGCGCTGCGCGACCGGTTCGAGAAGGTCGGCTCTCCCTTCCTCGGCTTCACGATGGACTGGGGCGCCACGGTCAGCGGGTTCGCTCCGTCGCTCATCGAGTCCTACCGTCGCCGTGGAGCGTCGGAGGAACTGCTCGGGCAGGTCGTCGACCTGTGGAACACGTACTACGAGCAGGGGCCGCCCGCGGACCAGGCCGAGCACGGGCAGCGCTTCGGCTCGTTCATCGGGCTCGCTGCGCGCAATGGGCGCCCCGAGCTCGGCATCGACTTCGGCATCAACGGCACCGGACTGTTCGGCCCCGCGCGGGTGGACGACTGGCTCGCAATCGTGCCGTGGATCAAGCACGTGCACGGCAAGTTCTTCGGCATCGACGAGAACGGCGAAGAGCCCTCGGTCCCAGTGCGCGATCTCGTCCGCCTCCTGGTCGAGAACGGCTACAACGGCGCGATCTCGAGCGAGTACGAGGGCTGGCACTGGAACAACTGGGAGTCGCCGTTCGACATCATCCGCGCCGAGCAGGCCGTGCAGCGCTCCGCCGCTGCCGACGCCGGCTCGCGCATGATCACCGACCTGGCAGAGGCGCGCGCACAGCTCGGCGCCTGGCTGCCCACGACAGAAGGAGCAGGAGCATGACCGACGGAATCGCCGGAACCGGCATCAAGCTGGGGACGACCCTCTACTCGATGACGAGCGAGTTCGCGGCCGGGCTGTACACGCCCGAGACCCTCATCGCCGCTGTCGCGGAAGAAGGCATCGGCCCCGGCGTCGAGTTCAACATCGCCCAGCTGCTGCGCACGTATCCCGACGTCGACAACGCTTTCGTGAAGCTGTGGTTCGATTTGCTCGAGAAATACGGGCTCGAGGCGAGCGCGGTGGGCACGAACCTCGACATGGGCCGCCGCAAGGACCGCGATATGACGCTCGACGAGGAGCACGACTTCCTCGCGCGGCAGCTGAAGACCGCGCATACCCTCGGCTTCAAGAAGGTCGTCATCCGCTCGCACGGCAAGGAGCTGCTGCGGAGCCTCCTGCCCCTGGCCGAGAAGTACGACCAGTACCTCGGTTACGAGATCCATGCGCCGTCCGGGCCGAACAACCCGCAGGTGCTGCAGATGCGCGAGATGTACGACGAGCTGCAGTCGGAGCGCCTCGGCTTCACCGCCGACTTCTCCTCGACGATGCACTCCCTGTCGCCGACGCTGCTGCGCACGCTCGGCCAGATGGGCATGGACGAGAAGCACTTCCCCGTCATGGACGAGATCTGGCACGAGCCGACGCCGATGCATGTGCGCAACCAGAAGTTCGAGGACTACCTGTCCGGTGAGGGCGTCGACCCGCTGCGCTTCGGGCCGTTCACGCGCCTCGCCTTCAACATGCACGGACTCGTGCCGCCGGAGGAGTGGCTCGACATCATGCCGCAGATCTTCCACGTGCACGCGAAGTTCTACGACATCGGCGCCGATGGCGAGGAACCGGCGATGGACATCCCGCGCATCGTGAAGCAGTTCGTCGAGGGCGGCTACCAGGGCTACCTCTCCAGCGAGTGGGAGGGCCACGCGTTCTCCGACCTGGGGGAGTCCGACCCGATCGACCTCGTGAAGAAGCAGCACAC
Source organism: Microbacterium sp. P5_E9 (assembly GCF_054049175.1). Lineage (NCBI taxonomy): Bacteria > Bacillati > Actinomycetota > Actinomycetes > Micrococcales > Microbacteriaceae > Microbacterium > Microbacterium sp. P5_E9. The sequence continues at coordinate 67,682 of NZ_JBFUMV010000014.1, read as the reverse complement.
GCTCATGCGCAAGGCGATCGAGGACACGGTCGCCGCGAAGGAGAACGCGAGTGTCTGACGCTTCGACAAGCTCAGCGACCGTGGAGAGGGCATCCGTCGCCGAACTCCAGTCTGAGCTCGCGAACCTCCGTGAGGAGGTCGGCGCGGTGCGCGCGCTCGCCCAGCGCGCCGAGGACCGCGGGCAGGTGGAGAACCTCTTCAACCGCTACATGTACCTGCACAACGCGTTCCAGGACGAACAGATCATTCCGCTCTGGGTCGCCGAAGGCACGCCAGGCATCCGTGCGCGCTACACGAATGCCGGTCAGTACACGACGTGGGAGAGCGTCACGCGCTACCACCGCGACCGGCCGAGTCCCGAGGGCAAGCTCATCCTGCACGCGACCACGACCCCCGTGATCGAGGTCGCCGCCGATGGCAAGACGGCGAAGGGCGTCTGGCTCATGGCCGGCACCGAGTCGGGTCTGACCGACCCGAAGGTCGCCGAAGCCTTCCCCGACATGTACTCGCCCGACGAAGTGCTCGGCAAGAAGGTCTGGGCCCACTGGGTCTGGTGCAAGTACGCGATCGACTTCCTCAAGCAGGACGGCGAGTGGAAGTTCTGGAAGTTCCGCTGCTACGAGCTGGCCCGCGCTCCGTTCGAGGAGAACTGGATCAGCTTCGGCCTGAAGAACCAGGGCGCGTTCGACCTCGACCTCATGTACTTCGGCGACGACGGAAAGCCCGTGTTCATGCCTCCCGCCGACGAACCCGTGCCCAGCACGAACCACCCGTACAGCCCCACGACGGTGCAGAAGCTCGAGCCGGCGCCGCCGGTCGCGCACGACACCTTCGCAGACACCTTCAAGTAGGGACCGATCATGGCAACGCACAATTCCCTCTTCTCCGAGAAGGACGTCCGCCGCACCGCGGACGGCATCGCGGTCTCGGTGCAGCTTCCCTGGTACCGGAGCCTCTGGCTGTCGGCTGTCGACGATGTCGCGGCATCCGTCAACGGCGTCGAGGTGCCGAAGGACGAGCTGCGCTTCGTGCTGAACGACACGAGCTACCGCATCGAGGAGCTTCCCGAGCAGTCCGAGACCCTCTGGTTCGTCGCCGACAAGCCGGAGGTCGTGATCCCGCTGGATCATGCCCCCGCAGCGGGCGAGAAGCTCACCGTCGAGGTCGTGCTCACGATGCGCCTGCTCTACATGCAGATCATGCCGGGCGTTGACGGCGGCCCCGGCCGGTACGTGACCAACCGCGTCCCGGTCGAGCGCGAGGTCGTGCTGGCATGACCCTGCGGGTGGCCATGATCGGGTACGGCTTTATGGGGGCCACTCACTCGGTCGGCTGGCGTCAGGCGCCCCGCATGTTCGACCTGCCCGATGCCGTGGAGATGGCGGTGATCGTGGGACGGAACGCGGATGCCGTTGCCGTGGCCGCCGGGAAGTGGGGGTGGGCGGAGTCGGCGACCGACTGGCGGTCGGTGATCGCGCGCGATGACATCGACGTCGTCGACATCGTCACGCCGGGGGACTCGCACGCCGAGATCGCGATCGCAGCCCTCGAGGCGGGAAAGCACGTGCTGGTCGAGAAGCCGCTCGCGAACACCGTCGCAGAGGCCGAGGCGATGGCGGATGCCGCGGCCCGCGCTGCGGAGCGCGGGGTGCGATCGATGGTCGGGTTCACGTACCGGCGCGTCCCAGCGGTGACCTTCCTGCGAGACCTCATCGCCGAGGGCGTGGTCGGCACTGTGCAGCAGGTGCGGGCGGCGTACCGCCAGGACTGGCTGGTCGACCCGGCGATGCCGCTGGCGTGGCGATTGCAGAAGGAGCACGCGGGATCGGGCGCGCTCGGCGACATCGGCGCGCACATCATCGACATGACTCAGTTCGTGACCGGGCTGACCGTCGACGCGGTGGCGGGGACGATTGAGACAATCGTGAAGGAGCGCCCACTGCTCGGCTCAGGCTCCGGTCTGGCGGGCACGGCGGGGGAGGGCTTCGGCGAAGTCACCGTCGATGACCTCGCGCTCTTCACGGGGCGCCTTTCAAATGGCGCACTCGTGTCGTTCGAAGCCACTCGCTTCGCGACGGGGCGCAAGAATGCCCTGACCATCGAGGTGTCCGGCGACAAGGGCGCACTGGCGTTCGACCTCGAGGACCTCAACAGCCTGCAGATATACGACCGCACCGCACGCGACGACCGGCAGGGATTCACGAAGATCCTCGTGACCGAGGCGCAGCATCCCTACGTCGCCGCCTGGTGGCCCGCCGGCCACATGCTCGGCTACGAGCACGGCTTCAGTCACCAGGTCGTCGACCTCGTGACCGCGATCGCCGAGGGCATCGACCCGCATCCGTCGTTCGCCGAGGGTCTCTCGGTGCAGCGCGTGCTCGACGCCGTCGAGCGTTCGAGCGAGAACGAGTCCGCCTGGGTCCGCATCGCCGCGGGCGTTCCGGCATCCGTCTGAAGAACACACCCGAAGGAACGAAGCAATGGCACGTCCGATCACCCTGTTCACCGGCCAGTGGGCCGACCTGCCGTTCGAAGAGGTGGCCCGACTCGCCGGCGAGTGGGGCTACGACGGCCTCGAGATCGCTTGCTGGGGCGATCACCTCGATGTATCGCGATGGGACGACGCCGAGTACGTGCAGAGCCGGCTCGACATCCTCGAGCGCAACGGGCTGAAGGTGTACACGATCTCGAACCACCTCACCGGCCAGGCCGTGTGCGACGACCCGATCGACGAGCGGCACCGCGACATTCTCTCGGACCGGGTGTGGGGCGACGGCGACCCGGAAGGCGTCCGCCAGCGCGCCGCGGAGGACATGAAGAACACGGCCCGATTCGCTGCGAAGCTCGGCGTGCAGACGGTGGTCGGCTTCACCGGCTCCTCGGTCTGGAAGGCCGTGGCGATGTTCCCGCCGGCATCCGACGAGTTCATCGCCCGCGGGTACCAGGATTTCGCCGACCGCTGGAACCCGATCCTCGATGTGTTCGAAGAGGTCGGTGTGCGGTTCGCCCTCGAAGTGCACCCGTCCGAGATCGCCTATGACTACTGGACCGCGAAGGACACGCTCGAGGCCATCGGCCATCGCAAGAGCTTCGGGTTCAACTTCGACCCGTCGCACTTCGTGTGGCAGCAGCTGGACTACGTCGCGTTCGTGCTCGACTTCGCCGACCACATCTTCCATGTGCACGTGAAGGAGTCGATCACCAACCTCGACGGACGCAACGGCGTGCTCGGCTCGCACCGGCCCTGGGCCGACCCGCGCCGCGGCTGGACGTTCGTCTCCACCGGGCACGGCGCAGTGCGGTGGGAGCCGCTGTTCCGTGCGCTGAATTCGATCGGCTACGAGGGCCCGACGAGCGTCGAGTGGGAGGACGCCGGCATGGACCGGCTGATCGGCGCTCCCGAGGCTCTCGCGTTCGTGCGCAGACTGGCGGAGATCACGCCGCCCGCCGCCGCCTTCGACGCCGCGTTCTCGACCAAGTAGCCGATCTCATGCGTGCGGGCTCCGGCCTTCCGAAGGACCAACACCATGGCTGAGCGACCGATCGGCATCGGGATCCTCGGCGCCGCCGGCATCTCCGAACGGGCGATGGTGGAGCCGGCGCGCGAGCTGGAGGGCGTCCGCGTGATCGCGATCGGCGCGCGCGATCCCGAGCGCGCGCTCACCATGGCCGATCGCATCGGGGTGCCCGAATCCGGCAACTACGAGATGGTCCTGAACCACCCGGACATCGATCTCGTCTACATTCCGCTGCCCTCGACCGTTCAGGCGCACTGGGCGGTGCGGGCCCTGCAAGCCGGCAAGCACGTGCTGTGCGAGAAGCCGCTGTCGGCGAACGGCACGACCGCGGCAGAGATCGCCGAGGCCGCGGATGCCGCCGGCAGACGAGCCTTCGTGGGATTCCACTACCGGCTGCACGGCTTCACCCGTCGGCTGCTGGAGGTGCTCGCCTCGGGCGTGCTCGGCGATGTCCAGCGTGTGGAGTTCGACTACAGCATCCCTCACTTCGTCGTGCAGCCCGGCAACATCCGCCTCGACGGGGATCTGGGCGGCGGGTCGTTCATGGACGTCGGGTGCTACGCCGTCGATCTGATGCGCGTCGCGTGGGGCGACCCCGCGGTGGTCTCCGCCGAGGCGACGCTCTACGCCGGCGACTCCCGGGTTGATCTGCAGATGGATGCCGTTCTCGAACTGCCACGCAGCATCCTGGCTCATGTCCGCTCGTCGTTCATCGGCGACGACAAGGGCAGCATGTCGCTGCGGGTGACCGGGTCGGACGCACAGCTGGAGGCGACGAGCGTCATCGTGCCGCAGTGGGGCGCGGAGTTGCGTGTCACCGCCGCCGACCGCGTGCTTATCCAGGAGAAGGCCGTAGACGGCGAGAACAGCTACGCGCGGCAGCTCGAACACATTGTCGGGGCACTGCGCGACGGCACGCCCAGCCCGCTGGACGCGGCGCTCGGCGTCGGCACGATGACCGTCATCGACGACATCTACCGAGCGGCTGGGCTGCAGCCGCGCTGATGCGCGGCTCAGCCCTCGTGGTTGTAGTACGGCCAGGGCAGGAAGCGGCGCTCGCCGCGGCGGTCGGGTCCCTGAAGGGTGACCTCGTCCGTCGCCGCCCACTCGACGCCGCGCGGAAACATCCGGATGAACTCGATGCGGCGGAAGGTGTCGATGTCGTGTCCGATCGTGATCGTGAACGAGCGGCCCGCGCCGTACTCGTTGATCCAGGCGATCGGCTGATCGGTGTTCATGCCGTTGAGAGCGGCGATGCCGCCCTCGGGGATCACGACGGGATAGTGCGACATCGGCCACACCGGTGCCTTTTCATACGCCTCGAGGTCGTCGAACGTCGTGAGCAGGACCTGCGCGCCCTCGTACAGCTGCACCCCGGTGAGGATGTCGTCGCCGGTCACGGTCCAGGTCGCGTTGATGCCCTCCGTGATCGGATGACGCGGCTCGGCGGTCTTGAGAAGCGCCTCGCCCMAGGGCCGCGGGCGCAGGCCCGTCTCGTATGCGCTGAGCTTCGCGCCGCGCATGACGTTGTACTCCTCGGGATACCCCCACGAGTCCTCCTGCGCGGCCGACCCGTGAAACCACACGATGCCCTTGCCGTCGTCATGCACGAAGCGGAGGAGCGCGGCATCCGTCGCGGCCCCGAAGCCGACGGCCTTGTCGTGATAGCCGTCGCGCCCCTCGAAGACGACGATCACGACGTCGTACTTGTCGATGATCTCCGCACCCAGGCCGCGCGGGTCCTCGACGACACGCACCTTGAACCGCCCGGTGTCTTCGAGGAGCGTGGTCAGCCACTGGTTGTGCTGGCGGAAGCTGCGGTGCTCGTTGTCGTGCTCGATCGTCATGTGTCCCGAGAGGATCAGGGCGTTCAGAAGGGTCATGCGCTGTCTCCGATCAGTGCGCGCCGGGCCAGCTCGAGGTGGTCGCGGGTTATGGTGGTCGGGTCGTCGTCGAGCCACTCSTGGCCGCCCCACTCGCTGCAGAAGGTCCCCGCGAAGTCCGTACCGCGCAGCAGCGCTTCCAGGTCGCGGATCGGACCGCTCACACGGTCGCCGGAGTCGTCGAGATCCCAGAACTTCAGGTGGAACGCGCCGACCCAGGGCAGCACCTCGGTGATCACGCTCGCCTCCGACCGCCCGAATCTGACGAGCATGTCCATATAGAGCGTGTGGACGGATGCCGGCACCGCACCGGATCGCAGCAGGTCGACGATCGCGCCCACGGTCGCGGGGTCGCGCCACCGATGCCGCAGAGTCTCGATGAGATCACCGGGGATGCCACCGGCCTCGAGCCGAGCGAGGTAGCTTTCCGGCACCGCCGGCATGAACATCGAGATGTCCACGAGCAGGCGCACGTGTGGATCGTCGATGCCCACGATCTGGTCGATCGCGCTGCCTGCCTGGGGCGAGCCGGGGGTCTGGGACCCCTGGATCTCCTCGAACAGCGTCAGACCCGTCTCGTGGAGGATCGGCAGCACGCGGTCGAGCAGGGGCCGGCCGGCCTGTCCGATGGGCAGGCGCAGGCCGCGCGCACCGAGCTGCTGGGCGATCTCGATCTGCGGCAGTAGGAATGCCAGACGCTCGTCGTCCGTGCGGCGGGTGCCCTGCGGCGACCAGTCGTCGATGCTCGCACCCAGGATGCTGACGCGCCCGCCCACGGCAGCGAGGCGCTCGCCGAAGTCGGCGGCATCCCCCTCGCTGCGCCCGGGGAAGGAGCGCCACAGCTGTCCCGGCTCCGCTTCGATCTCGACGGCCAGGCCGTCCTCGACGATCCCCACCGCGATGTCGGCGGCATCCCGGTCGCCCACGACCATCTCGGGTGTCCAGTTGAAAGCGCTTGCGGTGAGCACCCAGCCCGCCGGGAGCGCACCGTCGCCCACGACCGGCGCGGCATCCCTCACCACTGCCGCCGGCACGTGCGGCGCATCGAGCACCAGCGACCGTTCGGCGCGGAACGGCAGTGTGAGCGGGCCGTCCGGACCGATCTGCAGGTAAGGAATGCGGAGGCCGAACTCCACCGCAACGTCGTGGACTCCGACGGCGAGATCGTGCGGCACGGCGAGTGTGACGCGGTCCTGCTGAAACCACCAGCCGTCGTCCTCGATCAGGTCTGCCGGCAGCACCCGTCGATCGCCGAGTACGACCGTGAGGGCCTCAGCCCGGGCTCCGTCGATCGTCACGATCGGGTTCTGCAGCGAGGTCAGAGGCAGCGAGCGGATCCACGGCAGCGACACGCGCACGGCCGATCCGTAGGGAGTGGAGATGAGTGAATCGTCGCGCAGCGGCGGCAGCGTCATGGGCACGTCCTTGTGTCGTCGACCGCATCGAAAGCGGCTTACGACGAGAATCTACACGCTTTAGTAGAAAAGCGGAAGAAGTTTCAAACGGTGCTGAGAATGGTGTCGATCGAGGGTCGTCCATCCGCGAACCACCGTGGAAAGGTCACGTCGAAGAGCTGCTCTCGTACCATCTCCGCACCGCCGCGCAGGGGCTCCCGGAGATCTTCCTGTGACTGCACGATGCTCAGATCGCGTGTTGCGAGGGGGAGTGATAGCTCGTACACACGCTGGCGAACCTCGGCGAGGAAGACCTCACCCGCTCCGACGACGGCGCCACCGATCACGATCGTGCCGGGGTTGAACATGTTGACCAGTGCGGCGATCGACTCACCGACCACACGTGCACACCCCTGGATGAGAGAGATCGCGAGCGCGTCGCCGTGCTCGGCCGCACGGGCGATCGCCTCGGGGGTGAGTGGTTCACCCTTACGCCTTCGCTGAGCGAGAGCGCCGGTGGCGCCCTCGGCGACGGCGATCTCCGCGTCGCGCACCAGTGCCCAGCCGCCGGCGACGGCCTCGAGGCACCCGACCTTGCCGCACCGGCACAGAGCGTTCGACCCGGCGACCCGCACGTGGCCGATGTCGCCGGCCGCGCCGTTCGCGCCGCGGTGGATATGGCCTTGCGAGAGCAGCCCGGCGCCGATTCCGGATCCGACCTTGCAGTAGATCAGGTCGATGCGCTCGTCGTCGCGACGCGAGCGTTCGTTCAGCGCGAGAAGGTTGACGTCATTGTCGACCCAGACGGGTGCCTCATAGCGCTCTTCGAATCGACGGCGGATGTCGAAGCCGTTCCATCCCGGCATGATGGGCGGGGCGACAGGTCGGCCGGACTCGAAATCGACCGGGCCGGGGATGCCGACGGAGATGCCCCACACGGGCACATCGGGCGTCCGTGCGAGCACGTCGTCGATCATGGCAAGGGCCGTGTCGAGCGTCTCAGCCGGGCCGCGCGAGATGTCCCACGTGCGGTGGGTCTGCTCCAGGATGTCACCCTCGAGCATCGCGACGCCGACGTGGATGTGGAGAGCGCCCAAGGCGCACACGATGATCCGACCGCGGCTGCCGCGGAAGTGCAGGGTGCGGGGAGCGCGACCACCGGAGGAGGGGCCGAACTCGCCGTCTTCGAGATAGCCCATGTCGATCGCCTGTTCGACACGCTGCGTGACGACCCCTCGACCGAGGCCGGTAACGCGGCCGATCTCCGGTCGGGTGGCTGCCTCACCCGACCGCACCATATTCACGATCCGGAGAAGGCTCGTCACTTCGTCGGTCTGAGCGCCGAAGCGCAGTGTGGACTCCTTGGCCATGGTCGATTTTGACACAAGATCGACCTGCTTTCGGTCATTTGGTGACGTCTATAGTCACATTCACCGATACTTAGGTATAATTCATGCAAAACAACGTTTGAGGAGCGATGATGCCCCACGGAGTCGGGATTGTCGGAGCGGGCCCCGGTGTGGCCGCGCTGCACCTTCCGACGCTCGCGCGCCTGCGCGACGACTTCGAGGTCGTGCACATCTCCGATGCGGGAAGTGGGCGTGCCGCGCAACTCGCGGATCGGGTCGGTGCCACTTCGTCGTCGGGGATCCAGAATCTGCTCGCGGATGAGCGGGTCGAGGTTGTCGTCTTGTGCAGCCCTCCCGCGGAGCATGCAAGTCAGATCCTCGCGAGTGTCGCGGCAGGCAAACGCGCGATCCTGTGTGAGAAGCCTCTCGCGACGACTGTGGGTGACGCGGAGGCCGTGATCGACGCGTGTCGGACGGCCGGGACGGCGCTTCTGATCGGCACGAACCACTTGTACGACCCGGCATGGGGCCGGGCCAAACACCACCTGCTCGCCGGCGGCCACAAGGTTCGAGCGATCTCGGTCACCCTGGCGCTTCCACCCAACGGGCGCTACCACGATGTCGTCACAGAGCTTCCGGTGCCTGCCGCCGCCCCCGGGCGCGGCACTCCCGACCTCTCGGTGCCGCAGGTCGCGGCATCCGTCGTCCGTCAGCTGATCACCGGTCTGGCCGTGCACGACCTGCCCATGCTGCGCGACCTCGCCCCGGTGATCGAGCGTGTGGTGTTCGCACGTGCGGTGGCTCCGATCGGTTACGTGGTGGGTTATCGGGCCTCCGGCATCCCTGTCCGACTAGCCACTGTCATGCTTCCGGACGGCGCGGATGCGCTGTGGGAACTCGAGATCATCACCGACACCGACGTGGTGACGGTGTCGTTTCCGCCGGCGTTCGTGCACGCCGGCAGCGCCGAGGTGCGGGTGGACTCCGGCTCGGGCAAACGCACGACGTACCCGCTTGACCTCGACGACGGCTATCTCGCCGAATGGCGCGCGCTCGCCGACGTGCTGGATGGCTCGAGCGTGGTCGAGTACGACGAAATGCTCGACGACGCCCGCTACACGCTCACTCTCGCGGATGCCGCGTCCGAACTGATCGCGGGTGCGCGATGACCGATGTCCAGGCTCCGGCGGGTCGGTTTCGCGAGGCCCTCGCCGAACTTCCGCTCAGCACCCGCATCGTCGAGGGGGAGGCCGGCGCGGTCGTCGTCGTGCCGGGTGGCAGCGGTTGGGTCGACGCAGCTCTCGACGCCGCATCGGCCGGCGCGATCGCCGTCATCGTCTCAAGGCCCGGCTTCGCGCCCGCCGCGGACATCCGTCGACTCGAGGACTCTGTCCGGGTGCCGGTGGTCACTGAACGCGCGCTCCTGAGCCCGGATTCGGCGGGGGATGCCACGGCCGGTCGGCTGACGGATTCGGGCTGGGCGGCTCCGCGGCTGCTTGTCGCTGACGGCATCGCCCTGTCCGGACTCGTTCCGGTTGTCGCACGCGACGCGGTCGGATGGCTGCGGGTCCTCGCAGGAGACGACCTGGACATGGTCGGGACTGACGGCGAGCTCGCGCTCCTCGAGACGCGCGGGGGCATTGCTGCGACGCTCTCGGTCGTGACGACTCAGCGGTCGGGTGACGGATTGATTCGCGCGCAGGCGCTTGGCGAGGTGCTCAGCGAGATCGAAGTCGACCGTGGCCGCACGCGCGTCCGCACGTCCACCGCCCTGGGAAGCATGTCGGCCCCCGACAGGCTCGAGTCTTCCGCGCGTCTCGCGGTGCGCCGCACACTCGCCGCGCTCGACGCAGGGGAGCGTCCGGATGACCTGCATCGGCTGGTTGCGGACACCGTGCTGGTCGAACAGATGCTCAGCGTCAAAGTTGACAGCGCCTGTCGACTTATGTTGCTTTAGAACTAAAGAACGCCTAGAATGGACATGGCGCCGGGATCCGCGAGGGTCCGTTCCCATGTGTGATGCAGCACGCGGGGCACACCAGGTCGCGTCGACCACCCGATCGTTCGGGTAGATCACGTATGCCTCTTTCACCGTGGAGACTCCGTCTCCTGATGATCTCCCTGTTCACCGTGTCCTTCCTCGGTGCGCTCGACCACACTGTGGTCGCCACCTCGCTTGCGACGATCGCCGGCGACCTCGGTGCCGTCGAGCAGATGAGTTGGGTGCTCGTCTCCTACACGCTCGCAAGCACCGTCGTGCTCCCGGTGCTCGGCAAGCTCGCCGACCTGGTCGGCGCGCGGCTCATCTTCCTCACGAGCCTCGTCGTGTTCCTCGTGGCCTCGCTGTTCTGCGGATTCGCACAGGACATGACCCAGCTTGCCCTCGCCCGCGTCGCCCAGGGCATCGGCTCGGCCGGGCTGCACCTGATGCCGCAGACGATCGTCGGCGAAGTCACGTCCCCGCGAGAGCGGCCGCGAGTGCTCTCGATCATCGGCAGCGCCTTTCCGGTGGCGATCCTCGTCGGGCCGATCGCGGGTGGGCTCATCACCGACGCCTGGGGGTGGCGCTGGGTGTTCTGGATCAACATCCCGGTCGGCCTCATCGCGCTCGCTCTCGCCGTGGTCGCGGTGCCGCACATCGCCGGTCGCACCGGCCGCAAGTTCGACATCGCCGGGGCGGTCGTTCTGGGCGTCACCGTCACCGCCCTCGTGCTGGGCGCCAGCTGGGCGAGCGCAGGCACGCCAGGCAGCGGCACCGCGGTGGTGATCGCGGCGCTCGTGGTCATCCTCGGCGTAGCCGCGTTCATTGCGATCGAGCTCCGCGTCGACGAACCGCTCGTGCCGCTCCGCCACTTCGCGGATCGCACCATCCTCATCTCGATCGTCCTGTCCACGGTGATCGGCGTCGGCCTGTTCTCGGTGGTCTCGTATGTGCCCACCTATATTCAGATGGCGTACGGCACCTCTGCGACCGTGTCGGGGCTCGTCCCCATCGCGACCGTGTTCGGAATGCTGGTGAGCAGCCTCGTGACGGGCTGGCTCTCCAGCAGGTCGGGCCGCTACCGCGTGTTTCCCATCTTCGGCACCGCCGCTGCCGCTGCCGGGCTGCTCGTGATGGCACTGCTCCCGGTGGGGATGCCGCTCTGGGTGCCCATGGCCGCGATGGGGCTGGTCGGCATCGGCACAGGATCGTTCATGAACATCGTTGTCGCGGTCGGGCAGAGCGCAGCTCCGCGCACCGACACCGGAAGCGTGACAGCGACCCTCAGCCTCGTGCGACAGATCGGCTCCACGACCGCGACCGCGATCGTCGGCGGGCTGATCGGTGCGGGGGTGGCCGCCGGACTGCCAGCCGCGCTTGCGAAGCTGACCCCGCAAGCCGTGCGGGAGGCCCCGGATGCCGTGCAGCAACAGGTCGCCGACCTGTACTCGAGCGTCCTCGCGCCGATCTTCCTCGGACTCGCCATCGTCTACGCCCTCGGAGTGGTCGCCGCGCTGCTGCTCCCCGACGGGCGGCTCTCCGACGAGGTTGAACAGCACACCCGCGACGCCGCCGAAGCGGCGATCGCCTGAGAATCTGAAACCTGAACTCGAAGAGGAGACCCCATGTCACAGCATCCAGTCCCGTCATCCGGGCCCACGATCGCGATCGTCGGCAGCGGTCCGATCGGCGCGACCTATGCACGCACACTGCTCGAGGGACTCCCCAGCGCCCGCGTGATCATGTTCGAAGCCGGCCCTCAGGTGACGGATCGCCCGGGCGAGAGTGTCCGCAACATCGAGGACCCTGACGCCAAGGCCAGGGCGCGGGAACTCTCCCAGGGGCCGCAGGCCGGCGATCACCGCGAGTCGCTGGGCATCCCGTCGGCGACTGTCGTGGAGGGAATGTTCACCGCCCGCCAGGGGACTCATCTGTTCGACTTCGGCGGCGAGGGCTCGGCGCATGCGCCGACGTTCGCGGCCGCGGCGGGTGCGACCAACGTCGGCGGCCAGGGTGCGCACTGGACGTGCGCGACGCCGTCGCCCGCCTTCAGCGAGAAGATCCCGTTCATCGCCGACGCCGAGTGGGACGAGCTGATCGACCGTGCGAAGGACCTGCTGCACGTGCAGGACGCGGCCTTCGCGGACTCCGCGGTCGGCGCAGCGATCCGTTCCCTGCTGTCGGAGGAGTTCGCGGCAGAGCTTCCCGAGGGCTACGGCATCAGCACCCTGCCGGTCTCCGGCGACCCCCAGCCTGACGGTTCCATGCGCTGGGGCGGCACAGATTTCGTGCTCGGTCCGCTCATCGAACCGGGCAACCGCATTGTGGAGCGCTTCGAGCTGCGTGACCTGTCGCTGGTGCGCCAGGTAGAGCGCGAGGGTGACCGCGTGACCGGCGTCACGGTGGAGGACCTGCGCACCCGAGAGACCTCGTTCGTGCCGGCCGATCTCGTGGTGGTGGCCGCAGACGCGTTCCGCTCCCCGCAGCTGCTGTGGGCTTCCGGCATCCGTCCCGCTGCCCTGGGGCGCTATCTCACGGAGCACCCGGTCGTCATCACGACTGTTGCGCTGGACGCCGAGAAGATGAGCCGCTTCGCCACCGAAGACGAACTCGACGCGGAGCTCGCACAGYGGGCGAAGCACGCCGCCGACCCGGTCGCTGCCGTGAACCGGATCCCCTTCTCGGAGCCCGGCCACCCGTTCTCACTGCAGGTCATGTACTCCGAGAACACCCCTTTCCCGCTGCCCGAGGACAGCCCGTTCGCCGGCAACCGCTGGGGCTTCGTCAACATGGGGAACGGACTGCGCAAGCGCCCGCGCATCGAGGATGGCCTCACGTTCACCGGCGAGGAGCTCGATTACCGCGGTTTCCCGAACTTCACGGTCGAGTACGAGCTGACGGATGCCGAGCTCAGTGAGATCGAAGCTGCCACGGCTGATCTGCGGCGGATCGGTGAGACGCTCGGCGTGTTCGTGGCCGAACCGAGGCTCATGCCGAACGGATCGAGCCTGCACTACATGGGCACGATGCGCATGGGCGACACCGACGACGGCACCTCCGTCGCCGACCCTTACTCACGCGTGTGGGGCGTGGACGGCCTCATCGTCGGCGGCAACGCCCTGATCCCGACCGCGAACACCATGAACCCGACGCTCACGAGCGTCGCGATCGCCGTCCGCGGAGCGCGCAAGGCGATCGAGGAGCTCGCCGGGCGCTGACCCCCGAGGGCGCGACGCCACGTGGCGCGGAAGGATGGGGACCATGATCCGCTCCGCGCTCGTACCCGGCACGCTCTTCTCCTGCGCGGGGCAGGTCGCGATCGTCACGGGCGCGGGCACCGGCATCGGCCGCACATGCGCGGAGGCGCTCGCGGCCGCCGGCGCACGGGTCGCTCTTGCCGGGCTCGCCGATTCTGAGCCGGAGCGCGCCGCCGCCGAGCTCACCGCGCAGGGTGCGGAGGCGTTCGGCTTCGCGTGCGATGTGACGGATGCCGCGCAATTGGCGCAGCTCGTCGCGGCGACGGTGGACCGCTGGGGACGGATCGACACCGTGCTCGCCAACGCCGGCGCTGCTCTCGACCAGCCGGGAGCCGACGATGCTCTGGACCGGATGGACAGCATGTACGGGCTGCATGTCCGCGCGGTCGCCGCGCTCGCTGAACTGGCACTGCCGGTCATCGCCGACGGCGGCGGGGGAGCGTTCCTCATCATGTCGAGCCTCTCGGGACTGCGGGGCAACCGCGTGCTGTCCGGCTACGGAGTGACCAAGGCCGCGAACGCCCAGCTTGCCCGCAACGTCGCCGTCCAGTGGGGTGGCCGCGGCATCCGGTCGAATGCGATCTCACCGGGAGTGATCGCGACCGAGTTCGCCGCACCGATCACCGCCGACGCGGATGCCGCGGCCGCCCGACTCGCGAAGACGCCGCTCGGCCGATTCGGCACACCCGCAGAGGTCGCGGGAGCCGTGGTCTGGCTCGCGTCACCGGCCGGCGCGTTCGTCACCGGGCAGAACATCGTGATCGATGGCGGCACGTTGATCTCCGACTGACCACGGTGACATCGGCGCTTCACGTGCAAGTGACCCCCAGGTGACCCCGAACATCCTGAGGATGTCGATTCTGCGCGAGTCTCCAGTGCGTGGGGTGCGGGATTTCGCGGATTTGTCGGCGTTTGCCCCTCCGTGGAGCCGCATTTCTACCCTGCTAAGGTGGAGCCCCTCATGGGGTCCGAGGGGGTTCTGGGCCGCAAATCCGCCCGGCAGGGTGGCATGGACGAGTGCCTCAAGACAAACTGGCCAATGCCCTGTCTCGACGGCACGACGTGCGTAAGAATCGCGTAAACGTGAGCACCCGCGAACAACCCTGAACCTCCACGAATACGGCCGCGAACTCAGTCGTATCAACGGAAGCGCCCCTGAACGCCCCTGATCGACCTCTCACAGGCGGGGTTCAAATCCCTCCGTCTCCGCATAGAAAACCCTGTGATGTCTCAGGACATCGGTGACAGTTCTGCATCAGGACATCGGTGACACTTCATGTCTCAGGACATCGGTGACACTTCATGTCTCAGGACATCGGTGACACTCAGAGCGTCTTGCGCGGTCCGCGGGGCTGGCCGTTGCCGACGTACTTCACGCCAGGGGCGGGCCAGGGGTGCTCGATGATCAGGGTGCCGCGGGCGTCGAAGACGATCAGGGAGTCGCGTTCGTAGATGACGTAGACCTCCTGCCCCCGGCGGGTATGGCTGATGTTGAACCAGATCCCGCGGGCCTTGATCGTGCCGTTGAGGTGGATCGTCGCGACTCGGATGCCGTCGACGGCGCGGCCCTGCGGCGGCGGGATGAGCCCTGTCTTCGGGATCGCGTGCCGCTGTTCAGCGGGTAGTGGTCGGGGCGGGTCGGCTTTCGGCGTCGCGTCCCACGCGGCTTGCGGGGTGATCCGACCGGGCAGGGCTTGGTGCGGCCGGTTGACGTTATAGATCAGATCGAACGCGTCGACMTGCTCCTGCAGCTGCTCGAGGCTGCCGGCCAGAGGCTGCTTGTCGAGGTAGCGGAACAGGGTCTGATGGAACCGCTCGTTCTTGCCCTGCGTGGTCGGCTTGCCCGGCTTCCCGGTGATCGGCTCCACCCCGAGTGCGGTGACATGCGCGACCAGCTGGCCGAGCACACCCCGCCGGGAGGGGTTGAGCGCGAGCCCGTTGTCCGACAGCAGCCGTTGCGGGACGCCGTGCGCGGCGATCCCCTTCTTCACCACAACGATCGCGTCCTTCGACGTCTCGCCCCAGGCGACATGGGAAGCAACCGCGTACCGGGAGTGGTCGTCGATGAGCTGGAAGATCACACACTTGCGACCACCGGTCAGGACGTACTCGGTCGCGTCGAGCTGCCAGCACGCGTTCGGCGCCGGATACACGAACCGCCGATACGACGCCCGCGGCTTCTTCCGCGGCTCCGCCCGCGCGACACCGGCGTCGCGGAAGATCCGCGCCAACGACGCCACCGACGGAGCATCCATTCCGAGCGACCGCATCTTCTCGTGCACGCTGATCGGGCCGTGGTCCAGGCCCGACGACTCCAACGCGGCGCGCACCCCAATCGCCTGCTGCCTCACCTCGTCGGTGAGCCGACTCGGACTGGTCTTCGGCCGACGAGTCCGCGGCTCCAGCGCCGCCGCCTGACCCTCCTCGATCGCGCGCTTCCGGATCTCGTAAAACGTCTTCCTCGAGATCGAGTGCTCGGCGCAGAACGTCGTCACAGACCCACGCGGCGCGTCCGGCGGCCACTGCGTGATCGCAAGACGGACACGAGGATCAACAGGCTCAACGGCGCTCATCCCTCACAAATAGAAGGGAGAAGTGTCACCACCAAACACCGCCGAAACGTCACCGATGTATTGACCCAGAACTGTCACCGATGTCCTGAGACATGACACCGCAGAAAAACCCCCGGTAAATCGGGGGTTTTCGCTTTGCCTGCCAACGCATGCGTTGCGAGCTATTGGGGCTGAATTGGCGCCAGGTGACCCCCAGGTGACCGTCGCGTGGTCACCTGGGGGTCACTTGCAGGGCAGCGGCACACTTAGCTCCGCCACACGTGCGTCGTGCTGGCGCGTGATTCCGGGGGAGTCGGCCGGCTCAAGGGCTTGGAGCGCACCACCCCGCACAGGTGGTGTCTCCTCAGACTTGGACGGCTTGCGATCGACGTTCGATTGCCGTACCACCGCCGGGCACTTCATCGGTCCGGCCTGCGCGGGGCATCGCCTATCCTGTGACGTCACGACGCGACGATACGCACCGCAGCTCGCAGGAGGACCGGCCTGCGGACGTTGAGGATGGTGGGGTGTCGAGCAGACGCTGCTCCCTTCGACGGCCCGCTACTCCGTCGTCACTTGCGGGGCAGGCAAGTCTTCGATCAGGTCGAGAAGGGCAATCGTCTGGGCGGGCACGGCATCACCCTGGTTCTTCTGCAGGAACGTGGTGTGGTCGAACATGAAGTCGCGCACAGGGCGGAGTGCCGCGGGTGCGTGGTGGAAGATCTTCCCGGTGACGTATGCGCCTTGACTGACTGGGCCGGTGTGCGGCTTACGCATGTCCTCGAAGCTTTGGAGCGCATTAGTGACCGCGGCCGTATCGGAACCGTCGACTCCCGCGAGTTCCTTGCCCAGGAAGTAGCCGTCTTCGATCGACATGCCAGCGCCGTATGCCGCGTAGGGGGAGGTGGGGTGGGCGGCGTCTCCGATGATCGTCACACGGCCCTTGGCCCACTGCTTGATCGGCTCACGATCGACGATCTCCCAGCGATGAGTGTTCTCCGGCGCCGTTCGTCGGATGAACTCCGGGAGCGGCTCGGCAAAATGGCCAACGCGATTGAGGGCGTAGGCGCGGATGTCAGTCTCGGTGAAAGGGGCCTGGGCAGTCCATTTCTCGAGCACCCACCATTCGTAGCCATCTCGACCTTCGTGGCGGATCGGGGTGTAGGACCCCTGAACTGTGCGGTCATGAGCGAAGACGCCCCGGGTTCCGATCGGCTCGTCGGAGAGGAACCAGCCACCCATGAGGTGAAGCCCGTGGTAGCGCTTTGGCGAGTCGCCCCAGATCGCCTTTCGCACCGAAGAGTCGATGCCGTCCGCTCCGACGACGAGGTCGACGTCGACGGGCTCGCGACCCTCGAATTCGACTCGTACAGAGTCGCCGCGATCGGTAAGCCCTGAAAACTTGTGGGAAAGCTGGAGGACATCCGCGGGGAGCGCGTCGATCATGCGCTTGTAGAGCCCCCAGCGGATCAGGCCGATGAAGCCTCCGTTGTACTCCCGGGCGACTTCGTCCGGCATCCGGAATTCCGCGCGCACGCGCCCGTCATACCGTCTTAGCTGCGTGTAGGCGGGGGCTCCCAGGTTGTCCGTATCGACACCCAATGCGCGCAACGCTTTCTGTGGAGCGGGCCACAGGTTGAGGATGTTTCCGGCGGCCTTGACCTCGGGATAACGCTCGTAGAGACGCACCTCCCAGCCTTTGCGGTGAAGGCCAAGTGCAGCCGCGAGTCCGGCAGGTCCAGCCCCGATGATGGCCGCCCTGGGCTTCCTGGCCGTTGTGCTCATGAGTCACTCCAATGTGATGAGTCGTACGCTGATCAGATACTAAACGTGCCGTATCGCATAAGCAATCATAGACACGGAGAAACAGGACGGCGCCGACCGCTCGTCAGCAGGYCAATGACGATCTCTAAGGGACATCGGTCCGTCATCTATCCATCCCCGGAGTGTTTAGGTTACAGTGTTCGATACGGGTCGTTTCGTATATTTTGGGCCCGACTCCCTGTACTCAATGGCGATAAAAGGTGACCAAGATGACTGATCCGCAGGCTACGGAACGCTTAACCCTTCGGGACGTACCGAGGTACGCCGACATCACGACCTTTGCTGACATCCTTGGCGAACTGCACGTCTGGGAGGGCGACGGTTGGAAAGAAGAGTCCCTCTCCTGGAAGCAGGGCGTCTACGTCGGTTCTCATCTCGGTGGGGATTATGAGATCACCTACAGCGGTCCCGATGCCCTCGAGCTGCTTTCGCGCACCAGCATCAACTCGGTTGCCGACTGGAAGGTTGGCACGTCGAAGCACTTGGTGCAGACGGATGCCAATGGGTTCATCGCCAGCCATGGGTTGACAATTCGTAGCGCTGAAGACTCGTTTCGGCAGTACGGCTCACTTCCGTGGACCGCGTACCAGGCAAAGCTGCTCGGGCTCGACGTCGCTATTGAGCGTCGGAAGGTCTTCATCCTCCAGATCGCTGGCCCACGCTCGGTTCAGGTGATCGAGCGCCTCCTGGGCGTCGACATCCGTGATGTCAAATTTCTTCAGGTACGCCCGGTCGACGTACCCGGCATTGACGCCGAGGTCGAGATCGAGCTTTCCCGCATTGGCATGGCAGGCACGCTGTCCTACGAGCTGCGTGGTCCGTGGGAGTTCAGTGCTGCGGTGTATGACGCGGTTTACCAGGCCGGGCGTGATTTCGGCATCACCCGAACCGGATGGCGGACATACTTCGTGAACCACACCGAGGGCGGATTCCCACAGATGGGAGGACTCTTCGCGCCCTCGGCGCTCGGCGACCCTGATTTCGTTCAGTTCGCCGTCCAGTGGGGGGAGCGGCGTCTGATGAAGAGCTCTCGCCTGACCGGCAGTGCCGGCGCGGAGGACTTCTTCYCTCGTCTTCGAACGCCGCACGAGGTGAACTGGGGTTGGATGGCGAAGTTCGACCATGACTTCATCGGTCGGGAGGCGGTGGAGGCCGAGTCGCAGGCTCCGCGGCGCAAGACCGTGACTTTGCGGTGGAACAAGGAAGACATCCTCGACGTGTTCGCTTCCCAGTTCGAACAGGGGCAGGAGTATCGGCTCTTCGAATTTCCGGTTACACCCCAGGTGCCGAGCGATTTGCATGCAGACCGAGTCTTGGTCGACGGCGAGTACGTCGGGGTGTCGTCGGTCGTCGTCTACTCGTACTACTACCGAGAGATGCTGTCACTCTCCACGATCGACATCGATCGAGCTGAGATCGGTCGTGAGGTCATCGTCGAGTGGGGTGACCCTGACAAGCGCATCAAGCGAGTACGCGCCACCGTGGAGCGCTATCCCTACCTGGACCTGCCCACCAACCGCAACTACGATCTCACCGACATCCCGTCCGGAATCCGTTCGAATTAGGGATCAACGAGCCGGGATGGCGTCGAGGGTACCCAAGGCGGTGCGCGCCAACCTGCGCAGCGCCGACATGGACAGGTAGGGCTCGCCCCCGAGGGGAGTCGAACACGCACATCGCGTGTCATCCGAGCGACGGGGCAGGATCACGACTTTGACCTGTCAACATCTCGCGACTTGGGCTTCTCCGTCTATTTGACCCGTGGTCAGCCGGTAGGGCCGAGTTAGTCCATCGGTATCAGGAGCAGAGCACGACAACGAAGGAGTGACAATGGCAAGCATCGCCCCTGCCACAGGGCTGGCGGATGGGACTTTCGGTCTCGCCCGGCTCAGGGACGACGACCGGACTTTCGCGGCGCTCGTGCGGCCGGAGGGAGATGTCGTGGACATCTCCCGTCAATTCCCGGTCGCGACAGAAATCTACGCTGACTGGCCACGGAATTTCGATGCTTTGCAGACGGTGGCGCAGCACGCACGGTCGACCGGTGCAAGCTTGTCCTCCTATAGAGTCCTTGCTCCGGTTGAGCGTCCACAAATCTTCTGTGCTGGATCGAATTACCGCCAGCATGCGGCCGAAATGTACACCTATAACGACGGCAATTACCAGAAGGAACGACTGCTCGGCGAGAGCAACGAAGACTTTTTCGCTCGAAACACAGCGTTCGTCGACGACAAGCGAGCGAAGGGAATGCCGTTCATCTGGCTCKCCTCGCACGGATCGCTTGTTGGACCAGACGATGACATCGAGATTCCCCTCGTCGGCACGGCACACGATTGGGAGGCAGAGCTGACTGTGGTCATCGCAGGCGGAGCTCCGCGCTACATGTCTCCAGACGAGGCTGCCGACTACATCGCCGGCTACACCATCGGCAACGACATGCACACCGGTGACTTGTTCAGCCGAACTGACATCAAGTGGAATGCCGATTGGATTGCCAAACAGCAGCCAACGTTCAAGCAGGCCGGACCCTTTGTTGTCCCGAAGCAGTTCTTTCCTGACCGAACGCACGTCCAAATTCACCTAGACGTGAGCGGGGAGCGGATGCAGGACTGGCCGGCCGCCGACATGATCTTCACGCCGGAGGATTACCTGTCCTACGTATCGGAGCGGCTCGCCACGCTACCTGGTGATCTGATGATGATGGGTTCGCCTCCGGGCAATGGCGCTGTACACGGTGGACGTTGGCTCCAGGTCGGCGACACCGTGGACATCGCAATCACTGGCCTCGGTCGTCAGCATCACCGCGTCGTCGCTGAGGACGCCCGTTCTCGCACCCCACATTGGGGAATGCCTCCATTTGACGCAGATCGCTGAGACGAGAAGAGAAGAGAAGAGAAGAGATCATGGCCCGTATTGATCACCCGGTCATCGACGACCGCAGCACCGTCGCTTGGAAGGGCCCGCTAGCGGGGATCGACCATACGACAATCCGTGTGCCTAACCTCGACGACGGAGTGCGGTGGTACCGGGAGTTGCTCGGCCTCGTCGTCACGGAGCACGGCCGCGGGCGCGCATTCCTCGCGAGCCCCGTGAGTGGGCGCGTTGTGCTGGCGCTGTCGGAGGGTGGCCAGGGGCTTGACTACGTAAGCTTCCGAGCGAGAACTCCCGAAGTGTTTCAGACACTTGGTGCGCGCCTGGACAGCGCCGGCATACGTCTCGATCACGGCAAGCATCTGACGCGCCCAGGAACGGATGATTCGCTGCGTGTCCAGCTACCGACCGGACATTCCATCGAAGTCCTGCTCTCGCACGAGGACATCGATCCCCGCGGGATGCAGAACGGACAGCATCCGGGATCGATCGACGTTCGAAGCAGCCACCTGCAACTGCGCACCACAGATGTCAGGGGACTCACCGAATTCCTTGGAGTGCTTGGCTTCCGAAGCAGCACGTTCGTCCAATTGCCAAACTCTGACAACTACTTCATTCAGTTTGTTCGAGCAAATGAATTCCACCATCAGATTGCCATCCTCACGGGCAAKAACGGTCTGCACCACGTCGCGCTCGAGGTCGATGAACTCGCATTCTGGGCGATGCTCGATCATTTAGGAGTGTTGAAACGTCCAGCAGAATATGGCCCGGTCCGCCACCACGAGGGCAACATGCTCTCCTTCTACATACGTGACCCGTTTGGCAACCGCCTTGAGCTCACGAGCTCGATGGAAGTCGTTGGCTTTGACCATCTGCCCACAGCCGCGATGCACGAGCCCTGGTATCACATGAACATGTGGGGCCCGCAGCCGCCGCACAGTTGGGAGAACGAGTGGATGTGACCTGCTCGCCGTATCTGCTCGGCAAGAGTTCCGTCTACACGATCAGCAACACGTAGCGAGGACTACCTTCGCGCGGCGCCCGGGTGGTGCGCCAGCACGAAGGCGGTGGCTTCGGCACGCGACCCGACGCCCAGTTTGCGCAATATCTTCGCGACGTGGAATTTGACGGTGTTCTCGCTGATTCCCAGATGGGTGGCGATCTCGCGGTTGCGCTGTCCGGCGATCAGCAGCCCCAGCACTTCTGCCTCGCGTGGGCCCAGATCCCACTCCCTGGGCATGACCGCGCGAGCAGTCGGCGGATCCAGCGGCATCACCACCGACATCTCAGTACCCCACCCGGGGGTCGCCTCGAGGGAGAGGCTGCCGTTGAGGGCGACCACGCGCTGACGCACGAGGCGGAGCTGCGTGCTCTCGTCGGAGAGGTCGCCCGGTCCGTCATCGCGTACATTGATGAGCAGATTCGTCCCATCGCAATCCCACTGCACGCGCACACGACTGACGTCGTGCCGGTCGACGAGGGCGAGGATCGAGCCACGCACCACCGCCCGCGCGCCGTGCGCGATCTCGCTGGGCAAAGCGCGGCCATTGGTCGGCGGCTCCACGAACTGCACGTCGATGTCGCGATAGCGCACCAGCGGCCGCAGGTCGTCACGGAGGCGCGCGAAGGCCGTCGTCACGGGCTCCTCGGTGAACGTGCGGACGCGATCGCTCGCGGTGCGAAGGTGCACCATCCCCTCCGCGGCGATCTGGGTCGCCGTTCGCCGCGCGGTGCGGTCATCGAGCGTCGACGACCGCAGGGCGGCCAGCACCGACTCGAGTGTCGTGGAGTATTCATCGGCGAGTTCCGTCAGGGCCTCCATACGCACGCTCGAAGTCGCACGCGCGAGCTGAAGATAGTCGGGGGGTGCGGTATCGGCGAGCTCCTGTACGCGCAACGCGACGATGTTCCAAAGCTGCAGCACCGCCGCGTCGCTGTACTCGCCACCGGGCTCCGCGAGAACGAGCAGGGCGCCGTTGGTCGACAGTGCCTGGAGCGCGTCCACGTCACCGCTCGCGGTCGGGATCGTTCCTCGCTTGGTGCGGCCAGGCTCGAGCATCCGGCGCAGTTCGTCGAGTGCGAGGAAGGAGACGCCGTCGACGAAAGAGGCCGCGCCTGCCCCCTCGCATTGCGCTCCGGCCGCGTCGGCGACGAGGAAGACGAGCGCCGAATGCGAGACCAGCGGAGCGAGAAAGGTCGACAGTCGCTGCGGAATGAGGGTGGGCGGCGCTGTCAGCACCTCGGCGAGCCCTCGGATGGTGTCCACACCGCGTTCGGCATCGGCGTAGACGGTGCCGCTCTTCATCGACTCTCCGGGCGTGGGGATCATGGACCCAGCCTAGGGTTCCTACCCGTTCGGGTAGCGGAACGACCCTGAGGAAGGATGTCACTACTCGAAGGGAGGGACCAAGCTCGAAGGGGGCGAGCACGAGGCGCGCCCAGAGGAAGGACGAGGATGTCTGGAAATAGAGCGGTGGCCTATGAGGGCCCCGGGGTCGTAAAGCTGATCGATACCGACTATCCCGACTTCGAGCTCCATGATGGGCCTGGGGTGAATCCCGCGAATATCGGGCGCAAGATTCCCCACGGGGTCATCCTTCGGACCGTGGCGACCAACATCTGCGGATCCGACCAGCACATGGTGCGCGGCCGGACCACGGCTCCGGCGGGCCTGGTGCTTGGTCACGAGATCACTGGCGAGGTCGTCGAAACGGGACCCGACGTCGAGTTCATCAAGGTGGGCGATATCGTCTCGGTGCCGTTCAACATCTCGTGCGGCCGCTGCCGCAACTGCAAGGAGGGCAAGACCGGGATCTGCCTGAACGTGAACCCTGACCGACCCGGCAGCGCGTACGGCTACGTCGACATGGGCGGATGGGTTGGGGGACAGGCCGAATATGTACTCGTGCCGTACGCGGATTGGAACCTCCTCAAGTTCCCCGATCGCGATCAGGCGCTCGAGAAGATCCTCGACCTCGCGATGCTCTCTGACATCTTCCCGACCGGGTTCCACGGTGCCGTGACCGCCGGTGTCGGTGTCGGGTCCACTGTGTACATCGCGGGCGCCGGACCAGTCGGGTTGGCGGCGGCAGCCGGCGCGCAGCTGCTCGGAGCCGCCGTAGTCATCGTGGGCGATCTCAACGAAGAGCGCCTCGCGCAGGCGCGGTCTTTCGGTTGCGAGACGGTGAATGTCGGCGACGGATCCGTACCCGACCAGCTGGAGCAGCTGCTCGGTGTTCCTGAGGTCGATGCCGCCGTAGATGCCGTCGGTTTCGAGGCGCGCAGCGAAGGACACGGCGCGCACGCGAAAGAGGCGCCGGCGACCGTCCTCAATTCGCTGATGGGTGTCACCGCCGCGGGCGGAGCGATCGGCATCCCGGGTCTGTATGTCACCGGCGATCCCGGCGCGGTGGACGACGCGGCCAAGGTCGGCTCCCTGTCGATCAGCCTCGGCACCGGCTGGGCGAAATCGCTCTCCTTCACCACGGGCCAATGCCCGGTCATGCGCTACAACCGCAAGCTGATGATGGCGATCCTGCACGACAAGGTGCACATCGCTCGGGCGGTCAACGCCAAGGCAATCTCGCTAGACGACGCACCGCAGGGATACGCCGAGTTCGACGCCGGTGCCGCCACCAAGTACGTCCTCAACCCGAACGGGTACATCGCCGCCTAGCCTTTCGTCTTCAACCCCATACAGTACTTTCAACCCGCACAACAAGGAGCAAAACCATGTCCAGCGTCACGCTAGAAGATGCCCGCCGCGTCATCGCCGCCGCCGAGAAGAAGGCCACCGAGATCGGCCAGCCGATGAACATCGCGGTCGTCGACTCGGGTGGCAATCTTGTCGCCCATGTCCGCCAGGACGGTGCCTGGATCGGCAGCGTCAACATCTCGATCAACAAGGCCTGGACCTCGAAGGCCTTCGACATCTCCACCAAGGATCTGGGAGACAATTCGCAGCCGACCCAGCAGTTCTTCGGCATCCACACCACCAACGGCGGAAAGGTCGCGATCTTCGCCGGCGGCATCCCTCTCTCACGCGACGGCGTCGTCGTCGGAGCGGTCGGCGTCAGCGGCGGCTCTGGTGAGCAGGACCACGCTGTCGCCGAAGCCGGCGTCGCCGGCTTCTGACCCGGGTAGTTGCGGGCGCCATCTTCGACTGCAACCCAAAGTTCCCCCGCGGCACACTGTGCCGCGGGGGAACGTCGGGGCGGTTGCTCCTACTGCTCGCGCGAGGGCACGCCTCCGGGTCAGCGGTGCTCGAGTCGGATGATCACGGATTTCGACGTAGGGGTGCCGCTGATGTCGGCGACCGAGTCGAGGGGCACGAGCACGTTCGTCTCGGGATAATAGGCGGCTGCGTTTCCCCTGGGCGTGTTGTAGCCGACGATGCGGAAGGCTTCGGCGCGACGCTCTTCGACGTTGCCATCGGGGCGAGTCCATTCGGAGGCGAGGTCGACGATCTCGCCGTCCGTGAATCCGAGGGCTTGGAGGTCTTTCGGGTTCACCATGATGACGCGGCGGCCGCCGTGGATGCCGCGGTAGCGGTCGTCTTTGCCGTAAATCGTGGTGTTGTACTGGTCGTGCGAGCGGAGCGTCTGCAGCAGCAGCCGGCCCCGTGGGATCCGCGGATATTCGAGTTCGTTGGCGGTGAAACGTGCCTTGCCGTCGACGGTCGCGAACGTGCGTTCGTCACGGGGGCCGTTCGGTAGAAACAGGCTGCGGCCTTTGTCGATCGACTTCTCGAAGTCTTCGAATCCGGGGATCACGGCGGCGATGTGCTGCCGGATGAGCGCGTAGTCGTGCTCGAGCGCCACCCAGTCCGCGTTCGGCGGGTCGTGCGGATGCCGCGCCGCGGCAGCGTGCGCGTCGAGAATGTCGCCGCGGTCGGGGTACTCACTCGCAGTCCGCTCGACTTGCCCGCGATCGACCTCCACGGCCCTATCGACATCGACAGTGGGACCGGGCCGGGCGCCGGCATCCGTTCCGAACAGCAGCGCACACAGGCGGGCAACGATCGCGACCGCGCTGAGCAGGTCCTCGGATGGGGGCGCCAGACGGCCGCGTGAAGCGTGCACCGCGCCCATCGAGTCCTCGACCGTGACCCGCTGCTCGCCGGTTCCGCGCCGGTCGCGGTCGGTGCGGCCGAGCGTGGGGAGGATGATCGCGCGACGCCCGGTGACGACGTGCGAGCGGTTGAGCTTCGTCGACACTTGGACGGTCAGCTCGGTGCTGCGTAGCGCCGCTTCGGTGACGAGCGTGTCGGGCGTGGCGCTGACGAAGTTGCCGCCCATGCCGATGAATACGCGGCCCTTCCCGTCGCGCATCGCGCGGGTCGCCGCGACGACGTCGTAGCCGTGTTCTCGCGGTGCGGTGAAGTCGAATTCGCGGTCGAGAGCAGCAAGGAACTCTTCGGAGGGCTTCTCGTAGATTCCCATCGTGCGATCGCCCTGCACGTTGGAGTGGCCGCGCACCGGGCACACTCCGGCACCGGGCCGGCCGATGTTGCCCTGGAGGAGCAGCACGTTCACGACATCACGGAGCGTCGGGACGGAGTGCTTGTGCTGGGTGAGCCCCATCGCCCAGCAGACGATGGTCGCGTTCGAGACCCGCACGCTTTCGCCGACACGCCGTAGGGTCTTCTCCGGCAGCCCGGTCGCGGCGACGAGCTCGCGCCATGGCACTGCGGCCATCGCCTGCGCGTACGCATCGAACCCGCTGGTGTGTGCCGCGATGAACTCGTGATCGAGCACGCCACCGTTCTCGGCCTCGTACTCGACCAGGTGCTTGCCGATCGCCTGGAAGAGCGCCTGGTCGCCGCCGAGTCGGATCTGCAGGAACTGGTCGGCGAGCTTGGTGCCGCCGAGGATCGCGCCCTTCACGGTCTGCGGGTTCTCGAACCGCACCAGCCCCGCCTCCGGAAGCGGGTTCACGGCGATGATCGTGGCGCCCGCCTTCTTCGCCTTCTCGAGGGCGCTCAGCATGCGGGGGTGGTTGGTGCCGGGGTTCTGCCCGGCGACGATCAGCAGATCGGCTTCGTGGATGTCGCCGATCGAGACCGTGCCCTTACCGATGCCGATGGTCTCGGTCAGCGCCGAGCCGGATGACTCGTGGCACATGTTCGAGCAGTCCGGCAGGTTGTTCGTCCCGAACCCGCGCACCAGCAGCTGGTAGAGGAACGCGGCCTCGTTGGACGTGCGCCCCGAGGTGTAGAAGATCGCCTGGTCGGGATCGTCCAGCCCACGCAGCGCGGTGGCGATCTCGCGGAGCGCCTCATCCCACGGGATCGGGCGGTAGTGCGTCGCACCCTCGTCAAGGATCATCGGATGCGTCAGTCGGCCCTGCTGGCCGAGCCACCAGTCGTCATGCGCCTCCAACTCCCTAACTGAGTGCTGAGCGAAGAACTCCGGCCCGATCCGCCGGATCGTCGCCTCCTCGGCGACCGCCTTGGCCCCGTTCTCGCAGAACTCGGCGATGTGTCGCTTGTCCTCCTCCGGCCACGCGCAGCCTGGACAGTCGAATCCTTCTTTCTGGTTGACCCGCAGCAGGCTCTGAGCGCTGCGACTCACCCCCATCTGGTCGTAAGAGATCTGCAGCGCATGCAGCACCGCCGGCACGCCGACCGCGACCTTTTTCGGTCCTGTGACGCGGACGCGACTCTCATCGATATCCGACTGGGGAGGCTTCCTTGCCATGCTCTTTGACCTCCACGATTCTTGTCACACTAAGCCGATATGCCCGCGAGGGCAGGGACGTCCGTGAGGGCCGAGGCGACACACGCCATCGGCCCCCACGGATGTCTTAGACGCCAGACGGAACGGAAGTCAGGTCGTAGTCCCGGTTGCTTGGGAGGTCGAGGTACGGAAAGCGCTCGACCACGGCACGCACCTCTTTGATGCGCTTCCCGAAGTCTCCCCAGTGGACGACCACTTCGTTCCCGATCTCGGCCTCGGCGAGGTCGATCGTCGTCTGCGAGATCATTTCGCGATAGTAGAAGCTGTAGACCGCCGCTGAGGAGATTCCCACCGGCTTTCCGTCCTTCGTCACCAGATCCGCATGCCCGCCCGCAGGCTGCTGGGGCGCGACCGGAAACTCGATGAACTTGTACGGTTCGCCCTGCTCGAACTGCGACGCGAACACATCGACCAAATCCTCAGGGTTCCAACGGAGGATCACGGTCTTGCGTTTCGGGTCTGCCGCTTCGGCCTCCATGGCTTCGCGGCCCACGAAGTCATGGTTGAACTTGCCCATCCACGCCCAGTTGACTTCCTGCGGAGTGCGCATGCGAGCTCGGGTGTCGGCAGGGTCGATGCTTCCAGTCATCGGGGCCGCGAGCAGCGGACCCAATGGGCTGTGCTGCACACCCGGATCGAGGATCATCGACCCAAGCCAGGTGACACCGAGCTGGGGGAATCCACCCTCGGTGTGGTTGACGGCATAGGTACGCCACCCGAGTCGCTTGATACCCAGTGGCTTGCCGGCCTGGTAGACGGCGTCATAGACGGCAGGTCCGGACTCGAGAGGACCGCGAATCTCATACGCGAGTGTTCCGGCCATGCCGATGCGGGAGAGCTCGAGTTCAACGGGAGTGTCGACTCCGGGAATGCTTGTAGGAACAAAATCGAGGAATTCCAGGTCTCGGATGTCCTTGCCCAGTACCCGCTCGAGGATTTCGAGAGACCGAGGCCCGGCGACCTGCAGGATGAAGATTTCGTTGAGTTCGAGCTTGACGTCGAAGTCGTACTTCGGCTGCTGGAAGAGCGGCCATGGGGGACTGGCCAGGGTACGGAACCGATCTTCACTGTCACGCACGGTGAGCGTGTGGTTCGCGATCAGGCCGTCCTCGCTCAGCATGACCAGGTGCTTCGATCGTCCGATCGGCCACCGCGATACGTCATTGATACTGATCTTCGAGAGGAATGCCTGCGCATCAGGGCCTGAGATGACCAGTTCGATCGGCCCGATGAGATTTGCTGCGAGGTAAGCGGTCTCCTTCCAGGACATGGATTCCGCCTGCCAGCCATCTCCTTCCCAGACTCGCATAGCGCCCCAGATGAGGGAGTAATTGTGGACGTCGAGGTAGGCCGGCACCGCACCGACCGTTCGCATGGGAACAGATTCGCTCTCGGACATGAGCGACACTCCTTCGTGTTGTCGAAATCCAGCAATGCTATACGAGTCGTATCGTATAGTACTTTGGTCGAGTACTGCCACGAGGAAGAGGAAACGATGACGGCCACCATCGAAGCGAAGCGCGATCAGGCGTGCCTTATCGTGCACGGTCCCGACAAGCCGGGCATCGTTGCTGCTGTCAGCGGCCTGATTGCCCGTAACGGAGGCAACATCATCGCCCTGGATCAGTACTCCGACAATCACGAGGGCGGTGACTTCTTCCAGCGAGTCGTGTTCCATCGCCAGGACCTGAGCGCGGCTATGCCGGAACTGGAGGCGGACCTCGAAACCACCCTTCGGTCGCACGGGTTGCAGTGGCGACTGACGGACCGATCCGTTCGGAAGCGGATGGCGATCCTGGCCTCGAAGAGTGATCACTGCCTTCTGGACCTCCTATGGCGTCATCGCCGAGACGAGTTGCCGGTCTCCATTCCGATGGTGATCTCAAACCACACGGACACTGCTGAAGATGTGCGCTCCTTTGGTGTGCCGTTCTTTCACGTGCCTTCCTCGGGCGAGGACAAGTCTGATGCTGAGGATCGGATCGTCGATCTTCTGAGAGGCAATGTCGACTTCGTGGTGCTGGCGCGATACATGCAAATCCTCTCGGATGGCTTCCTTGAAGCGATCGGGGTACCCGTGATCAACATCCACCACAGCTTCCTGCCGGCCTTCGTCGGTGCGGCGCCGTATCGCAAGGCAAAGGAACGCGGCGTCAAGCTCATCGGCGCAACGTCTCATTACGTGACCGAGGAACTCGATGAGGGCCCCATCATCGAGCAGGATGTCACGCGCGTTGACCACACAATGACGGCTGCGGCGCTCCAAGCTCGCGGGGCATACGTCGAGCGGGAGGTTCTATCGCGTGCCGTGCAATGGCATGCCGAAGACCGGGTGGTCCGTCACGGCCCCCACACAATCGTGTTCCAGTAGGTCGACGAGCCGGCCAGGGGCGGCGCTGCCAGGAACGAAGCCGGATCCCTAACGGGCCGCAATCCCTTCCAGTGCGAGGTCGAAGCTCGCTCGCATGGTGTCTGCGTCGAAGGAGCCTTCCCTGAACAACAGCTTGAAGTAGATGGGCGCGTAGATTCGTTCGGCGATCTCGTCGGCGGTGCGGTCCGCACGGATCGATCCCGCCTCGATGGCGCGCTCGATCATGCGGTTCACGACCTCGCGCCGAGGCCGCCAGAACTGTGCCTTGAACTCCTCGAGAGTGGCTGGATCGTATTGGCTTTCAGCGAGGAGCTGAGCCATCAGCCGGCCCTCGTGCCCGGCATACACTGCTGCCAGTGCGACCACGTGCTCCCGGAGCGCTTCTATGGGCGCCAGGTCCTCGCGCATCGGGGTCAAGAGAATGTGGTTCTCGAGGAACGTGTCAATGATGACGGCTGCCTTGTCGGGCCACCACCGGTAGATCGTCGTCTTGCTCACACCCGCTTCTCGGGCGATGCGCTCGATGGAGAGCTGCTGAACAGACATCGAGCCAGGCTCACGTTCGTCGAGAAGCTTCATCGTCGACTGAAGGATCGCCTGTCGGCTTTGTTCACTGCGAATGGCCATGCTTCGACCTTAGGGCCCGTCAATGCGATACGAAACGTACACCATGCGCGTGTCTCAGTGGCCGGCGGCGACGCCGGCACCTCTGGCGAACCGGGCGTAGTCCTCGAGCAGCGCTGGGTCGTCGACGGCACCGAGGTCGGCGACCTCGTCTAGTCGAGCTCCTTGGATCAATCGCTTTACGGGCACTTCCAGCTTCTTCCCGGTCTTCGTATGCGGGATCCCCGCCATCACGACGATCTCGTCGGGGAGGTAGCGCGCCGACAGATTCGCGCGAATCGCCGACTCGATCGCCGTGCGCGCATCCGCCGCCTCGACGCCGTCGGCGAGCTTCACGAACAGCGGCATGTAATAGTCGGTTCCCAGTTCCGCGCCGACCACCATCGCCTCCGCCACCTCAGGCAGTGCTTCGACAGYGGCGTAGATGTCCGCAGACCCCAGCCGGATCCCGTTGCGGTTGAGGGTCGAATCCGAGCGGCCGTGGATCAGGATGCCGCGATCCCCGAGTTCGATGAAGTCGCCATGGCGCCAGACCCCCGGAAAGGTCTCGAAGTAGCTGGATTGGTAGCGGGTGCCGTCGGAATCTCCCCAAAAGAAGAGAGGCATGGAGGGAATCGCGTCGGTGACGACGAGCTCGCCACGGCCGAGCGTCGGGTCGCCCACATCGTTCCAAGACTCCACCCGTACGCCGAGGGCGGGCGCCTGAATGTAACCCACACGTACCGGAAGAGTCGGAACACCGCCGACAAAGATCGATGCGATGTCGGTGCCGCCGCTCTGCGAGGTGACCCAGACGTCGCCGACGCTGTGATAAATCCAGCGGAAACCGTCTCCCGAGAGAGGCGAGCCGGTCACGGCGACGGTTCGCAGTGCGGAGAGGTCGTGATCGCTACTTGGCTCGAGCGCCGCCTTGCCGCAGGCGTGGATGAACCCCGCACCAACGCCCAGAACGGAGACTTTCTCAGCTGAGGCGACCTGCCACACCCGGTCGAGTGAGGGAAACGTCGGGTTGCCGTCGATGAGTACCGCGGTCGCCCCGACCCCAAGCGCCGCCACCAGGCCATTCCAGACGACCCAGCTAGTCGATGCAATGGTCAGTACGCGGTCGCCCGGGCGGATGTCGTCGTGGATGCTGCAGAGCTTCAGCTGCTCGAGCAGAGCGCCTCCGTGGCCGTGCACGATGCCCTTCGGCATCCCTGTCGTCCCCGAAGAGAAGAGCACCCAGAGCGGGTGGCTGAACTCGACGTCGGCGAACTCGATCGGGCTCGCGGTGGCAATCGCTGCCGCCCAATCGATCGCCGGCGGCCCGACCGGGATTGGGGCGGCGTCGGTGTGACCGGTGACCCACACGACACTCTGCACGCTCGGAAGCGATGCGAAGACCTCCGCCAGTTCTGTGCCGCGATTGCGATCCTTGCCGCCGAGCCGATATCCCGGAGCTGCGATGACCACCTTCGGCTCGAGCTGCTGAAAGCGCGACGAGATCGCCCCGGGACCGAACTCTGGCGCACACACCGACCAGATCGCGCCGACCGATGCTGTGGCGAGCAGCGCGACGACCGCTTCGCTCACGTTCGGAAGGATGGCCACCACCCGATCGCCGGCCTCGACACCGACCGACCGGAGATGGGCGGCGAAGGCGCCCACCTGTGCGCGAAGCTCGGCGAAGGTTACCTCCTTGCGGCTTCCGTCCTCGGCGATGGCGATGAGCGCGACCCCCTCGTGTCCGTCGAGAAGGTGTCGCGCGTAGTTCAGGGTCCGTCCTGGGAACCAGCGCGTGCGCGGCATGGGTTCCGTGGTGCGTACCGGCCCTGCCTCGCCGCCCAGCTTCACCCCGGCGAAGTCCGCCCACTCGGACCAGAACCGGTTCGGCTCGTCGACGGACCATTGCCAGAGTCCGTCGTAGCCCTCATCGTGGTCCACGCCGCGACTCCGGAGGAACTTCGAGAACCGCACGATATTCGTGTCGGCTCGGAGGTCGGAGTCGAGGCTCCAGATCACTTCGCCCTCGCGGGCATCCGAATCGATGATCACAGTCACCCCGCTCGTACGGACAGATCGCGGCGCTGTCGCGCGATCTCGTCAGCAGAGATGGGTTCTGTTCCGATCAGGACGAACGCCACTCGGGCAACGCGATCTGTGCGATTGGACCAGGCGTGGCTCGTGGCGCGCTGGATCGCTACGTCACCCGCCTTGAGCGTGGCCTCGCCGTCGTCGACGAGAAGGGTGATCTCTCCTTCGAGCACGATCGCGTAGTCAAGAGAGTCAGTGCGGTGGAACCAGAAGTGCCGGTCGCCGGAATGTCTGGCACCGTCTTCCGCCTCGGCTTTGCCGTCGATCTCGTCGAAGATCGCTTCCTGCGCGTCCTCGGGGTACGCCGAGTCGGGCGGGAACTCCGCGATGCGGAACACAGTCTCGCCCGTACGGGGGAAGGTCGGCGTGGGCGAGCCCTCGCCGACCGGGTCCTCGTCGATGGCGTGGTCGACGGGCCCGCGGGTGAGCCAGGGTACGGCCGCGCCGAATCCGGGGATCGTGGGGGAGTAGAACGCGTTGGGGGCCATGTCGTCGACGAGGATGACGGCATGCCCGCGATCGTCGTGGCCCGTCACGACGCGGTGGATCTGGGGTCCGCTGGACATTGGCTACGCCTCCTCGAAAGGGAAGGGCTGCGGCTCCGGCCACCATGTGGGGGACTCCTTCTCGGCCGCGATGGGCGAGCGGAGCACCCCGACGCGCTCGAGTTCGAGTTCGAGTACATCGCCCGGCTGCAGGAATCGCTGCAGCTCCACGCCGGCGCCGAATGCCATCGTTCCAGAGCCGATCAGGTCACCGGGCTGAAGGCCGTCGAACTGCGACACGTACGACACGGTCTCCTCCGGAGTCCAGATGAAGTCCTCGACCTTCGTGTTCGACCACACCTCACCATTGACGCGGACTTGTCCCTCGAGTCCGATGACCGAGGGGATCTCGTCGAGAGTCACGATCCACGGTCCGATCCCGTAGGCGAAGTCCTTGGAGTGCTGAGCGCCCATGCCGATGGGGCTCTCGAGCTTCTGGACGTCGCGCAGACTGAAGTCGTTGAAGATGGTGATCCCGAAAACGTGGTCGAACGCGTTGTCAGGTGTCACGTTGCGCCCGGGCTTGCCGATGACATACCCGATCTCGAGCTCGTAATCGAGCTGCTCGGTGATGCTCGGGTAGGGGATGGTCTCGTTCGTGCCGTACAGGGTTGCCGTCGACCCCTTGAAGAAACCCGGACGCTCGTAGACTGCGCGCGTAGGCGTGGTCTTCATGACGTTGCCGAAGAAGTTCTTGATGTGACCGTTGAAGGTGAGGCTGTCCCGGAGCACCGGGGGCTTGATCGCTGCCCGGAAGCTCGCCTGTTCGAGGGGGATCGAGGCGTCGTCCGCGGCCGCGAGGGCGCGATGGGCGGCGTCGAGGAAGAAGTCGCCGCTGGAGATTCCCTGGGTGAGGTCGCGGAACGTCGCGTGCGCGAGGTGTCGTGATCCCTCAACCGTCGCGCCGCCCTTCTGCAGTGCGAGTGCGTACGCCTTCTTGAGGTCGATCACCCGCCCGTTCTCGGGTTCGGCTGCGACGACGCGCAGTTCTTCACCGTCCAGACCGGTCAGGGCGATGCGTCCAAGCTTCATGGGTGGATCCTTTCGAGGTGATCGATAGTCGTTCGACGAGGGTTGGTGTCGCGCGGGTGGTGCGGGGCCGATTCGGGGTCCCCGCACCACCTAGCGGGGCCTACTCGGTGGTCTGCGGGCCGAGCTCGGGGCTGTTGAAGAACTCAGCGATCTGCGCGTCGGTGAAGTAGACGCCTTCGGGAGCCAGGTCAGTCCCGTCCTCCGGCACCCACGACGGATCGACGATCTCAGGCAGGTCGGCGGAGGTGATCAGTGCGGGTGCCCACACGATGTGATTCACCTTGGGGCCGGCGCCGGCCAGCACCTTGAGCCCGACCTGTGCGGCGGACTGCGCCATCGCGACGGCTGGCGTGGACGTGCCGACGTAGGGGTAGTCCGGCTTCTCTGCGGCCCACGCGGCGAACCCCTGTGAAGCGCCGATATCGGCGATGGGGGGCACCGGAAGGCCGGACTGCTCGAAGGCGTCGCGAATCGCCCAGCCCATCGTGCCCGCCTGCAGGACGGCATCCACGCCGGCAGGGTTGGTCGCGAGGTACTGCACGACGGCCTGCTGCGCCACCGGTGGCTGGAACAGCCCCTGCGCCTGTCCGGCAACCGTCACGTCGGGGCAGAGGGCCAGCGCCTTCTCGGTGCCGTCCTCCCACGCGATCTCATTCGAGATGCCCGGGATGCCAGTGACCTCGAGGAGGCTGCCCTTGCCGCCGATGTTCTTGACCGTCTCGGCCGCACCCACCATCGCCTGGAGGTTGCTGTTGTAGGTGACGGAGATCGAGTACGGGCTGTCGATCTGAGACACCATCGAGATCACGGGAATACCGGCATCATGCGCTTGTGAAACGAGATCCAGTGCCGCCTCGGGCGCGGTCGCGTTGAAGAAGATGATGTCGGGCTTGAGGGAGAGCGCCTGTCCGAACTGCTGAAGCTGCCCAGGCACATCCGAGGGATCGTTCGGAGCCACGTTCAGCACAACATCGACCCCGGCTGCCTCGAGCGAGTCGGCGAGTGTGCTCTGGTAGGTCGCGATGAACGGGGCGGCCGGCGCCTGTCCCACGATGGCCGCGGTGAAGCCGTCGGCCTTCTCTGACTTCCAGTCGGACCAGGCCGACTCCTTGATCTCGTACGGGTACGCGTTGTAGCCGGACTGGACGTCGGCGCTGAGCGTCGAAAGCAGGTCGCCCGGGTCCGTCACGCCGATCTCCGGGACGGATCCGCAACCGCCAGCTGTGGGGCTCTCGGCCGCCTCCGGGGTGCCTCCGGATTCGGTGGGCGTTGCCGAGCAGCCCGCGAGGCTGAGAGCGCCGACGGCGACCAAGGCCGCAGCGGCGACCCCGATGCTGCGGAAGCGAGTGGACTTCACCATGATTGCTACTCCTCTTTGAGCTGGGCGCAAAAGTTTGCGTGACTACAGACTAGACACATTCGATACGATACGTCTAGTTTGGAATGAGCGCGAGGGACGCGCACCTGACTCAATGAGGAGCGACGGCATGGCAGTATCCGGCGACGGCCTCACGCTCGCCCACGTGACCAAGCGCTTCGGGGCGACGCGCGCCCTCGTGGATGCCCACCTGCAGATTCGACGCGGGGAGGTGCACACACTGCTGGGCGAAAACGGCTCGGGCAAGTCGACGCTCGTGAAGATCATCGGCGGCGTGCACCGCCCAGACGAGGGCGAATTCCGCCTTGACGGCGTCTCTGTCGTTCGGCGGAGTCCCAGGGGAATGAGCGAGCTCGGGATCGCGGTCGTCTTCCAGGAAGTGCTGACGGCCGCCAGTCAGTCTGTGCTGAACAACATCTGGCTCGGCTCCGACGGCCTCTTCACTCGCAAGCTGAACCGGTCGAAGCAACGGCAGCTCGCTGCTGACACGCTCGGCAGGCTCGTGGACGGGATCGACCTGGATTCCCCGGCGGGGCAGCTGTCGCTCTCAGACCGGCAGGCGGTCTGCATAGTGCGCGCCCTCGTGCGCAATCCGCGAGTCCTCATCCTCGACGAATCGACCGCCGCACTGGACGTGCAGACCCGCGACCGACTGTTCGCCGAGATGCGGCGCCTCACGGCCGAAGGGGTCGGCATCCTGTTCATCTCCCACCGCATGGACGAGGTGCAGGAGATCTCGGATCGCGTCACGGTGCTGCGATCCGGGCGGACGATCTCGAGCGTAGACCGGGCCCAAGTGTCTATCCCGCAGCTGATCGCGGACATGACCGGCACGTCTGGGCAATTCGAGCGCTCGGCGCGCGACCACGCGCTCGGCGACTCCACGCTCCGCGCGGCGGACCTGCGACTGGTTCCGCACGCCGCACCGATCCACTTCGAGCTCCGCGCGGGGGAACTGGTCGGACTCGCGGGGCTCGAGGGTCAGGGGCAGGACGCTTTCCTCAAGCGGCTCTCCGGCATCACCTCAGGAGGCGGCTCCGTCACGCGTGTTCTCGCTCCCGACATAGTCGTGCGGCAGGGCAACGGCGCCAAACTCGGGGTCGCCTACTTGCCGCGCGAACGCCGGGGGGAGTCGCTCTTCGAGTCCATGTCGATTAGAGAGAACTTCGCGCTGCCGACCCTCCGCCACGACCGACGCGGCGCCTTCATCAGCGCGAAGCGGATGAGGGAGCGCTTCGGTGAGTACATCTCCTCCCTCGGCATCCGCCTGGGCACCCAGGATGACCCGATCTCGAGCCTCTCGGGGGGCAGCCAGCAGAAGGTGGTGCTTGCCCGCTGGCTCGCCACCGACCCGAGGGTGCTGCTGCTCAACGACCCGACGCGTGGAGTCGACATCATGACCAAGCGGGAGATCTACGCCACGTTGGACCGGCTCTGCGCGAGCGGCATGAGCGTCGTCATGCTTTCGAGCGAAGTCGAGGAGCTGGTGGAGCTGGTGGACCGAGTGCTGATCTTCCGTGATCAGGAGATCTTCGCTGAGATCCCGCGAGACCGACTCACAACGGCGTCAGTGGTCGCCGCCTATTTCGGTCAAAGCACGGAGAGTGCCGCGTGAACAGATTCCTCGACCTCCTGCGACGCCACTCGTGGGCGTTCGCTCTGGTGCTGGCGATCGCGCTGCTCATTGTGAACCTGTTGGTGAGTCCCAACTTTCTGTCGCCCGAGCGACTCCCTGCCACTCTGGCTACGCTGGCGCCCTTTGTGCTCGTCGGGTTCGCGTCGACTCCGTCGATCCTCTCCGGGGGCATCGACGTGTCGGTGGGCCCGCTCGCGACCTTCATCAACTGCCTGTTCATCGCTGTCCTGCTGCCCGCCGGTCTCGGGGATTGGTATGCAGCCATCCCCATCCTCCTCGGGACCGCGGCCGCCATCGGGGCCGTGACCGGGGTGCTGGTCGCCGTCGTCCGCCTGCATCCGGTGGTCGCGTCAACGGGAGTGCTGTTCGTCCTCGTCGGCCTGTCGATCACGATCTCCAAGTCGCCGGTGTCGGCGACGCCCAACTGGTCCGATCCGCTCGCGCAGTCGATCGGCTGGATTCCGGGGGCGTTGCTGACGATGGGCTCGGTCGCGCTCGCGTGGTTCGTGCTGCGGCGCACGGCATTCGTCGCGAACCTGCTCGCGACGGGCGAGAGCGACGTATCGGCGTACGGCTCCGGAGTGAACGTAACGGCCGTGCGGGTCATTGCCTACGCTCTGGGCGGACTCTTCGCAGGGGTTGGCGGAATCGCGCTATCCGCACTCCTGCAGTCGTCGCAGTCGTCGCTCGCCACAACCTATGCGCTGCTGGGCCTGGCCGCCGCCGTTCTCGGCGGCACAGCCCTGGGGGGCGGGAGGGGCGGGCTGCTCGGCACCTTCTTCGGCGCTCTCGTGATCTACCTGCTGCAACAGCTGCTCACGGCGGCCGGTGTGCAGCCCAGTCTGGTGCAGTTCGCCTACGGGCTCGCCCTGGTGATCGGGGTTCTCGTCGGAGCAACCCTGCTGAATTCTCGCCGTATAAGGAGTCGCGCATGACTGAGCCGAGTACGGGCGTCACCCGCACGCTCACGCTGCCCCAGCCCGCCCCCACCGGCTGGCCCAAGTTCCGCGAGTGGGCGCTGCGCACCCCGTTCGTTCAGGTCGTCGTTCTGATCGTCCTTTCAGCCGTGCTGGTGGTGACCATCCCCGCCTTTCTGGCGCGGCCACAGGCGGCGATCGCAGTACTCGCTATCGCTTCGCTGTTAGCCCTCGCCTCGATGGGGCAGACCCTCGTGGTGATCATCGGGGGCCTGGACCTCGCGGTGGCGGGCTACATCACGTTCGGCGCCATGATCGCGTCCAACGCGACCAGTCGCCTCGGGTGGCCCGTCTCACTCGCATTCCTCGTCGTCGTGCTGGTGTGCGGCGCCATCGGCGCCGCGGTCGGGTGGCTCTGTCACCGCTTCCGCATCCAGCCGCTCGTCTTGACTCTCGGGGTAGGTGCGATGCTTACCGGGGGTTCCATGTTCATCGCCAACGGCGATTACAACGGTCAGCCGCCGGCGGATCTGCGCGCACTCGCGCAGCTGAACGGTACGACGTTCGGCCTGCCTTTCCCCCCGGTCATCGCGATCGTCGTGGTGCTGGGCGTGGTGCTGTGGCTCTTCCTGGCCAAGAGCGGTGCGGGCCGCAGACTTTATGCCACGGGCGTGAACCCGGTCGCAGCGAACTTCGCTCGGGTGAAGACGTCAGTGGTCTGGACCTTCGTGTTCGCGGCGTCAGGGGCGCTGGCCGGGCTCGCCGGGGTCTTCATCGCGGCGTTCGGCGCGGGATGGTCTCAGGCGGTGGGAGATCCATATCTGTTTGCGGGACTCGCGGCCGTGCTCGTGGGTGGCACGACGTTCGGCTCCGTGCACGGCGGGTTCACCCGCACCGCCCTGGGCGCGCTCATTCTGACCGTGCTGTCGACGCTCATCGTCAGCCGGGGCTTGTCCGAGGCGCAGGGCCGCATCGTGTACGGGATCATCATCCTGGCCGTCGTCGCACTCTACGGTCGCGAGCGTCACGTGCGTGATCGGTTCTGACCAGCGATAAGCCAGGTCAATCCAGCGGGATCTCCCTGGTGAGCAGCGCCGCCGATGCCGCCGGGTTGGTGAACCGCAGCTCGTCCGGCGCCAGCGTGGAGTGGTAGTACTCGCTGCCGAACTCCGCGGCCATTGCGTCCAGCGACGCGAAGGTGATCGCACCGACGCCGTCATAGAGGCCGGCCGCGAATCGCGACGTCGCCGGCATGGGGGCGGGTGTGTCCTCGAGCCGCAGGAGCCGGTCCTTTGTATGCGGACCGCCGAGTGCCAGGCGCGCGTGCTCACCGGTCCAGTGGTCGACGAACTCCTGAAACCGCATTCGTCGGGCCGCCACCGGCAGGACAAGGACCTTGACGGCGCTGTCCGGGGCTGGCTCCTTGCGCTCCCAGATCACCTGAGGGATGCCGCCGATCGCCGTCGGATGCGAGGCCAGCAGCTCGAGTCTCCGGGGGAGCCACTGCTCCACGAAGGCCCGCGAGACGACCCAGTCGGCCGCGCTGTTCTTCTTGTCCCACCACGTCTCGACAGCTGCGTCGAAAGGGGCGGTGGGTGCGTTCTCGATGGGAGAAGGGCCGACGATCGGGGCGTCGAAGGCGTACCGCAGCATCCCGGGTGACGTCACCCGGTCCTCGCGTTCAAGCGTGACCCAGGCGTCGGCGAACGCATCTGCGGTGAGTGCGGGGTCTGCCTTCAGCAGGATGACGAGCTTGTAACCGGCGGCGGGCATCGTCGCCCCTCTCTCAGTGCTTCGATTTCGGGGCGGCCTTGGCCGCCGCGTCTGCGATCCGCATCAGCAACGCGTTCCCCGCGGCCCACACGAACAGGCTCTCCAGGGAGGTCGAGCGCTTTGCCCCGGGATCCTCGCGGCCCATCTCAGGGTTCTTGTGGCACGCGACCGGGATGTTTGTCATCAGACGTCGCATGCACGAGTTCGCGTGATCGCACCAGACGATCTCGTCACCGCGACCGTCGATGACCTTCTTCGCATAGTCGGGGTCCGCGAGCAGTTGACGGGCAAGCATTGTGGCGTCGGCGTGCCCGGCGGTGATGGCATCTGCCGCCTGCTGTGGGTCCGGCGTGCTCGACAGGAAAAGCGGGATGCCGCCGACGGCGGCCCGGAACGCTTGAGGCTCACCATGGGCCAACATATTGCCGGACCGCGATGGAACATTCTCGGCCATAGATTCGTAGTTGGCCTCGCTCAACGAGATGAAGTCGACGCCCGCCGTGACGATGTGGCCGGCGACCTCCGCGAAGCCGTCGGGACCCTGGCCGCCGGGCATGTGATCGTTGACGCTCATGCGGATCCCGACCGGGTAGTCGGGGCCGACTTCGGCGCGCACGGCAGCGACGGTGTCGCGCAGCGCCCTGGCGCGGTTCGCTGCGCTGCCGC
Source organism: Microbacterium sp. P5_E9 (assembly GCF_054049175.1). Taxonomy (NCBI): domain Bacteria; kingdom Bacillati; phylum Actinomycetota; class Actinomycetes; order Micrococcales; family Microbacteriaceae; genus Microbacterium; species Microbacterium sp. P5_E9. Next base: position 27,301 of record NZ_JBFUMV010000014.1, on the reverse strand, counting down.
CATACTCGTCGGTGCGCTGATTCGACAGAGGCGAGAGGAACGACGAGTAGAAGTAGCACATGTGAGCGCCGATCTCGACGCCGTCGAAGCCGGCGGCCTTCGCGCGACGGGCGGCGCTGACGACGTCGGCCTCTACCGACTTGATGTCCTCCGCCGTCGCCTGGGCCGGCGGTGGGGTGGCCCGCCCGCCCGGGACATAGACGTGATCGGGGAAGCCTGCCGCGCCGAGGACCACGGGCTTGGCGCTGGCCGCGATCGGCTGAGCGCCATTGCGGGGAACACCCATGCGGCCGAAGCTCGGAAACAGCTGCGCGAAGATCGCGGCGCCCTCTGCCTGAACGGCGTCCACCATTCGGGCGAGGTCGGGAACGAAGTCGTCCTTGTCGAAGCGAATGTTGGGAAAGAAGGGCGACTCGTTCCATGCGCGCTCGCTGGCGACTGCCCCGCCCACGAAGACGAGGCCGACTCCTCCCTGTGCGCGTCGGCGGAGGAAGGCGATCGACTGACCGCTCGGCCGGCCATCCTCGGTGGGGCGGAGCACAGCCATTGGGCCGAGGATGACGCGGTTCTTCAGCTCCACGGAGTTGATCCTCAGTGGAGATCCGAGTACGGCGCTAGCGCTGGTTGCCGCCGTCATCGATGAACCCTCCTGTGCACCATGTCACACCGACAGACGAAGTGGTGTGGGCTCGTGAAGATCTGTGAGACGGATGCCGGGTGGCATGAGTCCGAGCTGCGTGCGAATGTCCGTCAGGAGCGCGAGACCGGCGGGATCGACCTCCAGCGTCCGCGGGCGGCTCGCCCAGGCCGTCGCGGCTGCCGCGCCGAATCCCGCACGTGCAAGAAGAGCTTCACCCTCGGCATCCGTGAATTCCTCACCAGCCTTCACGCCGAGTTCCAGCGCGTGCAGATAGACCGCTAACTCGCCCGATTCCAGAACCGCTGCTCGAACGACCAGCCCTTGCCCGGGGAAGGCAGGCAGCGATGAAGCGACCGTGGCCAGCAGCGGGCAACTCGAATCCCGCGCCGTCGCGTCGAACGGCGGTCCGAGTAGCGTGGCATCCACGGTGCCGTCCAGAAGTGCGTCGAGGCGCTCCTTCACCCCGCCGACCTCGATGTACTCGACGGTGATTCCCTGTCCCTCGAGCAGATATCGCGCGACCAGCGAGAAGCCGTTGCTCGCGGCATCCACAGCGAATCTGCCGCCCTCGAGATCGGCGAGCCGTGAGAGTCCCGGTCGCGCATACACGCCCAGCGGAGTGGTTGCCTCAGTCTGGGCGACGAGTCTCAGATCTGCCCCGGCATGTGTCCAGGCGAACAGGTTGTCGATCGCGGTGATCGCGATGTCTATGTCGCCCGCGACCAGGCCTGCGAGCTGTTCGGGGCTGCCGGTGGTGCGATGCACCTCAAGGTCGATGTCATCGAGAAGTCCCAGTTCGCGTGCCAGGATGAGCGGCACCGGAGGCACGAACTGGCTCTGTCGTAACGTCACGGCCTGCCCGCCTGCCACGGCGGAAGCGCGCCGCTCGGTCCTCGGACCAGGTTGCGCTGCGACCCCAGTCCTTCGATGGTCGACTCCACGACGTCGCCGTCGGTGAGGAACCGCTTCCAATGCGAGCCGTTGCCGGCGGGAGAGCCCGTAATGAGGAGGTCGCCCGGCTGGAGGATCGCGATCGATGACGTGTAGCTGAGAAGCGAGGCCACATCGAACGCGAGATCCTCGGTCGTCGCATCCTGCATGACCCGGCCGTTCAATGTCAGCCGCATTCGCAGCGCCGCGGGGTTGGAGACGAACCGCGCGGGCACGAGCCATGGGCCGGTCGGGAAGAATCCAGGTTGATTCTTCGCACGGAACCAGTCGGTGCCGATCTTGGCCATGTCATCCCGGGGCACGAGAGATCGTGCGGTGAGATCGTTCACGATGGTGTATCCGGCGACATAGTCGAGAGCCTCGTGGATGGAGACGCGATGTGCGGTGCGCCCGATGACGACTCCGAGTTCGAGTTCCCAGTCGACATCGGTGCCCACGTCGGGCAGTCGGATCTCGTCGTATGCGCCAGACACCGCCGACGGGATGCCGGTCCAGACGTACGGGTCACCTGTTCGGACGCGCTCGTCGATCTCCGCGGCGGCCTCCTGGCGGAGGCGTTCCGGCGAAGCGCCGGCCGACCCCAGGCCGTGGGCGACACTCATCTGGATGATGTGCTCACGGTAGTTGGCCCCGGCGGCGAGGACCGGGCCCACGGGCTGCACGGGTGGCAGCACCCGCGCAGCACCTGAGGACGTCAGGTCGTCGAATGACCCCAGGGGAGTGACTCCGGCCGCGAGGTAAGCCTCGAGGAGGTCGAGATTACGATCCCATTCCGCGAAGAGGTCACCCGTTCGGCGGATGGCGGGCAAGGCGACTCGGGCGTCAAAGACGTGATCCCCTGCCACGATCGCAGGGACAACACCTTCCTCGAGTCCGAGAGAGACGATGGCGAAAGAGTTCATGGAGGTCCACTCAGACGGGGGGCGCGACGAAGAGGCTCGCGTTGTCGGGGTCGTTGAACATTTCCTTCGTGATGAACTCGTTCATGTCGCCTCCGGTGCCCCACTGGTCAGAGGTCTCGGGCTCCTGCACGTCGAAGATGCTCGGGTGCCAGCTGTCCTCATCGAGGGTTGCGAGCTCAGTGGTGTACTCCATCGTGTTGCCGTTGGGGTCGACGAAGTAGGTGAAGGTGTTGTCGCCGGCGCGGTGACGCCCGGGACCCCAGATCTTGCGATAGCCGGCTCGGATGATCCGGCCGCTGCCGTACATGTACTCGTCGATCCCGCGAAGCTCGAAGGAGGCGTGCTGCAACGAGGCGTGCGGGCCTCGCGCGATGGCCATCGAGTGGTGCTGCGAATTGCATCGCAGGAAGTAGAACAGGTCGCCGACGTGCGGATGGTTCAGAGTGTCGGAAAGGCGGAAGCCCAGGTTCCGCTCGTACCAGGCCATCATCTTCTCGGGTTCTGGTGAGTTGAGGACGACATGCGAGAGGCGCACCGGAATCGACTCTCGCACCTCGATCTTGCGGTGCTTGCGTAGCTCGACGTCCGTGGAGACCTCGATGGTTCGCCCTTCAAGATCGAAGAAGCGGAACCCGTAGCCGCCGCCGAGCGTCTGGAGGTCGGTCGGCTCGAAGATGAGCTTCACACCAGTGCTCGCGAGGTTGGTCGCAAGAGCGTCAACGGACTCTCGGTCTGCTGCACCAAACGCGACCAGGTCGAGGCGTTTGTCGGCAGAGCGGCGTACTCGAGTCACATACTGCTCCGGTGAGCCTTCGGCGGCGAAGTAGACGACGTCGCCGTCGTCGTGCTGCACAGTGAGGCCCCAGTGGTTCTTGTAGAACTCGATCTGCTTGTCGAAATCGGGTACCGCGATGTCGAAGTGGCGGATGTGGGTGATCGGGCTGAATGACATGGTGTTCTCCTAACGCGATTCAGCGGGGGCGGTTGCGAGATGCGCGATTGAGGGGATGCTGTGGATCAGTCGTTCTAGATCGGATGCGCTGTCTGCGACACCGAGGATGTAGTGGTCGGGACGCAGCACGATCCCTTTGGCGCCGACAGTCTGGATCAGCTGGTCGATCTTGGCGGGGTCGAGCAGGGTCACAGTGTCACCGTCGTCGTCGAGCACGGCTTTGGTCGCAGGGGCCAGCGCGTCGTAAAGGGAGCGCTCTGTGGCGACAAGGAAGTGGGGTCCGACCATGTCGTCCAGTCGGGTTCCGTCGGAGAGGATCGGCTGCGGTCCCAGGTATCCGGCACGTGTGCCGTCGCCCCCCTCGTGCAGGCCGGGCCCGAGTGACGGGGGCGGTGGCAAAGCTGACGCGCCAGGATTTGCCGCGATGTACGCGTCTCGGCCCGCCGCGACTGCCGGGTCCGTGGTCTGGATGAACACCGCCTGGTTCGCGGCCGTCTCGACCCAGAAGGTCGCGTGCGGCTTGCGCTCACTCTCGTAGGTGTCGAGAAGCGCCTCATCAGCGATGCCTCGACGAACGAGATCAAGCTTCCAGACGAGGTTCGCGACGTCGCGGATGCCCGCGCAGAGGCCCTGGCCGAAAAGGGGAGGGGCCTGGTGAGCGGCGTCTCCGGCGAGAAAGATGCTGCCGCTTCGCCACTGCCGGGCGATGCGACCGCGGAATGTGTAGATCGCCTGCCGGTCGGGAGTGAACTTGTCGGCGGGCAGGGCGCCGCGGCTGATCCGCTCAACAGCCGCCGGGGTGACGATCTCCTGAGGGTCATCGTCGGGCATCAGCATGAACTCCATACGCACCCGATCGCCGGGCAGTCGGAGCCAAAGGGCCGGGCGGGTGTAGCGACCGAACTGCACCATGTCGGCTTCGTAACCGGGAGCACCGACGAGCTGGCCGTCGACGACAAGCCACTGAGCGTCGTCGCCGTACTTTTCGGTCTCGATGCCGAGCGCATGCCGGGTCTCGGAGCGTCCACCGTCGGCGACGATCGCCCAGCGTGCGTGTGTCGTGGACGCGACACCTCGGGCATCGACCGAGGTGACCGCCACGCCTCCGTCGACGCTCGAGACGGCGGTCACTCGCTCCGCGCATCGCAACTCGATGCCGGGGGTGTCGGCGATCACCTCGCGGATGAGGTGCTCAATGTCGGGCTGGTGGAAGCTGATGTGCTCGGGCCAACCCTGTTCGCCCACACCACCTGACGGCGCGTGCACGAGGACCTGGCCGGCCTCGTTGACGATTTCAATGTCCTTCATCGGAATGACAATGTCCCAGAACTGGGACGCGATGCCGAGGCCCTGCAGGGTGCGCATCGTCTCGCCGTCGAAGTGGACAGCCCGCGCTGTCGGCCACATCTCGGCATCCTTCTCGAACCCGATCGCGCGTAGCCCCGCTCGACCGCACAGCGCCAGGGCAGTGGATCCGACCGGGCCACCGCCGATCACCACCACATCGACATCGATATTCACAGACACTCCTTCGTGTGCAAAACGTTTCGTATCGAATCAATCCGATACTTGCCTCATCACGAGCATCGCGGCACGAGTCCCATAAGGGAATGGCAGGTTTGCCATAACCTTTATTGGGATTTCAGATAACCTCGCCTGCGGCGCGGGTAAGCACCTGGCGGAGCCAAATGTGCTCCGCGTCGTGCTCCCGGTCGGGGAGCCACCAGAAGGCGTCATGAATCGGCTCAAGCTCAAGCGGTGGGATGACCACGCGCAGACGAGGCTGCATCGCGAGTGCCAGCCGGGCCATACCCTCGGGTACGAGCGCGACCCGGTCCGTGCCGACGATAAGCGACGGCATGACGAAAAAATGGGACGTCACGGCCGCGACCGAGATGTCGATGCCGCGGAATTGCAGTTGCGTTCGCGCCGGATTCATTCCTTCGCGCGCTGCCAAGTTCTGAACCCAGGGCCTCGTGAGTAGTTCGTCCTTCGTGGGCTCTCCCGGAATGCCGGACGCGCCATCCACCAGACATACCCAGCGCTCAGATGGGAGGTCGATGTGAGGTAGATCGACGACATAACCGTGGGGGAGGATCACCGCATCGATCGCCCGCAGGGAGTCCGGCAGGCCGTTGACGAGCCGCGCGTCCACTATCGGGAATTCGAATCGCACGTTGGGTGCCTCGCGCTCGACGATCCGCGTCAGAGCGGGAGCGATACGGGCGACGGCATAGTCCACGCCMGCGAGCGAGAACGAGCGAGTGCTCGTGACTGGGTCGAAGCGCGACTGCCATCGAAAGATTTCGTCCGCTTCCACGATCACCTGCGGGAGCGCCGCGAGCAATCGGTCACCGAGCGGGGTCAGGACGTGCTGGTTTCCGCGGCGGACAAGTAGGACGTCGCCATAGTGAGTGCGCAGTCGCGCAAGCAGCGTCGACATCGTCGGTTGCGAAACGTGCATTCGGGCCGCCGCTCGCGTCACACTCCGCTCTTCCAGCAGCGCACGCAACGGTTGCAGCAGGTTGTAATCGTTCGCCGCCATGGCGCCCGGCCGCTCCCCTCCTGCGCACGACCTCGATGCTCGGATCTATTGCAGTCAGGCTATGCCTTCCACACTGTCTTCAGGTTGCAGAACTCGCGCTGACCGACGGCAGCGAGCTCCCGGCCGAAACCGGAGCGCTTGATTCCACCGAACGGCAGTTCCTGGTACGACACAGTCATCCCGTTGATGAAGACGGCACCCGCGTCCAGGTTTTCGATGAACCAGGCCTCCTCGTCGAGGTCATTGGTCCAGACAGCACTGGACAGCCCGAAAGTGGTCTGGTTCGCGATCCGGAGCGCATCGTCATTGTCTTTCGCGCGATAGAGGGACGCGACCGGGCCGAAGGTCTCCTCTTGAATGAGTCGAGCGTCCTCAGGGAGGTCCGCGATCACGGTGGGGGCGTAATACCAGCCCGGGCGATCCGGGATGGTCCCGCCGGTGAGGATGCTGGCGCCTTTGGCCCGCGCGTCCTCCACGAGATCGATCAGGTCGTCACGTCCAGACTCGGTGGCGACCGGACCGATCTCCGTGGCAGGATCCAGAGGGTCGCCAACCATGAGAGACGCCATGAGGCGGGTGAACTCCGCAGCGAATTCGTCGTACACCTCATCGTGGATGATGAAGCGCTTGCCCGCGATGCACGACTGCCCGTTGTTGTTGATGCGCGCACGGACCGCGGTCGCGGCGGCGGCGGCCACGTTCGCGGAGGGGAGCACGATGAACGGGTCTGAGCCACCGAGCTCGAGGACCGCCTTCTTGACGTGATCGCCGGCGATCGCCGCAACCGAGCGTCCCGCCGGTTCCGAGCCAGTGAGAGTGACGGCCTTCACCCTGGGGTCGGCAATCACCGCGCCGACCTCCGCGCCACCGATGAGGAGTGCGCGGAAGGACCCCTGCGGGAAGCCGCCACGCTCGAAGAGCGTGTCAAGGAAGAGCGCCGATTGCGGCACATTCGAGGCGTGCTTGAGAAGCCCCGTGTTGCCGGCCATGAGTGCGGGCGCGGCAAAGCGGATCACCTGCCAGAGCGGATAGTTCCAAGGCATGACCGCGAGGATTACGCCGAGCGGCTCATATCGAGTCCACGCGCGTGACGCGTTGACGCTGGTGGGGTCATCGAGTGGGAGATCTGCGAGAAATTCCTCGCTGTTGTCTGCGTAGAAGCGCATGGCCTTCGCGCACTTGCGCACCTCGGCGACCGACTGGGCGATCGGCTTTCCCATCTCGATCGTGATGAGCTCTCCGAGGCCCTCCGCATCGCCGTCGAGGATGGCGGCCGCTGCCCGCATCCATTCGGCGCGCTGCGCGATGCTCGTCTCGCGAAGGCGTTTCCCCGCCTCCGCCGCCTCGGTGATGCGCTGCTCAACCTCTTTCGGGGAGTGCGCATCGATGAGGATCTCCACCCTGCCGGTCGCCGGGTTCACGGTCGCGATAGTCAATTCTTCATCCCCTCGTCGAAATGCGCTTCGCTCAGGAGTATAGTCACAATAGATACGAAACGTACCGTGCAGAATGGCCAGCCCATGCACCGGTGAGAACAATCACGAAGGAGTGACCCACGTGAGCACGGAACCCCGACCGCCTGCACGCCCGGCCCTGTTCCTCACCGATGAGGACGTCGCGCAGCTATCGGACCTCCCGAGCGCTATCGCAGCTATCCGCGCCGCGTATTCCGCGCCAGTGGATGTCCGACGCAATCCGGGCAGGATCTTCGCCGACAGCACCCGAGAGTGGATGCGCGTCATGCCGTCGGTGCCCACCACCGGCCGGCTCTTCGGGGTGAAGTCGATCAATGGGTCGTTCGCGGACGGCCTCTCGGTCAGCTATCTGATCTCGCTTTTCGACAAGGAGACGGCCGACCTGGTGGCCCTCGTGGACGGTAACCGCGTCACCGGTCTGCGCACCGCAGCAACGAGCGCGGTGGGCGCACAAGCGATCGCTCCGAAGCGGCCGCTGCGGGTCGGTGTAATCGGGTCGGGCTTCGAAGCGCGATCGCACACCGCCGCCCTCTCCCTGGTGACACGTTTCGCCTCCGTCGCGGTGTTCAGCCCCACTCCCGAGAACCGCGAGGCCTTCGCGGAGTCCTTCTCGCAGAGCCTCGGGGTCCCGGTAATTCCCGTCGACTCAGCCGAGCAGGCCGTTCGGGGTGCCGACTTGGTGCTGTGTGCCGCCCGATCCCGGGACGAGGCGCCCACCCTTCGGGCGGAATGGGTGGGCGACGATGCGACGGTAGTGTCTATCGGTTCGACGACCCCGACTCAGCGCGAGCTTCCCGCTGAGCTCATCGCGCGAGCGGCGCTGATCGTCGCAGACGGGGTGGAGGAGGTCCTGCACGGAAGCGGAGACATGATTGCCGCGCGCGCCGCCGGCATCGATGTCGAGGCGGTGACCGCATCGCTCAACGCCGTGCTGCTCGGTGAGCGGGCTGTTGACCTCGAGCACGGTATCCGCATCTACAAGTCCACCGGCGCCGGACTGCAGGACATCGTCGTCGCCGAGGCACTTGTCGATCTCGCGCGCGAGCGCGGTATCGGCACGGAGCTGCCTGCCGGCATTGTGACAACCCGCAAGTGAGGAGAAGGAATCCCATGGTCGACTACACCAAGACCCAAGCACGCGAGTGGGCGAAGCAGCACTGGAAGGGCACAATCGCAGTGACGCTGCCCTCGTTCTCGCCGGACTTCTCGAAAGTCAACGAGAATGCGATCCGCCACGACATCCTCAAGCTCAAGGAGCTCGGCTACGCGGGAACGTTGCTCGTCACCGAGGTGAACATCACACCAGAGGAGAATGCGCGGGTGACGGCAGTCGCCCGTGAAGCAGGCGGAGCGGACTTCCAGCTGTTCTTCCATGCCGCATTCAACACGCTCGAGGAGAACATCCGCGCGTTGTCGCTGGCGGAGAAGGAGGGGGTCGACAGCGTGCTGCTGTCGTATCCGACCGCGTTCTGGCCGACCTCCCTCGACGAGGTGTTCGACTACACAAAGCAGCTGTCGAACTCGACCGATCTCGGGGTGATGCTGTTCGGTCTCCCCGCGTGGGGCTTCGAGCGAATCGACAACGCCGGGATGCCGGTGACCTTCGTCCGCGAGGTGCTGGACCAGATCCCGAACATCGTCGCAGTCAAGGCCGAGCAGGGCTACCCCACCATCGGCGGGATCCTCGAGATGTACCACCACTTCCGCGACGAAGTCATCATCTCCTGCCCGATCGAAGGTGAGACGATCCCGCTCATGTCCGTGCTCGACTTCCAGTTCTCCGGCACCAGCAACTCCAACTGGATGAGCGACTACTTTCCCCGCGCGTTCGAACTCGCCCGTAACGGGAAGTGGGAGGACGCGATGAAGCTGTGGTGGCAGGTCGCGCCCGCGCGCGCGGCGAACACGGCAATCCTCACTGGCTCATCGGTCGGAACGACGGTCATCAACCGCACCGGGTGGAAGTACCAGGAATGGCTCGCGGGTTTCAACGGAGGAGCGCTGCGCGCACCCGCACCGCGCATCCCCGATCGCCTCATGAAGCAGGCGCGTCAGGCCCTCGCAGCCTCCGGCCTGCCTGTCACAGACCTTCCGGACAGCGAGTTCGTGAAGGGCCGCACGCGGGCCTAGCTAGGCGCTCTCGCGGTCCGGTCTCTCGGTGGGACCGGACCGTTGTTCAAGCGCGCCGGACGGCGCGGGCGGTCCCACGGAACAGCGCGATCGTGCGTCCGTCCACCGTCACGTCTACGTCGACGACGGCGCGTCGCGAGTCACGGTATGACGTGCGGGCGGTTGCRGTGAGGTTGTCGCCCGCAGTAGTGGAGGACAGGTACTGGATGCTGGCATCCACTGTCGCGGCGTAGGGCAGCACTGTGTTCGCCGCCATGGCAAAGGCTTGGTCGGCGACCGCGAAGACAACTCCGCCATGCGTCATGCGGTTGCCATTCAGATGTTCGGCGGAAACGGTCAGCGTCACGACGGCGATGCCGTCGTGTGCCTCTTGGATGGTGAGACCGAACCAGTCCAGGACCGGCTCGTCGGAAGTCAGCGTCAGGATGAACGGGTCGACGGTCCCCAACGTCACTTCACCCGCTCGAGGACGAGGGCCATCCCCTGACCGCCGCCGACGCACAGCGTCGCAAGGCCCAGGCGGCCATCGCGCTCCTGTAGGGCGTTTATCAGCGTGCCGACCAGCCGGACGCCGGTCGCACCAAATGGGTGACCGATCGCGATCGCACCGCCGTGAACATTCACCCGGTCCGGATCAGCCCCGAGTTGCCGCACCACCGGCACCACTTGGGCGGCGAAGGCCTCGTTGAGCTCGATGATGTCGATGTCTGCGATCGTGAGTCCCAGGCGGTCGAGCAGCTTCTGCGTCGCCCCGACCGGACCCAGTCCCATGATCTCGGGCGACACGGCGCTCGCCGTCGATCCGAGGATGCGGGCGAGCGGCGTCAGACCGAGCTCGTCCGCGCGCGCTGCGCTCATGAGCACCGCCGCCGAGGCGCCGTCGTTGAGGGGGCTCGCGTTGCCTGCGGTCACGGTGCCGCCCTCGCGAAAGGCAGGTCTGAGCGCGGCGAGGTCCTCGATTGTCGTGCCGATTCGAGGCCCGTCGTCGGTGGCGATGATGCTGCCGTCGCGGCGGGTGTACGGCACGATCTCGCGGGCGAAGTAGCCCGAGTCGATGGCGGCTGCGGCGCGCACCTGGGACTGGAGAGCCCATTCGTCCTGGTCACGCCGCGAGGTTCCGGTGAGTCGGGCGACAAGCTCGGCCGTCTTGCCCATCGCGACATAGACGTCGGGAGAGAGTCCGTGTTCCCGAGGGTCGGACCACTGATTGTCAGACGTGAAGAGGGCATCGACGCGCGCCGCCGCGGTCTCAGAGCCGGGGTAGATGTTCGTCGGTGCCGGGGGAGTGCTCGAGGTAGACTCCATGCCGCCCACGAGGAAGACACTCCCGTCGCCGGCGCGAATCGCGCGGGCTGCGCTGGCCGTCGCCTGCAATGAGGAGGCGCAGAAACGGTTGATGGTGGCTGCCGGGAGGCTGTCGTAGCCCGCGTAGACGGCCACGCGACGGGCGACGTTGTCGCCCTGGGCGCCCTCGGGGATCGCCGTGCCGAGGTAGAAGTCATCGATGGTCGAGGGATCCAGTGCCGGCACGTCGGCCAGCACTCCACGCACTGCGGCTAGCGCGAGGTCCTCTGGTCTCTCGTCGGCGAAGGAGCCCTTTCGCGCTCGACCGAACGCGGTCCTCCGGTAGGCCACGACCACGGCATCATCTGCCTTCAGCGCTGCTGTCATGGGAGCACTTCCTCTCATCAGCAAGAGCCCGATCTCGGTCGAATGAAGGAGATCTCCGATGCCGTCGTAATTTAGTGTACGATACGTTTCGGATAGATAGATATCGCAAGACGCAAAGGAGCATCTCGTGGCAACAAGGATTCAGGTGGCGCAGGTCGGCGACGTCCCCGACGGGGAAGCCATCGTCGTCTCCAAGGCAGTCACCGGGACCGTCGACGACATCGCCCTCTTCCATGACGCCGGCGAATATTTCGCCCTCGACAACACGTGTTCCCATGAGCTCGCATCGCTCGCGGACGGTTGGATCGAGCGCGGCGTCGTGGAGTGCCCGGTGCACACCGGTCGCTTCTGCCTTCGCGACGGCAAGGTCCTCTCCGCCCCCGCCACGGAGAACGTCGCGGCGCACGTTGTCGAAGTGGAGGGCGACTCCATCCTCATCGTGCCGAACGTGGAACGGCTCGCACTGTCATGACCGGCATACCGCAGTCCGTCGTCATCGTCGGCGGTGGCCTGGCGGGTTACACGTTGGCCGACGCCCTGCGCCGCCATGAGTTCACTGGGCGCATCACCGTGATCGAGCAAGAGCCTGCGCTCTACGATCGTCCGCCCCTCACGAAGGCGGCATTCGTGAGCGACGCCACGCTCGCCGAGCTCGAGTTCAGCACGCCACAGCAGCTTCGGGCACAGCGGGTCGATGTCATGTGCGGTCGCGCGGTGGTCTCGCTCGACAAGGGCGTCATGCTTGATGACGGCACAGTGGTGCGCGGGGACGCTGTGGTGCTCGCGACCGGCGGACGCCCGAGAATGCTGCCGTTTCGAGGCAACGATGCTCCCATCGTCCACATGCTGAGAACCTTCTCGGATGCCCAGCGCATCAAGACCGCCGCAAGACCAGGCGGCCGGATACTCGTTGTGGGAGCCGGGCTCATCGGCGCCGAGCTRACGTCATCACTGCGTGCGCTGGGAGTCCACGTGACGCTCATCGACCCCGTCGAGGTGCCGCTGGTTCCCGCCGCGGGCGAATCCGTCGCGCGGCGGCTGCATGAGATGCACGGTGAGCACGGTGTCGACGTTCGCGTGGGATCGATTCTCGAAGTTGCCGAACGCGATGGCGAGTACACGGCGCTCCTGGATGACGGATCGCGCGTGTCGGTCGACGCCGTCGTTGTCGGGGCAGGAATCGTTCCCAATACGGAGCTGGCCGAGTCCGCGGGCCTGACCGTCGACGGCGGCGTGGTGGTCGACGAGCGACACTCCGCAGGCGACGGCTTCTACGCGATCGGTGACGTCGCAAGAGTCCTAGGCAGCGACGGCGTCCTTCGACGGCGCGAGGAGCACTGGGAAGCAGCGCAGCATGATGCTGAAGAGCTCGCGGCCGTACTCGTAGGAAAAGACCCTGCCACGCGCAGTTCGCCGTGGTGGTGGTCCGATCGATATCACGTTCACGTCGAAGGCGTTGGCCGCATGACGGGGAGCGGAGTCACCATCCTCCGCTCCGCGCACGTGGCGTTCCACCTCGACGGCGGGCTGCTCGTTGGCGCGGTCTCAATCGATGACAGCCAGACCGTGCGAGCGGCCCGTCGCATCATCGATGCGCGTATTCCTGTTGACGCAGCTGATCTGGGCGACCCGTCGGTGTCATTGCGGGACTTGCTTCGCTCTTCTCGGGCACTCGCCGGTTCCTGACCTGCACCGAATGTCGCCCCATTGCGTCAGAGGCGCAAAGTCGATAAATTGATTCGAAACGACACGAACAGTATCTAATACCTTTTCACAAGATCCGTCGAAGGAGACGAACATGAGCGCGGTGCAGAGCTTTTTGGATTCCATCACTCCCCAGCAGCTGTTTCTCGACCCCTATCCGATCTACGAACAGCTGCGCAAAGACGCTCCCGTGGCCTATCTGCCGCAGCTGCACCTGTACTGGGTGACCCGCTTCGACGATGTCGCCGAAGTGCTGGCGAACAAGGAAAGCTGGGTTTCGGCTTCATCGCAGAAGTCTCTCCGACGGACTCTGGGCGACCCGGTGATCACGCTCGTGGGCGGAGCCATCCACGATGACCTCCGGGCAGGCGTCGACAAGAAGCTGCAGCCGCGGCCGATCACCAAAATCATCGAAGACGCCATTCGGCCGATCGCGCGGGGCCACGTCAAAGAATTGGCGGCCCGAGGAAGCGCCGATCTCGTCACCGAATACTTCGAGCCTGTCAGTGTCGAGGCCCTGCGCCACGTGATGGGCCTTGACCCGTACGTCGATAGCGAGACGCTCGTCCGCTGGTTCAAGATGCTCGCGCAGGGTGCCGCGAACGTGATGCAGGATCCCGCGATCTACGACATCTCCGACGCCGCCGCAAGGGAGATCGACGATGTCCTTCTGCCCGTGCTCGAGCAGCTGTCCCGCACGCCCGACGAGTCCATGCTTTCGCACATGCTCTGGGCCAACCGCGAGGGCGGAACCCCGCGCGACAAGGATCACATCCTCTCGACAGTGAAGATCATCCTCCTTGGCGGCATGCAGGAGCCTGGCCACGCGGCATCCTCCACTGCGTTGGGGCTCTTCGAAGCGGATCAGTGGGGACTGGTGCGCGAGGATCCGGCGAGTCGGATTCCGAACGCCGTTCTCGAAGGCCTTCGATGGATCGCGCCCATTGGGACCACAGGCCGACAGCCGGCGCAGGACACCGAATTCCGAGGCGTCAGCATCCCCCAGGGGCATGTCGTCGAGGCGATTATCGCGTCGGCCAACCGCGATGAGTCGCACTTCGATCAGCCGAACAGATTCGACATCGAACGCAACGAGAAGAATCACCAGGCTTTCGGGGGCGGCGAGCATTTCTGCGCTGGGCACTTCTTCGGTCGCCACGTGGAGCGCATCATGTACGAAGAGCTGCTTGCCGGTACGAAGGACATCACGCGAGACAAGGCGGCTGTGACTCCCGTCACCGGCTGGGTCTTCCGCGCTCCTCGGAGCATCCAGGTGGATCTTCTCCCGGCCTGAGGTCGCTCGGCCGGCCGGGATCATGCACGATACGTCACTCGCGCGTCCCGGCTTCGGCCGGGTGCTGCCGGTACTCCTGCTCCTGCTGACGGTCTTCGGTCCGATCTCCATGGACCTGTACCTCCCTGCGCTGCCGGCGCTCGCCGCCGATCTCGGGGCAGCGACCTCGGTCGCGCAACTGACCGTGACGGCCTGCCTGATCGGGCTCGCCGGAGGGCAGTTGGTGGCCGGTCCCTTGTCGGACCGCTTCGGTCGTCGCGGCATCCTGCTCGTCGGCATCGTCGCGTACATCCTCACCTCGGGGCTGTGCGCGGTCAGCCCCACAATCGAGATGCTCATCGTGGCGCGATTCGCCCAGGGCCTCGCCGGAAGCATCGGGGTGGTCATCGCCCAGGCCGCCGGTCGGGACATCTACAGCAACGGTGCGCTGATTCGCTTCTACGGTCGACTGACCGTCATGGGCGGGTTCGCAGCTGTAGTAGGGCCGCTGATCGGGGGAGTGCTTACGACGCTCACGGACTGGCGCGGGCTGTTCGTCTTCCTCGCCGCGATGGGTGCCGGCATCCTGATCGCCACCCTGCTGGTTTTCCGCGAGACGCTCCGTGTCGAGCAGCGCATCCGCGGCGGGTTCCGGCGAACGATGGGCGACTTCCGCCTCCTGATTTCCGATCGGGTGTTTCTCGGGGCGGTGCTCTGCCTTGGCTTCATGTACAGCGCACTCTTCGCTTATATCTCGGGGTCGAGCTTCGTCCTGCAGGACATCTACGGGCTATCGCCGCTCGGTTACGCGCTCGCGTTCGGAGTCAATTCGGCCGGATTCATGGCATCCGGCTACCTCGCCGGGCGGAGCGCCGAGAAGTGGAGCGTTCGCGGCACCCTTGTGCTTGGCATCATCGTCGCTTGCGCGGGTGCGCTTGGGATGCTGGCTGCCGGGGTCGTTGCTATGCCGCTCTGGGTTGTCCTCACGTCGTTGTTCCTCATCGCCAGCGGAGTGGCGATCACCTCACCCCCTGCCACCACACTCGCGCTCGTCGAGTACCCACAGATCGCCGGCACCGCTTCGTCTCTGCTCGGAACGGTTCGGTTCGGCTTCGGCGCAGTCGCAGCGCCACTGGTCGGGGTCGCGGGAGCGCTCAGCATTCTTCCGCTCGGCGTCGTCACGACTGTCTCGGTGTCACTCGCCGCGGCGGCCTTCATTCTGCTTGCGCGCCGGCCGATAGGGGATCGCGATGACGTTGCCGATCTCAGGGCCAGATCTCTCAATCCCCACGACTGACACACGACTACGTCATCTAGCCCAAGTGTGAGGGCCCTTGAAGGATCCACCTTCTCATGGTTGCAGGCCCCCACTGCTCTGTGCTTTACTCCCATTTAAACGTTTTAGATAAAACGTTTCAACCACAACGATGGAGTTGTCATGAGGCAAGCCCAGGTCGCGGCTGATTCCGGCATCGCCCTCAAGGCGGAGAACATCACACGCCGTTACGGGGCGGTGGTGGCGCTGGCCGGAGCCTCACTGACTCTGCGCCGCGGCGAGGTCATGGGCCTGGTGGGCGACAACGGAGCAGGCAAGTCCACGCTGTTGAAGGTGCTCTCTGGAGCTGTGGTTCCCGACGCCGGTACGCTCTACGTCGACGGCGAGCCGGTGAGTTTTCGCCGCCCCTCCGACGCGCTGCAGGCCGGAATCGAAACCGTCTATCAGGACCTCGCGCTCGTTGACACGATGTCGGCCGTGCAGAACATCTACCTCGGCCGCGAGGTCGTTTCCCAGAACGTGATCCTCCGCATGCTCGACGTCGTCAACGACCGGGCTATGCGCACTCGTGCTCGGGAGGTGCTCAAGGAGCTCCAGGTCGGCATTCAGTCCGTGAACGTGTCGGTCAAGGGGATGTCGGGCGGCCAGCGGCAGTGCCTTGCGATCGCCCGCGCGCTGATCTGGGGTCGCCGAATCGTCATCCTCGACGAGCCGACCGCGGCTCTCGGCGTCCGCGAATCAAAACAGGTGCTCGAGTTGATCTCGCGCCTGCGCGACCACGGGGTGAGCGTCATCCTCGTCAGCCACAACATGCAGCAGCTCGTCACCGTCGCCGATCGCTTCACGGTCATGCGACTCGGCAGATCCGTGGCCACGCGCAACGTCGCGGACGTGACCCCCGAGACCATCGTCGGGCTCATCACCGGCGCGATCCCGGCCGACATAGATACGCCGGAAGACACCGCGTCCACCGTTCACTGACCGTCATCGCCGCCCGGAGGCTTCCGTCGCGGTCGCGTACAGCTCACTCCGCCCACCACCCACAACCAAGGAGACACTGCAATGAAGCACCTCACCGCACGTACCCGCCTCGGCACGAGCATCCTGACGGTCGCGGCGGCCGCGCTCGCTCTCGTCGGCTGCAGCACCGTCGGCGACACCGGCTCGTCAGCCGCCGGCGACGACGACACGTTCACCGTCGGCTTCGCCGTGGGCGGGCAGCCCGACGCCGACTGGCAGGAGCTGCAAGGCGACGTCGCCAAAAGCCTGGCTGAGCAGCGGGGCTGGGAGTTCGTCGAGCTGAGCAACGACAACAGCGAGGAAACCGCGACCAAGAACGCCGACCTGTTCATTCAGCAGGGCGTCGACGTCGTCATGATGTTCAATGGGCAGCCATCCGCCAACCCCGTGATCGCGAAGAAGTACGCCGAAGCCGATATCCCCGTGATCACCTTCGACATCGCGCAGGAGGGCTGGTACTTCGTCGGCGTCGACAACGCAGCTGCCGGCACCCAGGGCGGCACGCGGCTGGGCGAGCTTGCGAAGGAGAAGTGGAACTGCGACGTCGACCTCGTCATCTCCGCAGAGGGCACCTCCGCCGGCCAGATCAACACGTGGCGCACCGGCAACGCACGCGACGCAGTCAAGGAGACCTGCCCCGACATCGCCGAGGACGCCTACGTCTCTTACGAGGCCGACGGCAACCTGACGACGTCGCTTGCGAATGCACCCGGCGTGCTCGCCGCCCACCCCGACGCGAAGAACATCCTCGTCGTCGGGATCAACGACCAGGCGGTCGTCGGCGCACTCCAGGCGGCAACGCAGCTCGGTCGCGACGGATCCATCATGGGCTGGGGACAGGACGGCGGACTCATCACCGGCGCCAACGTCGACCCCAACCTCGTCGGCAGCGTCATGTACTTCCTCGAGGGCTACCCGGCCTTCGCATTTGAGATCGCCGACCAGATCGCGGCAGGCAACGCCCCTGAAGTGAAGGACACCGGTGACGACGCCGCGGTCAGCGTCACTCCGTGCCCGGTCAGCGCCGAGGAGGCAGCGCAGATCCCGAACATCGACGATCGGGTCGCCGGCCTCGCCGACGCCCCCGAGGGAACGACCGAATACGACCTGTACTGCAACGCCTGACCCTCGGCCCGCGGTCGAAAGAGACATGTCAGTGAGATCATGACCAGCTCCCTCATCTCCTCGACCGCACCGACCTCGTCGGGGCGTCAGAGCCGGCGTCCGCGCCGCTCTGAGGCCCCGACGGGCACCACGATTCGGGATGCACTCACCATCACCGGGGTTTGGCTGCTGCTCATCGTCGCCACCACCTTGGTACGACCCGACTTCCTCTCTTACCAGACGCTCCTCGCGGTCACCTTCACGGCATCCATCGCCGGCATCCTCGCCGTCTCGCAGTCGCTCGTCGTGATCAGCGGCGGGCTGCTCGACCTGAGCCTGCCCGTCGCGCTGATCTTCAGTGCATGGACGACGGTCACGGTGCTGAATGCCGGTGGGCCGACCCCGCTCGCTGTGGTCCTGGGTATCGTCGCCGGGGCCGCTTGGGGCGGTGTCAATGCCCTCATCGTCGTGTTCGGCAAGCTGAACCCGATCATCGTGACACTCGCCACCGGCTTCGGTGGCCTGGCGGTCCTCCTCCTGCTCTTCTCGTCGGCGCAGATCCCGTTCGACAGCGGCCTGCGCCAGTTCGGGCTGGGCCGCTTCCTCGGACTCCCCAACATCTTCTGGCCCATGGTGGTGATCATCGTCGTGACCGGGATCGCACTCACCTACACCCGCTGGGGTCGCAGGCTCAAGGCGGTCGGAGGAAACGCACAGGCGGCCAAGGCGCGCGGCATATCGCTTCCCCGCACGCGGTTCCTCACCTTCATCGGTGCGGGCGCGATCGCCGGGGTGGCGGGTGTGCTGTTCAGCGCCGTCAACCCGAGCTTCACACCCGCCGCCGGTGCCGGATTCCAGCTCATTGTCATCGCTGCGGTCATCCTTGCCGGAGTCAGCCTGTCCGGCGGCAAGGGGAACCTTCTTCTTCTCCTTCTCAGCGTCGGCTTCCTCGCCACGATCCCGGCTTCCATCGCCTTCTTCGGGCTGGCCCCCGCCTGGGCACTGGTATTCCAGGGTGCCATCTTGATCTTCGCCGTCGGCATCGACGGATTCCGCCAGAAGAGGAGCGCACGATGACCGCGATCGCGCCGACGCTGTTCGACGAGGCGCCACCGTCGCGGCGGACTCGAGTCCTGGACTCCGTGAAGGGGCCGATCGGCAGCATCGGGATCACGCTGGGTGCGACGATCCTCATCGGACTGATCTGGGCCGGACCTTCGTTCCTGGCGCGCTCCAATATCCAGATCGTGGGAGTCAGCGTCGCGATCCCGTTGATCGTCGCGATCATGGCATCGTTCGCGCTGCTGGCCGGTGTCGTCGATCTGTCCATCGGGTCGATGGTCGGATTCGCGGCCGTCATCTTCAATCAGCTCGTCGCCACCGGTCTCAACGCCTGGCTCGTCGCGGGGATCACCATCGTCGTCGGTGTCGTTGTCGGCCTTGTCAACGCCGTCGTCATTGTCCGCTTCGGTGCCGAGCCGCTCGCCGTCACCCTCGGCATGCTGACCCTGCTGCGCGGGCTGTGCCAGGTGATCGTCGTCAACGCGCCGCCTTCCACCATCGTCGATCCGCTCTACAACCTCACGCAGGGCGCCGTGCTCGGCATCCCGGCACTGCTGCTCATCGGCATCGGCCTCACCCTCGTCGCCGCAGGGTTCGTTTCGAAGACGCGGTCCGGGCGGAAGGTCCAGGCAGTCGGAGGCGACCCGCGGGCCGCCGCGCGCGCGGGAATCTCGGTTGGGCGGGTGCGGATGCTGGCGCTCGTGGCCAGCAGCGTCGGCGCGGCGATCGGAGGCATCCTGTACGTCGGCCAGCTCGGCTCGGCCTCCAACGTCCTCGGCACAGGGCTCGAGTTCCAGATCTATGCCGCGCTCATGATCGGCGGCTATTCCATCACCCGGGGCGGGGTGGGCAATCCCATCGGCGGGCTCTTCGGCCTTCTCGTCGTGGCAGGCATCACGAACATCCTGAACATCCAGTTCTTCGACCCCGACTACCTGGACCTCATCGTCGCGGTCATCCTCCTGGTCGCGGTGCTCATCGACCGCTTCCGTGGGGGGGACTCGTTCGAATGACACGCGTATCGACCGCCACCGGTCGCGTCCCCTTGGGGCGTACCGGGCTAAACGTCTCGCCGGTCTGCGTGGGCACCGCGGCGTGGGGGACTGCTTCGCCGGTGCACGGACTGGTGGTGCCAGAAGAGGATGCCGTGGCCACGGTTCTCGCGATGCTCGACTCACCCCTCAACTTCATCGACACCTCCAACAACTACGGCGACGGCGAGAGCGAGCGGCGGATCGGCTCCGCGCTGGCGGGGCGGCCGTTGCCCGACGACGTGGTGCTGCAGACGAAGCTCGATCGCGATCCCAGGACGAACTCCTTCGACTCGGACCGCATGCGGAGATCCCTCGATGAGAGTCTCGAACGCCTCGGAGTAGACAAGGTCCCGCTGCTGTACCTGCACGATCCAGAGCACATACCCTTCGACGAGGCTATGGCCGCCGGGGGGCCGGTCGAGGTGCTTCTGACCCTTCGCGACGAGGGGTATGCCGATCATGTGGGGATCTCCGGAGGGCCGGCGACCCTGCTGCGACGGTTCGTGGAAACAGGGCTGTTCGACGCGCTCATCACCCACAATCGGTTCACCCTCGTCGACCGCACGGCCGATGAACTTCTCACGGCGGCGGCAGACGCCGGCATGGGCGTCGTCAACGCGGCCGTCTATGGCGGAGGGATTCTCTCTTCCTGGCCGCGGGGCTCGGATCGCTACCACTACGCCCCGGCGCCCATGCCGGTCCTTGACGCGATCGACGCCATGGGCGCGGCCTGCGCGAGGCACGGCGTTCCACTCATCGCCGCTGCGCTGCAGACCTCGACCCGCGATCCCCGCATACACTCCACGATCTGCGGCATGGTCTCACCCGCGCAGCTTCAGAACACGCTCGCACTGCTCGACCTCACGATTCCGGACGACCTGTGGGACGAGCTCGAGAGCCTCCGCCCAAATCGCTCGACATGGATCGATGACTGACTCCGCTGCGATCCTCATCCTGACCGGTGCGCGAGATCACGCCGACCCGTGGCATGCACTGGACGCCACCTCCGAGGCGGTGGCGAGCGTGCTCGCGGCCGTTGGAGAGGTTCACGCCATCACGACTTCGAGCACCGCCCCCTGGCCGGCCGCAGATCTGCTCGTGCTGAACGCGAGCGGAGACCTCGCACTGCCGGCCCCCGAGTCTGCAGGAGTAGTCGACGGCATCGTTGCCCACCATCGTTCACGGCGTCCGATTCTCGCCCTGCACTCCTCTGCCCTCGCATTCCGCGACGACCCCCGCTGGGCTGCCATCATGGGAGGTCGCTGGGTTCCGGGGGTCACGATGCACCCGCAGATCGGCGCGGCGCTGGTGCAGACCACGCCGGCGGACGAGCTTCCGGACGGCGTCATCGCCTTCGACGGCGACTTCGTGCTCTACGACGAGCGCTACACGTCGCTGGAACGTGGGAACGACGCCGTGGTGGTCGCGGAGCACACTGAGGACGGCGTGCGCCATCCCGTCGTCTGGTGGCGCCCCGCGACGGCGGAGCACGGGGCAGTCGTGTACGACGCGCTCGGCCACGGCGTGGAGTCTTTCGAGTCCGAACCCCGTCGCACGTGGCTGCGCGCGGCCGCACGGCGGCTGATCGACAGTGCCGCCGAACGGCGAGGAAACACGACATGAGGACTGCTTGGCGCGAGGTCAGCGTCGATGCGATCGACTATGAGATGATCCGGTTGAGCGAAGGCAGCGCGGTCACGGAGCTGGGGGGGTTCGGCGACGTGTTCTCATCCGCAAGGCCGCCATGGCGTCTGGTCGCCGGCTATCTCATGCTGGCAGCCGCACCCGGATCTGTTCGCCGATCGCAGGAGGCAGGTCTCGATGTGTACAGTCATGGCCAGATGGTGGCGCGAGTGGAACTGACCGCCTCGGCGGCTTCCTGGTCGCTCGTGCACCGATCCCACTCCCCGGTCGTCTGGCGAGAGCATCGGGGCATCCTGCGAGGCCCGGGCATCGCCCTCGTGCCCGAGGGCGGGACGTCGTGGTCACTCGAGAATGAGACCGTGCTGATCCAACGCGCAACGCCGTGGGCCGTCACCATCGTGCACGGACCCGCCGACCACAAGGTGGATACGCGTGTACGGCTGCTCTCGAGTCTGCAGGCCGTGGGCGGTCGACGTGGCTGAGATCAGCATCCGAGATGTGGCCGCCCTCGCGAAGGTCTCTGTCGCGACGGTTTCCAATGCGCTGAACCGGCCGGAGCTGGTCTCCGTGAGTGCGGCGACGCGCGTGCAGCAGGCCATCGATGAGCTTGGCTATGTGCCGAACGTCGCTGCTCGTCAGTTGCGTGCCGGGCGCAGTGACGCGATCGGGATGGCCGTCATCAACATCACCAACCCGTTCTTCTCACTGGCAGTCCTCGGCGCCGAGGAGGTCGCAGAGAAGGCGGGGTACTCGGTGATCGTCGGCAACAGCTACGACTCCTACGACCGCGAGAAGCGCTACCTCGAACTCTTCGACAGGCAACGACTGGACGGCATCCTGCTCGCTCCTGTCGGAGACGACCTGTCGGCGCTGGAGCGATTCGACAATCGGAAGGTGCCGATCGTCCTGGTTGACCGCAGCGATCCATCCGGGCGCCATCTGTCGGTCTCCCTCGACGACGTCCTCGGCGGCTCGCTTGCGACTGAGCATCTGCTCGAAGGCGGCGCGCGGCGCATCATGTTCGTCGGCGGCCCCTTCCGGGTCGCGCAGATGCGCGACCGCCGAGACGGATGCCGGCGCACCGTGGAGGCGGCAGGCGCGGCGTTCACGATCATCGAAACATCCACCCTCAGCGTGCGGCTCGGCCGCGAGCTGGGTGACCGCATCGCGACCCTCCCCTCGCACGAGCGACCGGACGGCATCTTCGCCGCCAACGATGAAGTCGCCCTCGGCATACTCCAGAGCCTCATTCGGCTGGGCGTCTCTGTCCCGGATGAGATCGCGATCGTGGGCTACGACGACATCGACTTCGCAGCTGCGGCGATCGTCCCGCTCACCTCCGTGAGTCAGCCGAGCGCGGAGATGGGCCGCCGCGCCGCAGACCTGCTCTTGGCAGCACTGGCCGGCACAACCGACCTGGAGCCCGTGCGGTTCGAGCCGGTACTCGTGCAGCGGCAGTCCACCCGATCTGCACGCACCTGAACCTGAATCGAGCAATGTCATGCGCTTCGGCGGCGACTGCTAGGGCGATGGTTCGCACACCGCCCCCTGATGCGGGGCCCCTTTGACCGAAGAACCCAGGAGCTCCGCTCAGGCAGTGGCTGCGCCGACCGCGGCGTTCTTCGTCGTGCTCGGATTCGTGCAGGCTCTGTGGCCGCTGACGATGGACCTCTACCTGCCCGCGTTTCCGGCGATCGAGCAGGACCTGCGCACGACGCCGCAGTTCGTCTCGCTCACTCTCACTGGAGCATTCGTCGGCATGGCCGTCGGGCAGCTCACCGCCGGGCCCCTCTCGGATCGGGTCGGGCGCATGCGCCCCCTGCTGGCGGTGCTCGCGGTGTACGCCGTGGCCACAGTGGGGTGCGCCCTTGCACCGTCCGTTGACATCCTGATCGCGTGCCGTGTGGTGGAGGGCGTGGGATCTGCGGCGAGCTCCGTCATCGTGCTGGCCATCGTGCGAGACTGCGCCGCGGGTCCGCGCATGGTGCTGCTGCTCGCCAGGCTTCAGCTCGTCAACGGAACTTTCGTGGTCACTGCACCGGCCCTGGGGGCGATGCTGCTGCAGGTCATGTCGTGGCGGGGTCTGTTCTGGATTCTTGTGGGATTCGGCGGTGCGCTCCTGGTGATCGTCTCCGCGACCGTGGCGCGGCGCGAGACCCTTCCTCGAGAGCGGCGCCGGCCACCGGCTCTCCAAGACCTCATCGGCGACTATCAGGCGCTGTTCCGCGACCGCGACTACCTCTTCCCGCTCGCAGCAAACACTCTCCTCTGGGCCGGGATGATGGGCTACATGGCATCGTCGTCATTCCTCTTCCAAGAGGTGTTGGGCCTAGACGGGGGTATGTACGCTGTGGTCTTCGGGGGACATGGTGCGGTGATGATCCTCGCCGCTCAGCTCAGCGCGCGGCTGACGAATCGCCAGGGTCTGCGGCCGGTCGTCGCTTTCGGAGCATGCGGAGTCGCGATATCGGCGCTCGCCCTCATCGTGAGCGCTGTGGTGGCGCCCGGTGCGCTGTGGGCGTTCCTTGTGCCGCTCTTCGGCTTCACCGCATCCTTCGGGGTCCTCTCACCCTGCCTCCAGGCCGGAGCCCTGCAGCACCACGGGGGCCGTGCCGGGACAGCGGCATCCCTCCTGGGCGCCGTCACGATGATCGCCGGAGCCGTTGCAGCGCCGATCGTCGCGGCGTTCGGCGTGGAGAGTACCCGTCCCGCAGCCATCTTTCTCGCGTCGTGCGCGCTGGGCGCCGTCGCGGTGGTGGTCGGGGGGCGCCAAGGCGGTCGTGTCCGCTCGGTCAGATGAACGGCCGGGGATCGACGATCGAGGTCAGGCGGTCGCGGCCCGCAAGGCCTGGCAGGTGCTGCGCGAGTTCGGCGACGAGGCCAACGCGAGCTTGAACGACATGGAGGTCGCCTTCGACCGCGTCGGGCCGGCTGAAGGCTTCCTCCGCGCGACCGGCGAGGTCCTCCAGAGCGCTGCGCACCTCGTCCTGCCGATGGCCGTGCCTTGAGGCGCGGCCGACGGAGTACGCCCAGTCCAGTTGGCGAAAGCCCCAGTCGGTCTGCTCCGCTCCGATCACGGCAGTGGTTTCCGAATACAGCGCGAGTCCCGTGTCGACGACGCCACTCGGGACGGGCCAGGGGCGCCCGAGCCACGTGTACAGGAAGTGGATGTGGAAGCTGCAGCCGAGATTTCCGAAGAGGCCCGGGTCGTCCGTCAGGGCGCCCATCTGTCCGCCCCGCCACAGGCCGGTTTGGGGGTCGACGTTGTCATCCAACCAAGACGTGTAGGCCGACAGCCACTCCGCTCGACGACGGGTGTCGTCTGCCCGCGAGAGGACCCCGATCGCGAGGAGGCCGGCAGCCTGGTGAGATGCCGGCCACGGGTGGGACCAATCCAGCCCATCGAGGAACGAATCGGCGACGGCGGCGTCCAGGAGATCATCCGCGAACGCCGGCACTTCGGGCGGATCGCCGAGCAGCGCGAGGGTGGCGACCCCCGTCGCCGCTCTGTGGAGATCCCCGTGGGTCGGGTCGCTGAAGCGTCCGTCGGCTTCCTGCCATCCGCGAACCCTGACGGTCAGGTCCATTGCGCGCCCGCCCCCGGGTCGGTCGCCGGTCGCGGCGAGGATGCCGATTGCCGCCGCCGTCCCGTACAGATCCGCGCGGTCGGCACCTTCCGTGCGCGCGTACCCACCGTCGCGGAGTGACTGCGTGACGCGCTTTCTGGCGCGCTGGAGGAATGGGGTGAAGTCGAACGTCGCCACCGGCATTCTCCTTTCATCAGTCGATGGAACGATGCAGCCCTCCGCTCGATACCAACCTGTTATTTGACAGCCTGCATCCACTGCGTATGATAAGTCTGGTAGCGCTACCAGATTGATGAAAAGGAGGTCTGATGGACACCGCCGTCCAGCTGGCCCCTCCGTTGCCTCGGCGCAGAGCCCACCGCAGGCTCAAGTGGACCGGATGGCTCTTGTTCCTGCCATTCGCCGTCGTGTTCGCGGCAACGGTGATTCTTCCGCTGGGGTACGCGGTGGGACTCAGCCTGTTTCGCAGCCAGTTCATCGGCGGGGTGCAGTTCGCAGGCTTGGCGAACTACCTGGCCGCGCTGACCGACCCCGCACTCTATGCCGGCCTCGGCCGCGTGATTCTCTTCATGCTGATTCAGATCCCAGTCATCCTGGCGCTCGCTCTGGGCGTCTCGATGGCTCTGGACAGCGGTCGACTTGCGTTCGCGAGTGTCTTCCGCCTCGGCATCTTCATCCCTTACGCGATTCCGACGGTTGTGGCCGCGTTGATGTGGGGATACATGTACGGAGACCAGTTCGGTCTGATCGCACAAGCCGCCGATGCACTAAATTTGCCGGCGCCGAACTTGCTCTCTCCCGAGCTGATCACTCCGGCCATGGCGAACATCTCCGTGTGGCAGTTCACGGGCTACAACATGCTGATCTTCTATGCGGCGCTGCAGAGCATTCCTCGGGAGCTGTACGAAGCGGCCGCCATCGACGGTGCGGGCCAATTCCGGATCGCGTGGAGCATCAAGCTTCCGGCGCTCGTCCCCGCCATCCTCCTCGCGACGTTCTTCTCGGCGATCGGCGGAATTCAGCTGTTCACCGAGCCGAGCATTCTGCAGAGCCTGGCGCCCACGACGATCGTCAGCGACTACACGCCCGCGATGTACATGTACAACCTCGCGGTGAAAGGCAGCCGATATGAGTACTCCGCAGCCATTGCCGTCACGCTCGGCGTGGCCACCATCCTGCTTGTTCTCCTTGCGCAGGTCGTCGTTGCGCGGCGGGCGCGGAGGGGACTGTGACTGCCACCATGGTGCCAAAGGGCGGCGTTCAGCCCAGTGCGACAGCGCCGACCGCCGGGGCACGGATGCCGAAGCTGAGCGGCGCACACCCCAGCACGCTTCTCACCGCAGTGATGATCCTGGCGCTCGGCTACTACCTCGTCCCCCTCGTCTGGCTGGTCATCTCCTCCACGAAGACGCAGTCCGAGCTGTTCTCGACGCCAGGCCTGTCCTTCGGAAGCGTCTTCGCACTGTGGGAGAACATCGAGCACCTGTTCGCCTACCAGAACGGCGTCTATGGATGGTGGCTGCTCAACACCGTGGTCTATGCCGTCGCGTCCGCTCTGGGATCCGCGGTGCTGTGTGCCATGGGCGGGTACGCACTCGCTCACTTCGATCTCCCAGGCAAGCGCGTGGTCTTCGCGGTCATCGTCGGCGCAGTCATGGTTCCCGGCTCCGTGCTCGCTCTGCCGATCTTCCTTCTCGTCAGTCAGCTGGGCCTCACGGACACTCCGCTCGCCGTCGTGCTGCCGTCCGTTGCGAGCCCGTTCGCGCTCTATCTCATGACCATCTTCGCTGCGCAGTCGGTGCCCCGTGAACTGATCGAAGCCGCGCGCGTCGACGGTGCCGGCGAACTGCGAATCTTCGCGAGCATTGCTCTCCGCCTCATGTCCCCGGGTCTGGTCACGATCACCTTGTTCCAACTCACGGCGATGTGGAACGCCTACTTCCTTCCGCTGATCGTGCTGAACGACGACCACAAATTCCCACTCGGCGTCGGCCTCGCACAGCTCAACGCTCGGGCGACCCAGACCGACAGCGCAGCCGCCGTCGAGGGAATATACCCGATGGTCATGGTCGGTTCCGTCATCGCGATCATCCCGCTCGTCATTGCCTTCCTCGTCCTGCAGCGGTATTGGCGTGCGGGGCTTGCCACCGGTGCGGTCAAGCTCTGACTCCACCACCCACACCAACAAGAAGGGAACGTCATGGCAATCACAACGAAGGCGATGACCCGCGGCAGCGTTGCAGCGGTCGCGGTCATCGCAGCCATCGCACTCGGGGGGTGCTCTTCGGCGGGGAGTCCAACAGCCACGCCTGCGGGAGAGATCACCGACGA